>JBAIWX010000001.1:0-3307 GCA_037916975.1 Gemmatimonadales bacterium
GTCCCGCCCACGACGCCCCCGGCCACCCCGCCCTCGACGCCGCGGCCGCTGAAGTCGTTCGGGTCGAAGGGCCGCGCGCCGAGGTCCACCGGCGGGATGTCCTTCGGGATGCCGTCGAGCAGGTCGATCGTCTGGAAGCCCTTGGGCGGCGGGTTCACCACCACCAGCACGCCGGCGCCCGCGCCTTCCCCGCCCCCGCCGACCCGCGCCTGGGCCCGGTCGGGCGCCGCCGCGCGCCGCGTCACGCCGGAGACGTCCTGGAAGAGCGCCACCAGCGTCGTGTCGCTGAGGGCACGCGCGGCCGCGGGCACTGCGCGGGAGGCGACGACGGCGGTGGCGAGCAGGACGCCGTGCACCGCCGCGGAGAGCAGCGGGTGCGCCGCACGGAGCTGGCCGGCGGGGTGCGAGAGGGGCAGCGTGCCGAGCAGCGTTGGCGCGGGGGGCGGCGCCGGCGGCACGACAGGCGGCGGCGCCTGCCAGGGCTCGGGCACCGGGGGGATCCGGCGGGGCCGGGCGACGGGCGACAGCGTGAGCGTGGTGACCATGGCGGGACCTCCCCACCCGGGGACCGGGTCCGGCCCGGCCGCCGCGAGCGTGAGGGGAAGATGAAGCGGAGGGGGTGAGGCGAGGATGAGTCGCCTCTTAAGGGGCCGTGAGCCCCTCGCCCGTCAGCGGTAGGGATCGTCGGGCGCCGCGACCGGGCGCACGCCGCGCCGCGCCGCGGGCACCTCGGCGGCGACGCGGCGGCCCAGCGCCGCGCGGAAGAAGGCGAGCGGGTCGTCGGGGCGCGCGCGCCGCGTGGCGCCGAGGGCGCGCCGCACGTCCTCCTCGCGGCGCCCGTCGAGGAGCGCCACGACGTCGTCGGTGCGGATCCCGGCGTCCATGGCGCGGAGCTGCCGCGCCACCGCCTGCGCGAAGGGGAGCTCGGGGGCCGGCGGGAAGCGTTCCACCCCCTCGCGGCCACCCAGCACCGCGGGGCGCGGGAAGCGCACGAAGACGGGCTGGGTGAAGTGCGGATGGCGGAGCATCAGCTCGCCCTTGGGGAGGGTGGCGAGCTTGATCTTCGTGGCCGGCGAGAGGGTGCCGTAGCCCGACGTCGCCAGCTCGTCCATGTCCATCCGGCCGTAGACGGCGGTGCCGGCGTTCCCCGTCACCCGCCGGAGCACCTGCGACCGGAACTGCTGCGCGGAGAAGAGGACGAGGCCGAGGTAGCGGCCGCGCTCGGCGAGGTCGAGGAGCATGCGCCGGACGTAGGTGTCGGGGCCGTCGGCGGGGGCGTACTTGTTGAGCTCGTCCACGAAGACGACCACGTGGTCCACGCCGAGGTCGCGGCGCTCGAGGTGCTCGCGCAGCTTCGAGACGACGCGGGCGAAGACGAGGTCCTGCGCGAGCGGGTCGAGGCCCGCGGCGTCCACGACGTAGAGCCCGCGGTCCTCGAAGCGGCCCCACGGGAGGTCGTTCGCCGCGCCGTCGTCGGTGACGAGGCCGCGCGCGCGGGTGGAGATGTTGCCGAGGCGGTTGCGCACCTTGCGGATCGTGGCGACGTGGTGCGTGCGCCAGATCTCGCGGCCGCCGAAGGCCTCCATCGCATCGAAGATCGCGCGGAAGAACTCCTCGAGGTCGGCGAAGCTCTCCACGCGGAACGGGCGGCCGCGCAGCTGCTCGTCGGTGAACTCCTTCCCCACCACGCGGTCGGCCAGGAAGTCGATGAAGGCATCGGCCTTGGCGTCCACGTCGTCGCGGTTCATCACGACCTCCGCGAAGTCGAGCACCTCGCGGAGCCCCCAGACGAGCGGCTCCACGTTGTGGAGCAGCGCCTCGTGGGTGCGGAGCGTGTTCAGGTTGACGCCGTCGGCCTTGTGGGGCGCGTAGTACCGGACGTTCCGGAACGGTTCCGGCGCGAGGCCGAGCCGCGCGTAGAGCGCGCGGTCCGCCTCCCCCAGCGCGGCGGGCTGGTCGAGGAAGCAGAGGTCCGGGCCCTTCACGTTGAAGCAGACCGCGGCGATGGAGCCGCGGTGCGCCGGGAACGCCTGGAAGATGCTCCCGAGCAGGAACTCGACGGCGCTCGTCTTGGTTGCGAGGCCCGAGACGCCGGTGATGTTGAGGTGCGCCGCCTCGGGCCCGAGGAGGAAGTCGGCGTCGAGGTAGACCGGCGACTCGCGCCCCGCGGCGGCGTAGACGCCGACGGGCACGCCGGTCGGGCGCTCGGCGCGGAGGAAGGCGTCCATGCGGAGGGCGAGCTGCACGTCGGCGTCGGAGGCGAGGTGCACCGCGCCGAGGGGCACGGGCTGGAGCGGCTCCTCGGGCACCTGCCGGAGCACCGCGGCGGTGAAGAGGCGGATCTCCGCGCGGCGGCTCGGCTCGCGCCCGGCCTGTGCGGGGTCGCCGTCGGCGCCGATCACGGCGTGGAGCGGCGAGGCGAGGTCGGCCCACGCGTGGCCGTCGGTCACGACGGCGTACACCGTCCGCCCCTCGTGGTCCACGCGCACGATGGCGCCGATCCCGACGGTGGTGTCGGCGGCGGTCCAGAAGTGGAACTGGTGCGGGGTGCTCGGGCGGAGCTCGGTCGCGACGACGCGCCCGATCGGGATCGGCAGCTCGGTCATGCCGGAATGGTAACCGGCGCGCCCCTCAGGCGGTGGCGCGGAGGAACTCCTCGACGCTCCGGATGCCGTAGAGGAGGCGGTCCCACCGCGCGTCGGGGGCGCTGATCGGGGCGCGCTCGGCGAGGAGCCAGCGGGAGAGCTGCCCGGCGACCGCCGGGGTCCCGTTCGCCGGCGCCACCTCGACGCGCACGAGCCCGTGCAGCAGGTCCTTCCCCTCCCACGGCCAGAGCCGCAGCGCCCACGCCCGCACCGGCGCGAGCCGACGGGACGCGGGCTCGAAGAGCGGCGAGCGATGGCCGGCCGGCAGCGTCAGGTAGGCCTCGAGCGCCGCGCCCTCGAAGGGCAGCGATGCGTGGCTCTTCGCCACGCCGAGCATCCGCGGGTCGGCCGCCCACGCCTGGCTCTCCGCGAGCGAGCCGTCCACCACGAGCCAGGCGTCGCTCCGTTCCCGGTACGCGAGCCCCACGCCCACCTCGAGCGCCCCGCGGGCGGCGTCCACCGCACGCGCGGCCTGCGCGAGGTCCCGCACGGGATGCGGCGGCTCGGCGTCGGGGAGCGGGACCGGCTCGAGGCCGTCCTGCGGCCCCGCGGCGGCGAGCGCCGCGGGCCGGCCCACGAGCAGCGCGCGGCGCCGGACGAGCGCGGTCCGGAACCGGCCGTCGCGCCGCTCCCGAACCGCCGCCGCCACCTGCGCCGCGACG
>JBAIWX010000002.1:0-8156 GCA_037916975.1 Gemmatimonadales bacterium
CCCGCCGGCGCGGCGGACGCCGTGCGCGACGAGCTGGGCCGTTTCGAGCGCCGCCGCGAGCGGTGTCCCGCCTCCGCCCGGCACCGCCGCGAGGGCGCGCCGCGCGCGCGCGAGCGAGCGCGAGGGGGGGAGCACCACCTCCGCGCGCGTGCCCCGGAAGGCGACGAGCGCCACGCGGTCGCGGCGGACGTCGCTCTCCGCGAGCAGGAGCTCCACCGCACCCTTCGCCTCGTTGAGCCGCTGGAGCGCCGAGGAACCCGAGGCGTCCACCGCGAAGATCACCGTCGTTCCCACCTTGTGCACGAGGCGGCGCACGCGGAAGTCGTCGGCGCGGATCCGCAGCGGCGCCGAACGGTCCCCCGCCGGCCGCCCGCGCGCCCGCTGCCAGGGCGCGGCGGTGCGCAGCGTGGCGAGGAGGTCGAGCCGCGCCCGGCGCGGGTCGCCCCGGCGCGTGCCGGCAGGACGTCCGAACCGTGCCGAGGCCACCTCGGTGCCGGTGCGTGCCCGGCCGGCACCCTGGCCGCGGGCCGCGAGGCGCGCGAGGTCGCCGAGCAGCCCCGACGGCAGCGCGGCGCGCACCGCCTGGACGAGCCGGTCGTCGAGCGGACCGTCCGGCGCGGGCGCGTCGTCGCCCTCGTCGGCACGCGACTCGGCCGGCGGGGGCGGCGCCTCCGGTTCCGCGGGCGGCCCGGCGTCGAGCGGGGCCGTCGCACGCGGCAGCAGGACGAGCGCGGTGGCGAGGGCGAGGTCGTCGTCGTCGGGCGCGGTGCGCCCGGCGAGGGCGGCGAGGGCGCGCGCGGCCCGGAGCGCCGCGAGCGGTGCCCGCAGCGACGGCACGCCGAGCCGGAGCCCGGCGGCGACGAGCAGGCGGGCCGCGTCGCCGTCCCCGACGTCCGCGAGTCGCGCGCGGGCCGCGGCGACCTCCGTCCCGTCCACGGCGTCGAAGCGGACGTCGCCCGCGACGCCGGAGAGCGTCACGTGCACGCCCGTGCGCTCGAGCAGCGCCGCGGCGGGCGGCGGCTCGTCCGCCTCGCCCTCGTCGAGCAGCACCAGGGCGAAGCGCGCGGGCGTCTCCGCGGCGAGCCCCTCGCGCTCGATGCGCGCCGTGCCCGTGTCGCACGCCGCGGCGATCGCCCCGGCGAGGCCCGGCGCCAGGCGCTCGGCCATCGTGACGACGAGCAGGCCGCCGTCGGCGGCACCGAGCAGCCCGGGTTCGAGCACCGGGCGCTGGGCGGCGAGGGTCGCGGCGAGGTCGAGCCCGCCCACGAGCCGGTCCATCCCTACGCCGGCCGGGACGCGGCGCACCGGCGCCTGCGCCGGGAGGAGCGCGCCGAGTGCCGCGAGCCAGGCGGCCCGCGCGTCGCCGGCCGGCCCGTGCAGGCGGACTCCGCCGGTGCCCGCGGGGTCGATCGCGAGCACGGCGAGCGCGGCGGACGCGAGTTCCGCCGCGGACCAGCGGGGGGGCGCGGCGGCGGTCATCCTGGCGGGGGGTAGACCTCGGCGAGAGCGCGCTCCACGCGGGCGGTGGACCCAGTGTCGTCCAGCGGGTTGCGGCGGAGGCGGTGCCGGAGCGCCGACGGGGCGACGGCGCGCACGTCCTCGTCGGTGGCCGCGCGCCGTCCCTCGTAGGCGGCGAGGGCGCGCGCGGCCCGCAGCAGGGTGAGCTCGCCCCGGAGGCCGTCGGTGCCGAGCCGCAGGCAGAGCTCGCCGGCGCGGCGCAGGACGGCGTCGGGCACCTCGACCCCGGCGAGCCGCTCGCGCGCCGCGACGATGCGCTTGCGGACCTCGAGGTCCCGGCGGTGCCAGCGCGCGAGGAAGCCGTCGGGGTCGCGGTCGAACGCGTCACGCCGGCGCACGACCTCGAGCCGCGCGTCGAGGTCCGTCGGCGTCGTGACCTCGACGCTCAGCCCGAAGCGGTCGAGGAGTTGCGGGCGAAGCTCCCCCTCCTCCGGGTTGCCGCTCCCGATCAGGACGAAGCGCGCCGGGTGGCGGAGCGAGAGTCCCTCGCGTTCCACGAGGTTCTCGCCCGACGCGGCGACGTCGAGGAGGAGGTCCACGAGGTGGTCCTCCAGGAGGTTCACCTCGTCGAGGTAGAGGAAGCCGCGGTGGGCCCGCGCCAGCAGCCCGGGCTCGAACGCCTTCTCGCCGCGGGTGAGCGCGCGCTCCAGGTCGAGCGCACCCACGACGCGGTCCTCGGTGGCGCCGAGGGGGAGGTCCACGACGGGCACGCTCGTGCGCCGGCGGCGCATGCGCTCGCCGGCCGCCTCGCGGGCGCGGCACTCCTCGCAGCGGGCACCGTTCGCGGCCGGATCGCAGCCGTAGCGGCACCCCTCCACGACGTCCATGGGCGGCAGGAGGGCGGGCATCGCGCGCACGGCGGTGGACTTCCCCGTGCCGCGATCCCCGAAGATCATCACGCCCCCGACGCCGGGATCCACGGCGGCGATCAGGAGGGCGCGCTTCATCTCCTCCTGGCCCACGATGGCGCTGAAGGGATAGACAGGTCGCATTGTCAATCGAAGTTGACAGGTGACGTAGGTTACGCCCGTTGACGGTCCGGGGCAATGGCCGCCGGCCGAGGCAGGCACCGGAACGTCACGGCGCGGCGAGACAGAACCGTCTCGCCGCGCCGCGACGTGGACCCCGACTGGGTCAGGGCTGCGGGGTGGCCTTCTTGAAGTCGCCCGCCTTCACGATGACGAGCTTCGCCGGGTCCACGACCCGCCGGAACGCCGCCGAAACCTGCTCCGGCGTCAGGGCGCGGATCTTCTCCTCGAACTGCGCGTCCCACGCCAAGGTCCGGTCGAGGAAGAGGCCGGTGCCCAGCTGGCCGGCGAGCGGGCCGTCCTGCGAGCGGCTCAGCTTGCGCGACTCGAGGTATCCCTCCTTGGCCTTCGCGACCTCCTCGGGCGCGAAGCCGTCCTTCGCCGCCCGCTCCACCTCCTCGCGGAAGGCCTGCTCGAGCTTCGCCGCGTTCTGCGGGGCGTAGATCGCGTAGGCCTGCCAGCCGCCCGAGCGGTCGAGCGGGCTCGCGGAGAACATCGAGCCGACGCCGTAGCTCAGCCCCTCCTTCTGCCGGATGCGCACGGCGAGGCGAGAGTTGAGGAAGCCGCCGCCCATCATGTAGTTCGCGAGCATCATCGCGGGGTAGTCGGGATCGTCGTCCCGCATCGGGACCGTCTCGCCCGCGAGGAAGAAGGCGTTCGCCTTGTCCGGCGTCTCGATCGTCATGCCCGTCGGCTCGACGGGCTTGGCCTCGCGCGGGATGCGCGCGTAGGGCGCCGGGCTCTTCCAGGCCCCGAACACCTCGCGCACCACCTGGTCCACCTCCTTCACGTCGAAGTCGCCGACCACGGCGAGCTCGCCGTGGCTCGCGCCGAGGAAGCCCGCGTAGAAGTCGCGCGCGTCGGCGAGGGTGGCGGCGGTGTAGTCCGCGACCTGCTCGTCGAAGGTCGGCGTGTAGCGCGGGTCGCCCTTCGGGTAGGGATTCACGTAGCGTGCGTAGGCCTGGACCGCGAGCGCGGTCGGCTCCGAGCGCTGCTGCTCGATGCCGGCCAGGTTCTCCTGCCGGAGTTCCTCGAACTCCTTCGCATCGAACGCGGGCTCGCGGAGAACCTCGCCGAGGAGGCGGAGCACCGCGGGCAGGTTGGGGCCGGTCGTCTCGACGTTCACGTTGAGCTGCGTGGGCCCGCCGCCCAGGAAGACGCGCGCCTTGAGCCGGTCGAGCTCGTCCTTGATCTGCTGCCGCGTCTTCGACTTCGTGCCGCGGAGCAGCATGTCCGCGGCGAGGTCCGCGGCGACCGCCTTCCCGGTCACCCGCTCGAGGGTCCCGTAGCGGAGGGCGAGCGTCGCGTTCACCGTCTGGCCGCGGTTCCTCTTGGGCAGGTAGGCGACCTCGAGCCCCGAGGGGAGCGCCCCGCGCGTCACGCGGCGCTCGACGTTGCCGGTGGACGGGTCGAACGCCTCGCCGGCGGCGAGCGCCGTGTCGCCCTTGTAGCCGGCGACGAGCGCCGCCACGTCCACGTCCCCCGGCAGCGGGGCGCGGTCGGGCTTCTCCGCCGGGATGAACCGGCCGACGGTGCGGTTGTCGGGCTTGAGGTACGCCGCCGCGACGCGCTGCACGTCCGCGGGGGTCACCTTCCGCAGCCGGTCGCGGTGGAGGAAGAGCAGGCGCCAGTCGCCCATCGCCGCCCACTCGGAGAGGTTGAGCCCCACCCGGTCCGAGTTGTTGAGCAGGAGGTCGATGTTCTTGAGGAGCGCCGTGCGCGCGCGGTCCACCTCTTCCGCGCTCGGCGGCCGCGCCACGACCGAGTCGAGCGCCGCGCGCATCGCGCGCTCGGCGTCGGCGAGGGACTGCTCCTTCCGCACCTCCGCGGTGGCGAGCAGCACGCCCGGCTCGCGGAGCTGGTAGGCGTAGCTCGACACCGACGCGGCCAGCTTGGGCTCGACGAGCGCCTTGTACAGCCGGCCCGACGGGGAGTCGCCGATCACCTCGGCGAGGATGTCCACCGCGGGAAAGTCGGGATCGGCCCCCGACGGCACGTGGTAGGCCATCGAGAGGACCTGCACGTCCCCGACCCGGCGGAGCGTCACCTCGCGCTCGCCGTCCTGGACGGGGTCGCGGGTGTAGGTCGGCCAGAGCCGCATCTCCCCCGTCCGCGCCGGCCGCGGGATCCGCCCGAAGGTCCGGCCGACGAGCCGGAGCGCCGCGGCGGGATCGAAGCGCCCGGCCACGACGAGCATCGCGTTGTCGGGCTGGTAGTACTTCCGGTAGAAGCCCTGCAGGCGCTCGATCGGGACCTGCTCGATGTCGCTCCGGGCGCCGATGGTGGACTTCCCGTAGTTGTGCCAGAGGAAGGCGGTCGAGAGGACCCGCTCCTCGAGCACGCCGCCCGGGTTGTTCTCGCCGAGCTCGAACTCGTTCCGGACCACCGTCATCTCGGACTCGAGGTCCTTCTTCGCGATGAAGCTGTGGACCATCCGGTCCGCCTCGAGGTCGAGCGCCCACGCGAGGTTCGCATCGGAGGCGGGGAAGGTCTCGAAGTAGTTCGTCCGGTCGAGCCACGTCGTGCCGTTGGGCCGGGCGCCGCGCTCGGTGAGTTCCTGCGGGATGTTGCGGTGCCGCGGCGTCCCCTTGAACACGAGGTGCTCGAGCAGGTGCGCCATCCCCGTCTCGCCGTAGGCCTCGTGCCGCGAGCCCACGAAGTAGGTGACGTTGACGGTGGTGGTGGCCTTCGTCGGGTCGGGGAAGAGCAGGACGCGCAGGCCGTTGGCGAGCGTGTACTCGGTGATGCCCTCGACGGTGGCGCCCTTGACCGGCTGGGCGGTGGCCGCGGGCCGGGCCTTCGCCGGGGCCTGCTGGGCCGGCGCGGCGGGCACCGCGAGGACGAGGGCCAGGATCGCCGCCACGGACGGGCGTGCGAGTGATCGGACCATGCGGGTGTCTCCTGAAGGGGGACTCGGCTGCCGCGTGCGGAGGGGCCTACGCTCCGGCCGGGGCGCCGGTTTCGCTGGCGGGGGCCCGGCCGCCGCGCGCGGCGGCGGTCCGGGCAAGATACCTGCAGCCGGCGCTAGCCGAAGGCGCGCTCCAGCGCCGCCTCGAGGTGCAGCAGCTCCGGGTCGCCGTGCGCCGCGCTCGTGAAGGCCGCCTCGAAGGCGCTCGGGGGGAGGTAGACGCCGGCGTCGAGCAGGGCGTGGAAGCAGCGGTTGTACGCCGCCTTGTCCGTCCCCCGGGCGTCGGCGTAGTTCCGCACGGGGCGGTCGGTGAAGAAGGCGGTGAACATGGTGCCGACGCGCTGCACCACGAGCGGCACCCCCGCACGCGCGGCGGCGTCGGTGAAGCGGTGCGCCGCCGCCTCGGCCCAGCGCGCCGCGCGCTCCCACGTCCCCTCGCGCGCGAGCACGTCGAGGGTCGCCAGGCCGGCCGCCATCGCGAGCGGGTTTCCCGAGAGCGTGCCCGCCTGGTACATCGGGCCCGCCGGGGCGACGAGCTGCATCAGCTCGCGCCGGCCGCCGTACGCCGCCGCTGGGAGCCCGCCCCCCACCACCTTGCCCAGGCAGGTGAGGTCCGGCTCGATGCCGTAGAGGACCTGGGCGCCCTGCGGGTGCACGCGCCAGCCGGTCATCACCTCGTCGAACACCAGCAGCGCGCCGTAGCGGTGCGTGAGCGCACGCAGCCCCTCGAGGAACCCCGGGAGCGGCGGCACCACGCCCATGTTGCCGACCACCGGCTCGAGCATCACCGCGGCGATGTCGTCGCCGCGCGCGCGGAAGAGCGCCTCGACCGCGTCGAGGTCGTTGTAGGGCGCCACCAGCGTGTCCTTCACCGTGGCCGCGGTGACGCCGGGCGAGTCGGGGAGGCCCAGCGTGGCGACGCCCGAGCCCGCGGCGGCGAGGAGCGCGTCGGCGTGCCCGTGGTAGCACCCGTCGAACTTGACGATCGCGTCGCGCTTCGTGGCGGCGCGGGCGAGCCGGAGCGCGCTCATTGCGGCCTCCGTGCCCGAGCTCGTGAAGCGGACCATCTCCATCGCGGGGAAGGTGGCCACCACGCGCTCCGCGAGCCGCACCTCCAGCTCGGTCGGCGCGCCGAAGGTGGTGCCCCGCGCCGCCGCGGTGCCGATCGCGGCCAGGACGTCGGGATGCGCGTGACCCAGGATGAGCGGGCCCCACGAGCAGACGAGGTCCACGTACCGGTTGCCGTCCGCATCCTCGAGCCAGGCGCCCGCGCCCCGCGCCATGAAGCGCGGCGTGCCGCCGACGCTCCGGAAGGCGCGCACCGGGCTGTTCACCCCGCCCGGGAGGAGCGCCTGCGCCTCGCGGAAGAGCGCCTCCGAGCGCGCCGTCCCCGGGCGCGCCGCGACGGTGTCGGTCATGGGGTCCCCGCCTCCCGGAGCCAGCCGGCCACGTCCTTCGCGTGGTAGGTGATGATCACGTCCGCCCCCGCGCGGCGCATCCCGGTGAGCGTCTCCATGACGATGCGCCGCTCGTCGATCCACCCGTTCCGCGCCGCCGCCTTCACCATCGCGTACTCGCCGCTCACGTTGTAGACCGCGAGCGGGAGCGTCGTCGCCTCGCGCACGGCGCGCACCACGTCGAGGTACGCGAGCGCGGGCTTGACCATGAGGAAGTCGGCGCCCTCCTCGACGTCCAGCTGCGCCTCGAGGAGCGCCTCGCGCACGTTCGCCGGGTCCATCTGGTACTGGCGCCGGTCGCCGAAGGCGGGCGCGCTGTCGGCGGCCTCGCGGAACGGTCCGTAGTAGCCGCTGGCGTACTTCACCGCGTAGCTCATCACCGCCACGTCGCTCCGGCCCGTCGCGTCGAGCGCCCCGCGGATCGCCCGGACCATGCCGTCCATCATCCCGCTCGGCGCGACCACGTGTGCGCCGGCCTCGGCGTGGCTCGTCGCGACGCGGCCGAGCACCTCGAGCGTCGTGTCGTTGTCCACCGTGCCGTCGCGCAGGATGCCGCAGTGGCCGTGGCTCGTGTACTCGCAGCAGCAGACGTCGGTGATGAGGAGGAGCTGCGGCGCCCGCCCGGCGATCCGGCGCAGCGCCTGCTGCACGATGCCGTCGGGGGCGAAGTTCTCGCGCCCCACCTCGTCCTTCCCGGCCGGCAGCCCGAAGAGGATCACCCCCGGGATGCCGAGGGCGACGAGGCGGTCCACCTCGGCGTCGAGCTTCTCGTCCACGGAGAGCTGGAACACCCCCGGCATCGAGCCGACCTCGTGCTCCACGCCCCGGCCGTGCACGACGAAGATCGGCTGGACGAGGTCGGAGACGCGGAGGACGTGCTCGCGCACCAGGGCGCGCATCGGCTCGGACTGACGGCGCCGGCGGGGTCGGATGATGGGCATGTGCTGGGAGGGCGAGGGGGTGTCAGGCGTGGTGGACACCGGGACTGTCGGGAACGGTAGACACCGGTCGGCGGGGTCGCAAGCACGGAAGGTCCCGGAGGGGCGAACCCCTTGACCGGCGGGGTGTTGTGCGGGTCTACCTTCACGTGCACTCGCGGGGGCGTCCCCCGCCCCGTCACGTCACGACTCGCCAAGGGAGGCCACCATGCGCCGCATGTCCGCCATCGCCCCGGTCGTCGCGCTCGCGCTCGCCGCGCTCCACCCCCGAGCCGCCTCGGCGCAGGCCGCGGCCAGCACGGCCGTC
>JBAIWX010000003.1:0-1708 GCA_037916975.1 Gemmatimonadales bacterium
ACCATCGGCGAGGCGATGCCGTGGAGCCGGGTGCTGCGCTACCTGCCTGCCGGCGTCGCCCAGGCTGCAGCGGCCCAAGCCGAGCGCCTCGCCCGCCGGCTCCGCCGACTCGGCGGTGCGGCGTGACGCTCCGGGCTCCGGGAACCCGGCGGGTGACCGGGAAGCGAGGCATCCGTGTCTAGCCGTGCCGGCCGCGTCGTGGGCACCGTCGCGCTCTTCCTCGGCTCTCTCCTGCTCGCCGAGGGCGCGCTGCAGCTCCTTTGCGCGCGGAGCCGCGCGCTCGACCGGCTGCTCACGCCGCGATGGGCCATCCCGCCGACGATCCCCGATGCGCTGCTCGGCGCGCATGGGAACCCGCGCTGGCCGGAACACGACGCGTGGGGCTTCCGCAACGCCGCCGTGCCCGCCCGCGCCGACGCCGTGATCCTGGGCGACTCCCAGACGTATGGCACCGGCGTAGGCCCCGGCGAGGCGTGGCCCGGGCGCGTCGCGGTGGCGACGCGCCTCGCGGTGTACAACATGGGATTTCCGGGATGGGGACCGGGGCAGGAGGCCGCGGTGATCGATCGCGCGCTTACGCTGCGCCCGCGCGTGGTGCTGTACGGCGTGTACTTCGGCAACGACCTGTACGACGGCTTCGCCTTCGCCGCGCGGACCCCGTCCGCGCGCCGGTTCGTGCCGGGGGCGCTGCTCGACACCGCGATCGCGTTCGAGGCGCGAGCGCCGATGGCCCAGCGCTTCAGTGCCCTCTTCTCGCTCGCCGAGCCCCGGCCCGACTCGGCGGCGTACCGCACCGGGACGTCGGTGCGTGCCCTGGTCGCGCGGCACAGCCGCTTGTACGGCCTCGCGCGCGCCGTCGCGTCCGCGGTGCGGCAGGAGACTGAGCCGCCGCGCGCCCGCGACCTCGAGACCGCGCTCGGGCGCCTGAACGAGGCGCAGCGCCGGATCGTGCAGCCGGCCCGCACCTCCGGGTGGGGCACGCTGCTGACCCCCTCATACCGCAACATGGTGGTCGACGCCTCCGACCCGCGCATCGCCGCCGGCCTCGCCGCCATGCGCGGGTTCCTGGCGGAACTCGACGAGCGCTGCCGGGCGCACGGGGTCCGGTTCGCGGTGGTGCTCATCCCGACCAAGGAATCGGTGTTCGCCGCGCGGCTTTCCACGGCCGAGCGCGGGGCGCCGCTGGACAGCCTCGTGGCCAACGAAGGCGCCGATCGGGATTCACTCGTCGCGTGGCTCTCCGGACGCGGCGTTCCCGTGCTGGACGTCCTCCCCGCGCTGCAGCGCGCTTCAGGACAGCCATATCCCGGCGACACCGACGGCCACCCGAACCCGGTGGGCCATCAGGCGATCGCCGGTGCGGTGGCGGGCTGGCTCCTGACACTCCTCTCGGGCAAATGAGGCTGGGCCGGACCCCGGGGCCGCATCCGGGTCTCGGTGCTGTTGCTTCTATGCAACACGCGCCGTCGGACGCGGCTTTCGAGTGGCTGGGGCAGGTTCGGACCTCGGACGGGTCGAATCCAATGCCTTGGCCGCATGGGAGTTGCGTTGATCCGGCCCGGAGTTTCCCCAACCCCGGGCGGGCATAGGGATTGCTCCCTCGCCCGTGTCTGCCGCGCGTCGGGGGGCCGGGTATCCCGGGCTCCGGCCAGCCGCCTTCCACCGAACCGGGACCCAGCGCTCATGCGATTCACCGAGACGCCGCTCG
>JBAIWX010000004.1:0-5005 GCA_037916975.1 Gemmatimonadales bacterium
GAGCAGTTCCTCCAGGAGGGCGACCAGACCAAGCGCACCGGGGCCTACCGCGTCTGGGTCGCGTGCGACAACGCGGTGGCGGTGGCGGCGGGCCGGCAGCTCTTCTTCGAGAACAAGTTCCTCTGCCCGTACACCTACAACGTCCCCTCCCTCAACAACCCGGCCGCCACGCAGTACACCTGGACCGCGCACGACCCCGACAACACGCAGCTCGCGATCTACAGCGCGACGGCGATGCTCGAGGGGCTCTCGCCGGTGCCGGGGAACCTCTCGGAGTGGATCGACCTGAGCTACGTGGACACGGCGAAGCGGGTGGCGGGATCGCGCCGCAACTTCTTCGGGATGTACGACACCTACTTCCTGTCGGCCTCGGAGGCGCACCGGATCACGGTCGCGGCCGGCGACAGCCCGCACCCGATGCGGAACGACGTGCAGGCGCTCGTCGGCGGGCGGCCCGCGTTCGCGGTGCAGACGTGGCAGAGCCCGACGGTCATCGCCGAGGCGCGGCCGTACTGGGCGGACCTGTAGGATGACGGCCCCCGACACGACGGCGGCGCGCCGCGTCCCCCGCGCGCCGCACGCGGAGGCGCGCCGGCGCTTCCTCGAGCTCTCCGTGACCGTCACCGGCTACGACGCGGCCACGCTCGAGGGGACGGGGATGGTGGACCCCTACCTCGCGACCTTCCTGCAGGTGGCCGGCGACGGGCCCACCGGGCAGCTCCTCGAGCGGTGGGCGGCGATCGCCGCGAAGACCGCCGACCCCGCCGAACGGGAGCGGTTCGTGGAGGCGCAGCTCCTCCCCGACCCCACGGTGGGGCCGCTCACGAGCAACCTCGCCGTGCTCTGGTACCTGGGGCAGTGGAACCAGCTTCCCCCCGACTGGCGCCAGGCGCACGGCGCGCGGGCAGGGGACCAGACGCGGATCGTCTCGCCCGAGGCGTACGTGCAGGGCCTCGTCTGGCCGGCGATCGGGACGCACCCGCAGGGGGCGAAGCAGCCCGGCTTCGGCAGCTGGGCCCTCCCGCCGCGGAGGGACGAGCCATGACGGCGCCCCAGGGGACGTACGACGCGATCATCGTCGGCGCGGGACCGATCGGTGCGGAGATGGCGCGGGTGCTCACCGCGCGCAAGAAGCGCGTGCTCATCCTCGAGGCGGGACGGGCGTCGGGACTCTCCTACGACGACTGGCTCTCCTACGTGGACACCTACCGCTCGGCGCTGGTCAAGGAGCCCAACTCGCCGTATCCGCCCAACCCGAACGCCCCGTCCACGTACGCGCAGGACATCGCGAACGTGCACGGCCGGGTCCCGGTCATCTCCGGCTACCAGGTGGAGCGCGGGCCGCTCTCGTTCGCCTCGACCTACCTCCGGTCGCTGGGCGGTACCTCGCTCCACTGGCTCGGCACCTGCCCGCGGTTCGTACCGAACGACTTTCGCCTGCTCAGCACCTACGGCGTGGGGCGCGACTGGCCGATCGGCTACGACGAGCTGCAGCCCTGGTACTGCGAGGCGGAGCTGGCCCTCGGCGTCGCGGCGAACAAGGAGGACCAGACCCACTTCGGCATCTGGTTCCCGGACGGCTACGACTACCCGATGGAGCGGATCCCGCCGAGCTGGAGCGACGGGGTGTACGCCAAGGGAGCGGAGGGGCTCACGGTCGAGTTCGGCGGGGTCAGCTACCCGGTGGCGGTGTCGTCGCTCGCGCAGGCCAGGAACTCGATCCCGCGGAAGGGCTACCGGCCCATCGGCGCCGTCGGGGTGGAGCACGTGGGGGAGCGGTGCGAGGGGAACGCCGCCTGCATTCCCATCTGCCCGGTGCAGGCCAAGTACTCGGCGAACAAGACGATCGCCCGGCTCGACCCGCGCTACGCCACGCTCGTCACGCAGGCCGTGGCGTCCAGGCTCCTGATCGGGGAGAACGGGCGCATCACGGGCGTCGAATACAAGCGCTACGCCGACGAGGGCTCGAACCAGTACCAGACGCTCACGGCGCAGGGGACGCTCGTGGTCGTTGCGGCGCACGCGGTCGAGGGGGCGAAGCTGCTGCTCGCGTCGGGGGCGGCCAACTCGAGCGACCAGGTCGGCCGGAACCTGATGGACCACCCCTTCTTCCTCACGTGGGCGCTCAACCCGGTCCCGGTGGGGGCGTTCCGCGGACCCGGCCAGACCTCGGAGATCGCGAGCTTCCGCGACGGGCCCTTCCGGAGCGACTTCGCGGCGTTCCGCGTGGACCTGGGGAACTGGGGGTGGGACATCGCCACCTTCCCGCCCAACTCGAACGTGCAGGAGCTCGTGGCGGGCGGGGTGATCGGCCGGTCGCTCCGCCGGCAGCTCGCCGACGAGATCCCGCGCCAGCTGCGCGTGGGCTACGTGCTCGAGCAGCTCCCCGAGGCGCGGAACCGGGTCACGATCGACCGCGAGTTCATGGACCCGATCGGGTGCCACCGGCCGGTCATCCACTACGACGTGTCGGATTACACGCGCGCCGGGATGGTGGCGGCGATGAAGCTTTCCGACGCCCTGTTCCGGAACATGGGGATCCCCCCGAAGGACATCCGCACCCACTTCACCCCCAGCTCGCCGGGCTACATGACCTATCGCACGGAGGACGGCCGTACGGTGCCGCTCTCGTTCTACGGCTCGGGACACCACATGGGCACGCACCGGATGGGGGTGAGCCGGACCGACTCGGTGGTGGACCGGTACCAGCGGAGCTGGGACCACGAGAACCTCTACGTGGTGGGGTGCGGGAGCTTCCCGACGGTGGGGTCGGCGAACCCGACGCTCACCGCGGTGGCGCTCGCGCTCATGGCGGCGGACGACATGCTCCGGCGGCTCGCATGACGGACCTGGGCCCGATCGACTCGATCCCGTCGCTGCAGGCGCACCTGCAGGCGGCGCTCCGCGTGGAGCACGCGACGATCCCGCCGTACCTCTGCGCGCTCTACTCGATCCCGGACGGCACCAACCTCGAGGCGGCGCGGGTGATCCGGAGCGTGGTGATGGAGGAGATGCTCCACATGACGCTGGTGGCGAACCTGCTCAACGCGGTGGGGGGCACGCCGGTGCTCGCGGAGCCGGAGTTCCCGCTGCGCTACCCGGGCCCGCTCCCGGGTTCGGACGCCGCGTTCGAGGTGGCGCTGCTGCCGCTCTCGGACCCGGCGCTCGCGACGTTCCTCCGGATCGAGCGGCCGGAGCAGGCGGGCGCGCCCCCCCAGCCGGGGCGCTACCACACGCTCGCGCAGTTCTACGACGCGATCCGCGACGGGTTCGAGCGGCTCGTGCGGGACCTCGGCCCCGACGCGGTGTTCACCGGGCCGCGCGAACGGCAGGTGGACCCGGCGACCTGGTACTACGGCGGCGGGGGCGACGCGATCGTGGTGCACAACCTCGAGACGGCGCGCCAGGCGATCGATGAGGTGAAGGAGCAGGGGGAGGGGAGCGCCCGCTCGATCGACGACGGCGACGGCGAGCCGGCGCACTACTACCGCTTCCTCGAGCTCCGCGCGGGGCGACGCTTCCGCCAGGGCGACACGCCCGAGTCCGGGCCGACCGGGGCGGAGATCCCGCTCGACTGGACGGTGATCCTGCCGATGCGCCCGAACCCGCGCGTGTCGGAGTACTCGGCGCGGCCGGAGGTGCAGGCGAAGATGGTGGCGTTCAACCGCGCGTACACCCGGCTCCTCCGGGAGCTCCAGCGGGCGTACGGCGGGGAGCCGCACCGGCTCCGCGAGGCGGTGCCGATCATGTACGAGTGCCGCTACCAGGCGCAGGCGCTGATGCGGATGCCCTCTTTCGCCGGAGACGGCACCACGGCGGGACCGAGCTTCGAGTTCGACGCGGGGGCGGGGTTCGAGTGAGGGGCTGGGCGATCGTGTCGGCGACGGGGGCCCGGCGAGGGCGCGCCCCGTCCGGCGAGCCCGAGAGCGTCAGCGCGGCGGGTTGCCTTCCGTCTCGAGCCCGCCGCGCACGATGCGGCCGGCGGCATCGAGCTCCCAGGTGACGAGGACGGGCACCTCGACCCGCGCGAAGCGGGCGCGGCGGCGGTAGGTGACGGAGCTGTCGCCCCGGACGATGCCCTCCTCGAGGAGCTCGGTCTCCGCGCCGAGCCGCTGGTTCACGTCGGCGCTCCGCGCGGCGACGCCGTCGGTGCCGCCCACGCGCGCGAGCACGGCGGGGGTCATCACGGCGACGAGGGAATCCACGTGGCCGGCCTCGAGCCAGGCGAGGTAGCGCCGGCCGAGCGTGGTCGCCGTGGAGTCCGCGACCTGGGCGTGGAGGGGAGCGGCGGCGAGGAGCAAGGCGAACGCGATGGGGGCGACGCGCGGCGCGACGGGCTCCGGGCGGGGCGTGGGGATCATGCGGGGCTCCGGCATGGGAGAGGTCAGCGCCGGTTGTGCGTGGCGCGGACGTTGAAGACGCCGACGGCGAGGACGATGGTGCCGACGACGGCGCCGGCGAAGAAGAGGAGGCCGAAGCCGATGGGGTTGGGGTTCGGGTCGGCGGTGAGGCCCAGGCTGGCGGCGGCGCCGACGGCGAGGAGGGGGAGCGCCGTGAGGCCGATGATGCCGAGCCCGAGGCGGACGGCGCCGTTCCGGAGGTAGTCGGCGCGGTCGGGGCCGGCGAGGGCGATCCAGGCGATGAGGCCCGCGGTGGGCGCGGCGATGCCGAGGAGGATCGCGACGAGGGCGGCGAGGCCGGCGGGCTGGGGGCGGTCGCTCATGCGGGCATCGGGGGGTCGGGGGATGGAAGGAGGATAGCCGGGCCGGGGTCGGGCGGCGAGCCGCTTGCCTGTCACACCCGGTGGCGATGATGATTGACCGACCGGCCGCCCCCGTCGCGGCGGCCGGAGCATGCAGAGGACGGCGAGAGCACCGGCTCCGCGACCCGTCCGCCACCCGAGACCCAGCGGTGGCCCAGCCGGCCGGCACGCGGGCAGTGCCGGACCCATGCGCGAAGGCGACGGTGCACGCCACGAAAGGGTACCGCGATGCGGGTCCAGCCT
>JBAIWX010000005.1:0-2393 GCA_037916975.1 Gemmatimonadales bacterium
CCGCCCGCTCGGCGTTGGTGCGCGACGCCTCGATGGCGCCCGCGTCCCGGTCCGCGCCGACGATCGGCACGCCGGCCGCAGGACGCCCCGCCTCCCGTGCCCGCGCGCGCGCCGCCGCCCACGCGGCCGCCTCCACCGACGGCCAGCGCTCCGCGGCGAACGCGCGGCCGAGCCCCGGCGCGATGCGGCGCGCGAGGAGTGCCGCCTCGATCGGGATCGTCCCCGACCCGCAGAACGGATCCACGAGCGGGGCCGTCCCCGGCCAGCCGCTCGCGAGGAGCATCGCCGCCGCGAGCGTCTCGCGGAGCGGCGCCTTCGCCGTCGCGAGCCGCCACCCGCGGCGGTGCAGGTGCTCGCCCGAGCTGTCGGCGGAGATCGTGACCTCGTCGTGCAGCACGCGCACCACGACGAGGAGCGCGGGCGCCGGGCCGCCCCCGTCCGCCGGCGCCTCCGCGTCGTCCCCGTCCTCGGCGGCGGCGCGTCCCGCGGTCACCCCCGGCACCGCGCGCGCCACCGACTCGAGCAGGCGCTCGGCGATGGCGCGCTGGTGGTAGAGCCGGGACTTCCGGCTGGTGACGCGGAAGGCGACCGTGCTTCCCGGCGCCACCACCGACGCCCACGGCACCGTGCGGGCGCGCTTCTCGAGTTCGTGGAATGCCGCCGCGCGGAAGCGCCCGATCCGGACGACGATGCGGCTCGCGGTGCGGAGCCCCAGGTTCGCCGCCGCGAGGCCCGTGTGGTCGGCGCGGAAGGCGACGCCGCCCGGCTCCGTGTCGCCCGGGACGAGGCCCAGCGCGCGGAGCTCGCCGGCGGTGATCGCCTCGACGCCGGGCGGCGTGATCGCCCAGCAGTCGAGCGGCGCCGTGCGCCGCGCGCTCAGGCGTCCCGCCCGCGCGGACGCCCCTGGCGCACCAGGAGCCACGCGAGGTAGGCGACGACCAGCAGGTTCGCGCCGAAGACGACGAAGCGGAGCGGCGTCGGGCGCCGCGCGATCTCGAAGAGCTCGATCGGCAGGTAGATGCTCCCGCTCAGCGCGCCGAACCACCCCGCCCAGAGGGCGCCGCGCCAGAGCCCCCACGCCTCCACGAAGCGCACCGTGGCGTACGCCGTCGCCGCGAGCGCCATCACCCAGAGGCGGGCGTTCGTCACGTGCTGCGCGGCGTCGAGGAAGATGCGCGGGTAACGGGCGGCGGGGTTGAGGTGCATCATGCGCACGAGCCGCTCCGCCACGGCCTGCGCGTCGTGGTGGAAGAGCCGGGCGAGCCCGAGCCCCACGAGGAGCACGAGCAGGCCCTTCGCCGCCTCGAACAGGGCGACGGTGCGGAGGCCGCCGGAGGTCTGCATGCGGCACGCAGTATGGCGGCCCCCTCGGGATCCCGCCACCGTTGACCCCGGTCGGCCGTCCGCGGCAAGATTCGGGGCCTGCCTCCCCCGGGCGGGCGCCATGAAGGACCCGCATGCACCCATCCTCCCGGCCGGCGGCGCGGCGCGCCGGCGCGGCCGGACTCGCGCTCGCGCTCCTCGCGGCGTGCGCCGGGCCCCCCGGCCGGCCGACGGGGCGGACCCTCCGCGTCGGCGTCACGCCGGGGCTCCACGACTTCGGCCTCTCGCGCGTCACGGCGGCCTACTACGCGCAGCTCGCCGGGCTCGTCTTCGAGGGGCTCACCCGCACCGACGAGTCGGGCGCGCTCGGGCCGGCGCTCGCGCGCCGCTGGGCCGCGGGCGCCGACGGGCGCACCTGGACCTTCACGCTCCGCGCCGACGCCACCTTCCACGACGGCACGCGCTGCACCGCGCGCGACGTGATCCGCGCCTGGACCGCGGCGCTCCGCGTCCCGCCCGGCGCGCCGGACCACCCGTGGATGCTCGACGGCGTCACCGGCGCCCTCGCGGTGTCGCGCGGCGAGGCGGTCGCCGTCGCGGGGCTCGCCGCCCCGGACGACACGACCCTCGTCGTCCGGCTCGACGCGCCGCTCGCCCCGTTCCCCGCGATGGTGAGCATGGTGCGCGTCGCCGTGCCCGCCCCGTCGAGCGACAGCCTCCGGCCCGTCGGCACCGGCCCCTGGCGCTGGGTCGCCGGCCCCGACGCCGAGGGCGAGATCCGCTTCGCCCGCTTCGCGGGGTACGCCGGCCGGCCGCCGCGGGCCGACTCCCTCGTCCTGCGCCCGGCCCCCGGCGGGACCGTCCTCCGGGCCCTCGCGCACGGCCGCGTGGACTGGGTGCAGGACCTCGGCGAGGCGGACCTCGCCGACATCTCGGGCGAGAGCGACTTCGGCGTGGTGACGGGACCGCCGGTCGAGCTCTGGCACCTCGCGCTCGACTTCCGCGAGCCGGCGCTGCAGGACGTGCGGGTCCGCCGCGCGATCGCCCACGCCGTGGACGGCCAGCGCCTC
>JBAIWX010000006.1:0-3879 GCA_037916975.1 Gemmatimonadales bacterium
GGGGGGGAGCGCCGGCGGTTCGCCGCCGGCGGGCCGCTAGCGCCCGGCCGTACCGTCGCCCCCGCGCTCCCGGCGCATCCGCTCGACACGTCGTCGCGCGGGTGCCGCCACGACGCGGCTGCCAGGGCTATCTCCTCGCCTCCCGCAGGGCCACGCCCAGCGCCTCCGCCGCCGGGACCGCGATGTCCGGCGGCACCCCGCCGGGCGGGTTCGCCATCCCCCAGTCGTAGGCGATGAGCGGCAGGTCCACCTCCATCCCCGTGCCGGGCAGCGTCAGGAAGAACAGGTTGCCGCCCGTGGAGGCGCGCAGGCTGCCGCCGGTCGTGTCGCCCACCAGCGTGACGCCGGGCCGCCGCGCCAGGAGCCGCAGCATGACATGGCTCGCGGAGCTGTTCACGTAGCTCGTCAGCACGATCACGCGGCCGGTGAAGGCGTTGTCCGCGACGGGAATGCTCGCCGGCCATTCCGCACCGTCCCCCAGGTCGAACGTGCCGTCGCCGCGCGGACGGACGGTGCCGCGCCGGTCGTAGAACGCGTCGTCCCACGTGCGCAGGTGGGGGCGCAGCGCGCGGGGGACCGTGTCGTACGCGACGTAGCGGCGGACCGGGGGCATGACGACCGGCGTGCGGACGAGGTGCTGCAGCAGGAGCCTGGCGCCGTCGTCGGAGCCGCCCTCGTTCTCGCGCAGGTCGAGGATCAGCGTGCGCACCCCGCGGCGCCGCAGCGTGTCGAACGTCGCGGTGACGAACGGCGCCCACTTGCCCTCGTCGCGGCCGTAGTCGAAGGCGTCCACGCGGAGGATCGCCACGTCGCCTTCGATGGCGAGCTCATGCGGCGGCCGGTCCGGCGGCACCGGCTGCGCGTGCGCCCTGCGCTCGGCCGCCGCCATCGCGGTCACCTGGAACGTGGTGTCGCGGCCGCCGCGCCGCAGCGTCACCGCGTAGCGGCCGTCGACCGGCGGCAGCAGGAGCGGCAGGAAGACGTCGATCGCCTCGTACCGCTTGCGATGGCGGAAGTCGAGCAGGGCGCGCCGCTTGCCGTCGTCGGGACCGTCGCCGCGTACGTAGGGCAGCAGCCGCGCGACGATGCGGTCCGTCGGTACGCCGTTCACGGCGAGGACCGTGTCGCCGGGGAGCACCGCGGCCACGGAGGAGCGGTTCACCACCCACCGGTCGCCGGGCGCGAGCGCGTACTCGAACGGGATCTTGTCGGCACCGTCGGTGAGCCACCGGTGCACCGCTCCGGGCTGGTTCCAAAAGCTCATGTACGTGTGGCTGCACTGCAGGCTCGCCGTGAGGCGCGCGAAGGCGAGGTACGCCTCGCCCCGCGTCCGCGGGGTCGCGAACCACTGCCGGAGCGAGTCCACCCGGCCGGCCCACGTCGCCGGGGTGTTGTAGCGATAGACCGCCGGGTGCAGGGCCCGGAATGCCCGGTCCAGCAGCGCCAGGTCACCCTGGGTGGCGGCGGGCGGCAGCAGCTCGTTCCGGAGCGCCGCGACCGAGTCGGCCGGGAGCGGTGGTGGAGGGGGAGCCTGGCGGGCGCAGGCGGGGGCGGCGGCGAGGAACAGGTGGAGTGACAGGCGGACGACGCGCGACATGCGGCTCGGCTCGGGTTGGGGACGCCGCACGCTACGCTCGCCAGGCCCATCCCGGGTCGCAGATCCCGGACTTCATCCCCGGTGCCGGAAGATGGGACGTCTCAGGACCCGGCTTTCGCCCCCTGCGCCTCGCGGAACGCGCTCGGCGTGGTCTTCATGTGCCGCCGGAACGCGCGCTGGAAGCTCGCCTTGGAATTGAACCCCGCGTCGAACCCGATCTGCACCAGGTCCCTCGTGCTGCCGGCCTTCAGCTCCTCCGTCACGGCCTCGACCCGGATCGCGTTGATGCAGTCGTTGAAGCTCCGCCCCAGGCCCTGGTTCAGGGCGCGCGACACGTAGGTGGTGTTCGTGCCCAGCTTCCTGGCCAGGCTGGCGAGGGTGAGCTGGGGGTCGTGGGCCCAGCGGT
The DNA here is from genome assembly GCA_037916975.1 of Gemmatimonadales bacterium. Lineage (GTDB taxonomy): Bacteria > Gemmatimonadota > Gemmatimonadetes > Gemmatimonadales > GWC2-71-9 > JAGGAG01. The sequence continues at coordinate 2,004 of JBAIWX010000006.1, forward strand.
TGGCGCGGATCGTCGCAAGGTACTCCTCGCCGAGCGCCCGCCAGTCGGGCCCGCCGGTGCCGGCCGCGGCCGGGGCAGGCCCGGACGGCTCGTCGTCGGCCGGGGAGGGGACGGGGTACGCGGTGGCGGCGTGCCGCATCGCCAGCAGGCCCAGGAGCCATGCCACGCCCGCCTGGAAGAGGTAGAAGGGAAACTCGTCGTAGTAGTCGAGCGTCCGGACCGCGTCCACCAGCGCGAACCCGAGCCAGACGACCCCCGTGCCGGCGAACAGCGCGAGCAGCGACTGCAGCCAGTCGAGCCGGAACTCCTCCCGGTTGCTCAGGTGACCGTCGAGCCACCGTTGGTAGCGACGCAAGTGCGCCAGCGCCTTCGCGCCGTACAGCGCGAGGCCCGCGAGCGATCCCGCCGTGATCGCCGGCGCCACCCATGGATCGATGACGTGCTGCGCGAGCCAGGTCTTCTGCGGCACGGTGCACGCGGCGAAGATCGCGCCGTAGGAGACGAGGTGCAGCAGCGCCGGCACCAGGTGCAGCCGCCAGCGCGGGGGGAACGCGCCGCTCGTGAGGCGCGTGACGTAGAGCCAGAGCAGCGGGCCCAGGGCCAGCGGCAGGTCGAACGGCGCGAAGGAGAGCCAGGGATAGGCGTCGTAGTAGCCCGCGTAGCCGATGATGTAGGGCACCAGCCGCAGCACCACCACGGCGAGCAGGGCCGCCAGCACCCGGTTGCCGCTCCGGTTGGTCCGGCCCCGGAGGAGCAGCAGGGCGACCGCTGCCCCGTTCAGCGCACCGAACGAGAGGAGATAGCTCCAGGGGCCGAAGGAGGTCATGGGCGAGGAATGTACTCCTCCAGCAAACCCGCCCCGCCGCGCCCCGATCGGTGTGCACCTTCGTCCGCTGCGCGGTCCGATTGATGTCGCGCGGGAAGGTCGAGGGACCGCGGGCCCGACACCCGCGCGGCAGGACCAGGTGAACGGCGTGGACGGATCCTCATGTCTCCGGACGGGCCCGGACCGGGAGTCGCGACCCGCTCCCTGCGAGACGGGGGAGTGCCAAGTCGCCCGGGGACATCGCAGTCCGCGCACTCCCGTCGGGGTGGTCCCGGGGCGGCGCAACGCACGAACGGCCAGCCGACTCGTGTCGGCTGGCCGCCGGATGATGCTGCGGTGCAACGGCTTCGGTGAGCATGGCTAGGGAGGGAGTCGAACCCCCGACACGCGGATTTTCAGTCCGCTGCTCTACCAACTGAGCTACCTAGCCGAAGGGCCGAAAAGCTAACCCCCACCTCCGCACCCGACAACCTCGCCCCCCGCCACCCCCCACGGTTCGCCCGCACGTTCCGGGACGCACCCCGGCCCCCTCGGGCCCTGCTCTGAGGACGAACCCGAGCCCGGAGACCCCGATGCCCTCCCCGCACGCCACCGCTCCCGCGACCCCGGTCGCCGCGGAGGCCTGGCACCTCGTCCCCACCGGTGCCGGCTGGCTGCTCGTCGTCGCCACCGAGCGGGGCCTCGTCCGCGCCGACCTGGCGGACGGCCCCGCCGAACTCCTCGCCGCGCCGCGCCACCCCGGCGCCACCCCGACGGCCGCGGCGCTCGCGCTGGCGGAGCGCTGGGCCCGGGAGCTGGCCCGGCGCGCCGACGGCGCGCTCACCGCCGGCGAACTCCCGCTCGACGTGAGCGGCACGCCGTTCGAGCGCCGGGTCTGGGAGGTGCTCCGTGCCATCCCCGCCGGCGCCGCGTGGAGCTACGCTCAGGTCGCCGCGGCGCTCGGCGCCCCGCGCGCGGCACGCGCCGTCGCCCGGGCCTGCGCGCGGAACCCCGTCGCGCTCGCGACCCCCTGCCATCGCGTCGTCCGCGGCGACGGCACCACCGGCGGCT
>JBAIWX010000007.1:0-64275 GCA_037916975.1 Gemmatimonadales bacterium
GAGCGTGGCGTCGGCCAGCAGCCCCGCCACGTCGTCCACGTGCCCGGCGAAGTGCACGGCGCCGCGCAGCCCGAGGCGCGCCGCCTGCCGCTCGAGGGCCGTGCGCTCGGGGCCGTCGCCGGCGAGCACCCAGCGGAGCGCAGGGTGGGAGCCGGCGAGCCGTGCCGCCGCCTCGAGGAGGTCGGCGTGGCCCTTCTCGGGGGTCAGGGCGGCGACGGTGACGGCGACCGGCGCCGTCCCGGGCCAGCCCAGGCGGGCCCGGATGCCGCTCGGCACGGCGCGTGCTGTCTCGTCGACGGGGATCGCGGAGGGGATGACCGTGATCCGGTCCGCCGGGACACCACCCGCCTCGAGCGCCTGCCGGACCGCCTCGGAGATCGCGATCGCCCGGCTCACGCGGCGCCAGGGCCCGGGGCCGACCGGAAAGACGACGCGGCGCGTCGCGACCAGCGGCACGTCGCGCGGCGCGGCCCAGGCGGCGAGGCGGAGGGCGTGCGCGTCGTGGGCGTGGAGGAGGCTCCCGGGGCGGCGGGACTCGGATAAGATTGCGATGAAGGCCCGCGGGTCGAGCCCCGCGCGCCACGCCACCTCGCGCACGGGGATCCCGTCCGCGCGGCAGCGTCGCGCGAGTGCCGAGCCGCGGCCGGTGAGCACGAGCTGCGGCGGGCCGCCTTGGCGGGCGAGTTCGCGGGCGAGGAGCCAGACCTGCCGCTCGCCACCGCGCCACGCCCGGCCGCGCGCGAGGTGCACGACCCGCGTCAGCACGGCGTCCCCTCATGACCGGGCGGGCGCGGGCCGATCCTCGGGAAGAGGGGGGCGGGGAGGGGCGGCACCACCACCGCCAGCACGGAGGGCCAGTCGTGATCCGACCCGACACGCGCGGCCACCTCGGGGCCCGCGACCTGCAGCTCGTGATCCTGCTCCTGAGCCGCGGCTCGGCGCCGAAGCGCCGGGCGCTCGAGCGGCGCCTGCAGCAGGAGGGCCCCGACGCGCTCCTCGACGCGCCGGAGCTGCTCGAGCGGCTGCTCGCGGTCCGCACCCTGCTCGTCCCGTCGGATCACCTGCTCTTCTACGTGCTCGTCCGCCACGCGCTCCGGCGCTCGGGCGTGGACGACCGCGACCTCGCCGACTACGTCGCGGCGGTGCTGCTGGCCTTCGGGCAGCGGGACCGCGCGTGGCGGGTGGACTGGAACGACGATGCCACGCACGAGTACTTCGTGGACCTGCTCGGCGACCTCGAGCGCACCACCGGCGACCGCCGCTTCAAGGTGCTCGCGCACCTCGGCAACTACGCGCTCTGGCTCGCGGGGGTGTTCCCCGACTACATCGCCGCGCGGCGGCTCCGGCGCGGCGGCCCCGACGTGAGCTACTACGAGGCGCTGGGGCGGCGGGGCTTCGGCCTCGCGTCGGACCATGCGCTCGCGGACCAGTACGGGCTCGACGGCATCTTCCGCTCGGCGTCCGAGCGCTTCCGCGCGCTCCGGACCGCGCTCAACGGGCTGAGCGACCAGGTCTTCTTCCCGCACCACTGCACGCCCGACCGGATCGCGCGCGCGCTCGAGGCCGGCGGGGGCCACGAGGCCTAGGCGCGCGGGGCGGCGGCGGCCGCCTCGACGAGCGCCGAGAAGAGCCCGCGATCCGGCGCGGCCGGGTCGGCATGCATCTCCTCCGGGTGCCACTGCACGGCGAGGAGCCAGCCCGCGCCGTCCTCCCCCTCGAACGCCTCGATGACGCCGTCGTCGGCCCAGCCCGTGGGGCGGAGGCCGGCGGCGAGGTCGCGCACCGCCTGGTGGTGGAACGAGTTCACCGTGAGGGCGGTCGCGCCGACGGCGGCGGCCGCCGCACTCCCGGCCGCGAGGCGCACCGCGTGCGTGCGGGCGTCGCGCGCGGCGGGCGGGTCGTGGGCCACGTGCGTGGGGCGCTCGGTCGGGAGGTCCTGCCAGAGGGTGCCGCCCAGCGCCACGTTCACGAGCTGGAGCCCGCGGCAGATGCCGAGCACCGGCAGGCCCCGCTGGCGCGCGGCGGCGAAGAGGGCGAGCTCGAAGCGGTCGCGCAGCCGGTCCACGCGCCCGAGCCGCGGGGAGGGCACCGCGCCGTACCAGGCGGGATCGAGGTCCTCGCCGCCGGTGAGGAGGAGGCCGTCCATCCCCTCGAGGGCGAGGGCGGCGTGCTCGGCGCCGACGAGCGGCGAGAGGATGACGGGGAGTGCGCCGGCGGCGCGCACCGCGTGCACGTAGCCCGCGTTGACGCCGGTGCGCTCGGCGCCCTGCACCTCGCGCCGCAGGCCGCTCACCGCGATGCGCGGCGGCGTCACGGCTGGCGGAGCGAGTCGGGGAAGAGCGGGCAGGCGGGGTCCTGCACGGCGCCCATCTCGAGCTCGATGCCGAGGAGCGGGAGGGTGAGGCGGCCGGCATTCACCACGCCGAGCTTCGGCGCGGCCTCGATGGGATCGGTCTCGAAGAGCATCACGCCCTGCACCGCGCCGCCCTTCTGGACGACGAGGACCCCGAACTTCGGGGCGAGGGTGGCGGGCAGCGCGCCCTCGACGCCGATCACGAGGCCCGAATCGGCCCGGCCGACGAGCGCCGGGAACGCCGGGCCGGCCGCGACGCGCGCCACGGTGCGCTCGGGGAGCCGCGCCGGGGGCTGCGAGAGCGTCTGCTGCGGGATGGTGAACTGCTCGAGGAGCCGCGCCGCGCCGGCGATGGCGACGATGCCGCAGGTGGGGTTCGAGGTACGGGCCGGCGCGCCGCGGCCGCAGGCGGCGAGGGCGAGGAGCGTCGGGAGGACGAGGCGTCGCATGGTCGGGTCGCTCGGCGCGTGAAGGTCGGGAGCGGGTCGCTCGGCGGAAAGCTAACGCCCGGCGGGCCGCGTCAGAGCGAGGCGACCAGCAGGACGGCGATGATGCGGTTCTTCACCGGGCTGCCCGCGGTGAGCCCGCGCATCCCCTGCGCGATGCGTCCCTCGAGCCCGAGCGCGAAGCCGCTGCGGTAGAGCGTGACCCCGCCGCCGGCGACCCAGGTGAACTCGGCGCGGCGGACCGGCAGGCCCGCGTCGGCGCATTCCACGGCGCTCACGCTGGTGCTCGACTCGAGGCGGAGGCTGCAGCCGGCACGGAGGCCGACGCCCGCGCCCCCGAAGAGGACGGGCCGCAGCCCCCGCGCACGGCGCGGCGGGGCGAGGCGCACGAGCACGGGGAGCTCGAGGTAGCCGAGCTCGAGCGCGGCGCGCGCGACGGTGTCGGCCGCGGTGGTGAAGGGGGTCTGGCCGCCCTTGATCACGAAGTTGAGCTCCGGCTGCACCGCGACCCACGGCGCCAGGCGCAGCCGGTACCAGGCGCCCACGAAGGCGCTCTGCCGGCCCTCGAGGGCGACCTCGCCGGGCCCCGGGGCGGGCAACCCCACGAAGCTCGCGCGCGAGTAGCCGAGCTGGAAGCCGAGGGCGCGCGGCACGCGCTGCTGCGCGGGCGCGGGGGCCGGCGCGGCGAGGAGCGCGGCGCCGAGCGCGAGGAGGGGGCGGAGGGCACGGGGCATCGCCCGCAAGATAGCGGCGCCGCGGCGTGCGCCGGGGCGCCGGCTCGCTTGACCCGGTGCCGCCGCGGGGCGTACTCTTCGCGGTTCCCTCAGCCACCCGCGGCCCTCCGCATGTTCGAGAGCCTCAAGGCGCGCCTCGACCGCCTCTTCGCCGAGCACACCCCGCCCGCCGATGCCCGCGCCCGCGGCGCCCTGCTGCACGAGGCCGTGGTCGAGGCGAAGGTCGGGCTCGGCCGGCTGCGCGACGGGGTGGCGGCGACGGAGCGGGAGCTCGCGCAGGAGCGCGGGCACCTGGCGGACGCCGAGCGGCGCGGGCGGCTCGCCGCGGAGATCGGCGACGAGGAGACGGTGACCGTCGCCCAGCGCTTCGCGGAGCGGCACCGCGAGCGCGCCGGGGTGCTCGACCGGAAGCTGGCGGCGCAGCGGGAGGAACTGGCGCTCGCCGAGCGCGAGGTGGCGGAGATGACGGCGCAGCTCCGCGCGCGGCCCGCGGCCCAGGCCGACCGGTCGCTCGAGGCGGCGTGGCGCGACCTCGAGGCGGCGGGCGGGGCCCGCCCGGGCACGGACGCGGCCGACGACCTGCTCCGCGCCGAGGCCGACGCGGCGGCCCGGCAGGCGGCGGTCGAGGCCCAGCTCGCCGCGCTCAAGAAGAAGCTCGGCCGGGACTGACCGGCCCCGTCACGGACCCGAACCCACGACCATGCCCCAGCGACGACTCCGCCGCCCCGTGCGGCGCCTCCCCCACGCGGCCCTCGCCCTCGCCGCCGCGGCGTTCGTTCCCCCCGTCGTTGCCCAGCAGCAGCCGATCGCTCCCCCCGCGCACTTCGAGAAGCTCGCCCACACCTACAGCATCGTCGCGTGGGACTCGGTGACCGGCGACCTCGGCGTCGCGGTGCAGTCCAAGTTCCCGAACGTGGGCGGCATCGTCCCGTGGGCGAAGGCGGGCGTGGGCGCGGTCGCGACACAGAGCCTCGGGAACACGGCCTACGGCGAGCGCGGGCTCGAGCTCCTGGGCCTCGGCGCGTCGGCGGAGGAGGCGCTCCGCATCGTGATGCGCACCGACACGATGCTCGCCGACCGCCAGGTGGGGATCGTGGACGCGCGCGGGAACGCGGCGAGCTTCACCGGGACGCGCACCTTCGACTGGGCCGGCGGGCGGGTCGGCTGCGCGCCGGGCGCGGCGCCGGCGGGCGACTCGGTGCGGGTCGAGCGCGCGGCCGGCGGGTGCCAGGTGGCGGGCGGGAAGGGGGCGGTGATCGCGGGGCGCGGCTTCGCGGCGCAGGCGAACATCATGGTCTCCGACCGGACCGTGCGGAACATGGCCGACGCCTACCAGCGCGCGACCGGCGACCTCGCGAGCCGCCTGATGGCGGCGCTCGAGGCGGGGCAGGCGGGCGGCGGGGACAAGCGCGGCATGCAGTCGGCGGCGCTCCTCGTCGTGCGGCGGGGCGGGGGCTACCTCGGCGCCAACGACCGCTTCATCGACATCCGCGTCTACGACGCGCCGCAGCCGATCGCGGAGCTCCAGCGGCTCCTCGCGCTCCACCGGCTCCACTTCTTCCCGAGCGAGCCGGCGGACCTCGTCCCGATCACGCCGGCGATCGTGCGGCAGCTCGAGCCGATCCTGCTCCGGGAGCCGGCGGGCCAGGCGCAGCACTGGCTCGCCGCGCCGCAGGGGAGCGCCACCCCGGCCTTCCTCGCGGCGCTCCGCGACTTCATGTACTGGGAGAACTACGACGTCCGCGTCCGCATGGACGGGCAGATCGACCGCGTCGTGCTGCAGGACATCCTCCGGAAGCGCGCCGGGCAGTGAGCGCCGCTTCGTGACCCCACCGACGGGAGACCACCGGTGACCTCGACCCCCCCGACCGCCCAGGACACGGCCTTCTTCGGCCACCCGCGCGGCCTGTCCACGCTCTTCTTCACCGAGATGTGGGAGCGCTTCGCCTACTACGGCATGCGCGCCATCCTCATCCTGTTCATGACCGCGTCGGTGGCGAACGGCGGCCTCGGCTTCGACGTCGCGAAGGCGGGCGCGGTGTACGGGACGTACGTCGCGCTGGTGTACATGCTCACGCTGCCGGGGGGCTGGATCGCCGACCGGATCCTCGGGCTCCGGCGCTCGGTGCTGTACGGCGGCATCCTCATCATGCTCGGCCAGGGGTGCCTCGCGGTGCCGGGGACGGCCTTCTTCTACCCGGGCCTCCTCCTGATGGTGCTCGGCGTGGGCCTCCTCAAGCCGAACGTGAGCGTCATCGTCGGCGAGCTGTACGGGCGCGAGGACGTGCGGCGCGACGCGGGCTTCTCGATCTTCTACATGGGGATCAACCTCGGCGCCTTCATCTCGCCGCTCATCGTGGGCTGGCTCGCGCAGAGCGACGGCTTCAAGGCGATGCTGCAGGGCTGGGGCATCACGCCCGAGACGTCGTGGCACTGGGGCTTCGGCGTGGGCGCGCTCGGCATGTTCCTCGGGCTGGTGCAGTACGTGCTGGGGTGGAAGCACCTGGGGGAGGCCGGGATGCACCCGAGCGTGGCCCCCGCCTCGGCGGAGGGCGCGGCGGCCCGGCGGCAGCTCTGGCTCGGGGCGGGGGCGCTCCTCGCCGTCGTCGCCGCCGTCGCGGCGCTCGTGGTGCAGGGGGTGCTGAGCGTGCAGACGGTGACGAACGCGTTCAGCGGGCTCTACTTCCTGATCGTCGTCGCGTTCTTCGTCTGGCTCTTCTTCTTCGGCACGTGGACGCGGGACGAGTACAAGCGGCTCGTCGTGATCCTCGTCCTCTTCGTGGGCGCCGCGATCTTCTGGTCGGCGTTCGAGCAGGCCGCGTCCACGCTCAACCTCTTCGCCAACGAGAAGACGCGGAACAGCGTCTTCGGGTGGACCTTCCCGGCGAGCTGGTTCCAGTCGGTGAACGCGGTGATGATCATCGCGCTCGCGCCGGTGTTCGCGTGGATCTGGCTCGCCCTCGGCAAGCGCGACCCGTCGAGCCCGGCCAAGTTCGCCGTGGGGCTCCTCTTCGTGGGGCTCGGCTTCGCGGTGATGGTGGGGGCGGCGCAGGCGGCGGCGGGGGGCGAGAAGGTGAGCCCGGGGTGGCTCACGCTCACCTACCTCCTGCACACGATCGGCGAGCTCTGCCTCTCGCCGGTGGGCCTCAGCTCGATGACGAAGCTCGCGCCCGACCGGGTGAAGGGGCTGATGATGGGCGTCTGGTTCCTCGCCGCGTCCATGGGGAACCTGATCGCGGGGCGGGTGGTGGGCTTCCTCGAGAAGTTCAGCCCCGCGCAGATCTTCACGGCGGTGACGGCGTTCGCGATCGTGGCGAGCGTCGTGATGTTCGCGCTCGTGGCGCCGATCCGCCGGATGCTCGAGCGCGAGGGCTAGGCCCGTCCCTCAGTCGTGGCGGTCGGCGGCGTAGAGGAGCACGTCGCCGACCTCCTCGTCCCACAGGGCGCCGACCCGGCGCATCCCGATCTTCTCCGCCACGCGCACCGACTTCTCGTTCCAGGGCGGGATCGTGGCCGCGACGCGCCGGACGCCCGGCTGGCGGAGGGCCCAGTCGAGGAGCCCCCCCGCCGCCTCGGTGGCGAAGCCGTGGCCCTCGTGGCCGGGATAGGTCGCGTAGCCCATGATGACGGCGCCCTCGGCGTCCGGGGGACCGCCGAGCCCGACCGAACCCACCGCCTGCCCGGTGTCCCGCCGCACCACGACCCAACTCCACCACCCGTCCTGCGACGGGTCGCGCCGCAGGCGGTCGCGGAGGTCCGGCAGGACGTCCTCCATGAGCGGCGGCGGGGCGAGCGGCTGCGGGAAGGCGGCGCTCGTGAGTGCCGAGAGCCGGAGCGCGTCGCCCGCGAGGAGCGCGTCGATCGCCTCGGCGGAGAACGGCGTGAGGGTGAGGCGGTCGGTGCGGATCGGGCCGGCGGGCATGGGCGGCGCGCTCTCTTCTCGGGGGTCGGCGGGATTCTTACATTGGGACCAGCCGCCGGCAAGACCCGGCCCCACCCGGAGCATCCTATGGCCAGCTTCACCCGCACGGCCGCCGTCTCGACCCACGGCCAGCGCACCCTCACCCGGCGCGAGTACACCGACCCGGCGCACTTCGCGGAGGAGCTCGAGCGCGTCTTCGCCGCCCACTGGGTCTGCGTCGGGCGCGAGGAGCAGGTGGCGAACCCCGGCGACTACGTGCTCGTGGACGTGGCGGGCGAGAGCCTCGTGCTGCTCCGCGACCGGGGCGGTGCCGTGCGCGCGCACTTCAACGTCTGCCGCCACCGCGGCACGCGGCTCTGCGAGGAGCCCTGCGGCACCCTGGGCGAGACGATCCAGTGCCCCTACCACGCGTGGACCTACGCGCTCGACGGCCGCCTCGTCGGCGTGCCGGACCAGAAGGAGTTCGAGGGGTTCGACCGCGGGCAGTTCGGCCTCAAGGCGGCGGCGGTCGCGACCTGGGGCGGGTTCCTCTTCGTGCACCTCGGCGACCGCCCGGAGCCGTTCGCCGAGTGGTTCGCGCCCGTGATGGCGCGGAGCGCGCGGTGGGGCCTCGAGGGGCTGCGCGTGGCGCGCCGGATCGAGTACGACGTGCGCGCCAACTGGAAGATCCTCTTCGAGAACTACTCCGAGTGCTACCACTGCTCGCCGGCGCACCCGGCCCTCGCGCGGCTCTCCCCCTCCACGAGCGGGGAGAACGACCTCACCGACGGGCCGTTCCTCGGCGGCTTCATGCAGGTGACGCGCCCGGGCGGGAGCCTCACCGAGAGCGGCGCCAGCTGCGGGCTCCCGGTGGGCGACCTCCCCGAGGCGGAGCGGCAGCGCGTGTACTACTACTCGATCTTCCCGAACATGCTGCTGAGCCTGCACCACGACTACGTCATGGTGCACACCTTCCGCCCGCAGGCGCCCGATCGCACGCTCGTCACCTGCGAGTTCCTCTTCCAGCCCGGCTCGCGCGAGGCGGGGTTCGACCCCGACGACGGCGTGCGCTTCTGGGACCGCACCAACCGCGAGGACTGGCATCTCTGCGAGCGCACGCAGCAGGGGGTCGGGAGCCGCGCCTACCGGCCCGGCCCCTACTCGCGGCGCGAGAGCGTGAGCGCCGCGTGGGACCGGCACTACCGGCAGGTGATGGCCGAGGGCTGAGGCCGCAGGGATGCGCCGGCTCTTCCACTACGAGGCGCGGGGCCTCCGGCCGCTCGGTCGCGCGGCCTTCCACCGCCGCCTGCTGCGGCACGGCGGGGTGGCCGCGGCGATGGTGGGCGTCTCCCTCGGGCTCGGCATGGCGGGCTACCACGTCTTCGAGCGCCTGCCGTGGCTCGACGCGTTCCTGAACGCGGCGATGCTGCTGGGCGGGATGGGGCCGGTGGACGTGCCCCGCACTTCGGCGGGGAAGTTCTTCGCGGGCTGCTACGCGCTGTACGCGGGGCTCGTCTTCCTCGTCGTGGCGGCGACGCTCCTGGCGCCGGTGCTCCACCGGCTGCTCCACCGCTTCCACTGGGAAGGCGCCGACGAACCCGGGGGGACTCCGTGAGCGCACACCTCGTCCGTCTCGTGGCCCACCTGCGCTGGGCCGACGAGCGCGTCCTCGCCGCCCTGCGCGGCGCCACCTCGGCGCCCCCGCGCGCACTCGAGCTCTACGCACACGTGGTCGGCGCCGAGCACGTCTGGGTCGCCCGCCTCCACGACGAGGCGCCCCGGCTCCCGCCCTGGCCCACCCTCTCCCTCCACGCCGCCGCCGCGCTCGCCGAGGAGACGCATGCGGCGCTTGCGCAGCTGGCGGCCGGGCTCGACGCCGCGGGGGCCGCGCGCCTGGTGAGCTACCGGAACTCGGCGGGCACCGCCTTCCAGTCCACGGTCGAGGAGATCCTGCTGCAGGTGGCGCTCCACGGCGCCTACCACCGCGGCCAGGTGGCACTCCTCCTCCGCGAGGCCGGCGCCGATCCCGTCCCCACCGACTTCATCCTCTTCACGCGCGAGGGCGGCGCCCGCTGACCGTCCGGCGGGCGGCGCCGGCGGGTCAGTGCGTCGGCCGCGCGTCCCGGCCCTTGAAGATCCGGAACAGGTAGGCGAGCGAGGGCACGAGCACGACGAAGCCCAGCGCGAGCGCGGCGAGGATGAGCTCGAGCGTCGCGGCGGGCGCGGCGGCGCCCTCGATCGTGAGGTCGGGCGGGAGCAGGTAGGGATACTGCACGAAGCCCCAGCCCCAGAGGATGAGCGTCGCCTGCACCGGGGCGGCGAGCCGCGCGAGCCGGTAGCGCCGCCGCAGGAGCGCGGCGAAGGCGGTGACGGCCGGCAGCGCCACCGCGGCGTGGTAGCCGGGGGACCAGCGGCTGGCGACGAGCCCTTCCCAGACGTGCGGCGCCCCCGCCCGTGCCAGCGCGAGCGTCACCATCGCGGCGAGGAACAGCGCCACCTGCGCGGCGAGGGCGCGGCGGCGGAAGTCCTCCTGCAGCGCGGGGTCGCGCGCCTCGACGGTGAGGTACACCGCCGCGAGGAAGGCGAAGAGCGCGAGCGTGAGCGCGCCGATCGCGAAGGGGAAGGGCTGGAGCCACGGCGTCACGTAGCCCGCGGTGAACGACGCCGCCGGGGCCGCGGGAATCCGCCCGGCCGCCGCCGTCCCGGCCGCGACGCCCAGCAGCACGGGCGTCACGAGGCTCGCCCACGAGAACAGGAGCCCCCAGCGGCGCTGGACGTCGTCGCGCTGGCTGTCGTAGCTCCGGAAGGTGAAGGCGGAGCCGCGGAGCACGATCCCGACCAGCATGAGGGTGAGCGGGACGTGGAGCGTGATGGAGAGGCGGGCGAACGCCGCCGGGAAGCAGACGAAGAGCAGCACCACGACCAGGATGAGCCAGACGTGGTTCGCCTCCCAGATGGGGCCGATCGCGTCGGCGATGAGGGCGCGCTGCCGGGCGCGGCGCGGGCCGGTCGCGAGGAGGTCCCAGACGCCGCCGCCGAAGTCGGCGCCCGCCATCAGCACGTAGGCGGTGAGCGCCGCCAGGATGGCGGCGGCGACGAGGAAGGCCGGCGTGAGCTCAGGCACCCTGCAGCACCGGCGGCACGTAGGTCCGCTGCCACTCGTCCACGTCGGGGCTCCGCACGATCTGCCGGTAGAGGAGCCAGACCACGGCGACGGCGAGCGCCACGTAGAGCAGCGTGAAGAAGGTGAGCGGCACGACGAGCCCCGGCATCGGCGTCACCGCCTCCGCCGTCCGGAGCACCCCCTGGATGATCCACGGCTGGCGTCCCACCTCGGTCACCACCCATCCCGCCTCGATCGCGACGAAGCCCATCGGTGCGGCGAGGGCGAGTGCCCGCATGAGCCAGCGCCGGCCGGCGAGGTCCTGCCGCCGGAACGCGCACACCGCGGCCCAGAGCGACACGAGCAGCATGAAGGTGCCGAGGCCCACCATCAGGTCGAACGCGGCGTGCACGATCGCGACCGGCGGCCAGAGCTCGCGCGGGATGCGGTCGAGCCCGCGGACCTCGGCGGCCGGGTCGCCGTGGGCGAGGAAGGAGAGGAGCTTCGGCACCGGGATCGCGCCCTTCACCGTCATCGTCGCCTCGTCGGGGAAGCCGCCGATGAGGAGCGACGCCCCGGGCTCCGTGTGGAAGTGCGCCTCCATCGCCGCGAACTTCGCGGGCTGGAGCCGGGCGAGCATCTTGGCGCTCAGGTCGCCCGAGACCGGCTGCACGATCGCCGCGGGCGCGCCCACGAGGAGCGCCACCGCGAGCGCCCGGCGGTGGAAGGCGTTCTGCGGCCGGCGCAGCAGCATCCAGGCGTGGATCCCGGCGACGCCGAGGCCGGTGGCGGCGTAGGCGGCGAGCGTCATGTGGAGCGCCTGGGTGAACGCCGCGGGGTTGAGCATCGCGCGCACCGGGTCGATGCCGGTGATGCGGCCCCCCTCGAGGGTGAAGCCCGTCGGGGCGTTCATCCAGCCGTTCGCCATCACGACGAAGATCCCCGACACCGCCCCGCTCGCCGCGACCAGCACCCCCGCCACGAGGTGCGCCCTCGGCGAGAGGCGGTCCCACCCGTACAGGTAGATCCCGAGGAAGATGGCCTCCGTGAAGAAGGCGAAGCCCTCGAGCGAGAAGGGCATGCCGATGATCGGGCCGGCGAACTCCATGAAGCGCGGCCAGAGGAGCCCGAGCTCGAAGGAGAGCACCGTCCCCGACACCGCGCCCACCGCGAACATGATCGCCGTGCCCTTGGCCCACCGCTTCGTGAGCTCGAGGTAGAGCGCGTCCTTCGTCTGCCGCCAGCGCAGCTCCGACACCACCATCAGGAGCGGCATGCCGATCCCGATGACGGCGAAGACGATGTGGAAGGCCAGCGAGATCGCCATCTGCGATCGCGCCGCGAAGAGGTCGGTCATGCGTCCCGTGCCGCGGTGCAGGAGTGGCTCATTCTTGTGAAACTATTCACAAGCTGGCGCTTTCCTCAAGTACCCAGCGGCGGCGCGCGGGTTCGCCGCCCCACACCCGGCGCCGCCGGCGCGCCGGCCTGCGGGGAGCGCCGGGCCGTTCTGGCCTCACGCCGGCACCGGCAGCACCAGCTGGCCGGCACAGACCCACAGCCGGTCGCCCTCGCCCAGCTCGGGCTCGGCGCCGCCGGTGAAGCTCCCGAACGCGGGGAGGATCGCCGCCCTCGGCCCGATCACGAAGGCGGGGAGCCGCTCCCGCAGGCGACCGGGGCCGACGAGGCGCGCGGCGGGATGCAGGTGGCCCGAGAGCACGTAGCCCGTGGGGTCGGGCTCGGGGTGGTGGCGATGGACGAACGGTGCATCACGGACGGGCGCGTCGGCGCAGGCGATGCCGAGGTCGGCGGGCGGGTCGCCTGCGTGCCGGTCGTGGTTGCCCCGGACCAGGAGCAGCTCGACCGAGGCGTGCCGCTCGCGCCAGCGCCGGAGCGGCGCCAGCGTCGCGGCCGCCTCGCGGCCGGCGCGGGCGTGGAAGAGGTCGCCGAGGATGACGAGGCGGGTGGCGCCGGTCCGGTCGAGCGCACGCGTGAGCCGCGCGAGGTCGTCCGCCGTGGACCCGTGCGGCACCGGGATGCCGGCGGCGCGGAAGGTGGCGCCCTTGCCCCAGTGGAGGTCGGCCACCACGAGGGTGCGGCGGGCGGGCCACCAGAGGGCGCGCTCGGCGAGGAGCGCCACCTCGGTGCCGGCGAGCTCGAGGACGGGGTCGGTGGTCACGCGGCCAATCTAGCGAACGGCCGGGCCCCGGCGTGCCACGCCGGCGTCACTCGCCCCGCCGCGCCGCCGCGCGCTCGTACGCGGCGGTCATCCGCCGGACGCGGTCCTCGAGCTTCTCGGTCGTCACCTGCTCGCGCGTGCGGTCCACGAGGATGGGGAACGAGAGCGGCGAGGGGCGCTCGAGCTCCGCGATCGTGACGCGGCCCGCGGCCATCCGCTCGAGGGCACGCCCGAGCCGCGTGTGCTCGAGCTGGCGCTCCAGCACCTCGCGCTGCGCCTGGCGCAGCAGCAGGTTGTCGGGGTCGTAGCGGCTGAAGACGTCGTAGAGGAGCGCCGCCGAGGCCTGCAGCTGCTTCACCGACCTGTCGCGCCCCGGATAGCCCTGGAAGACGAGCCCGGCGACGCGCGCCACCTCGCGGAACTGGCGGCGCGCCAGCTCCGCCGCGTTGAGCGAGGCCAGGATGTCGTGCAGCAGGTGTTCCCGCGCGAGGAGGCCGGCCTCGAGCGCCTCCTCGAGCGGCGCCCGTTCGGGCGACAGGAGCTCGAAGCCGTAGTCGTTGCTCGCGAAGGTGAAGGAGATCGGCCGGAGCTGCGCGAGACGGTAGGCGAAGAGCGCCGACAGCCCCTCGTGCACGAGGCGCCCCTCGAAGGGGAAGATGAACAGGTGGTGGCCCTCGCCCGTCTCGACCCGCTCGACGAGCAGCTCGTCGGGCGCGGGGATGCGCGACACCAGGGCCTGGAGCTCCAGCACCGGGCGTACCGCCGCCATCTCGGGCCCCTCGAACCGCCCCACGCGTGCCTGCTCCAGCCGGCCGCGGAGCGCCGCCGCGAGCTCGGTCGAGAGCGGCATCCGTGTCCCCTGCCAGCGCGGCACCGCGCCCTTCGGGCTCTTCGCCTTCCGCACCCAGGCGGTCATGTCGCGCACGCGCACGAACTCGAGGGGCTTCCCGGCGAAGATGAACCGGTCCCCGGCGCGCATCCGCGCGATGAAGCCCTCCTCCACCGTGCCGAGGGTGCCGCCGGTCAGGTAGCGGACCTTGAGGGCCGTGTCGCTCACGATGGTGCCGATCGAGAGGCGGTGCCGGAGCGCGATCATCCGGTCGGCCACCGTGAACACCCCCTCCCGCTCGCGCAGGCGGGCGTACTCCGGGTAGGCGCGGAGCGCCTCGCCGCCGCGCGCCGCGAAGTCGAGCACCCAGTCGAGTTCCGCCTCGGTGAGGTCCCGGTAGGCGTGGGTCGCGCGCGCCTCGGCGAGGAGCTCCTCGCGGGTGACGCCGCCGCCCAGGGCGAGCGTGCCGGCATGCTGGGCGAGGAGGTCGAGCGGCCGCTCGCGCGGGTGCCGCGCCTCGATGGCCCGCGCCGCGAGCGCGTCGCGCGCCGCGGCGACCTCGAGGAGCTCGAAGGCGTGGGTGGGCACGCAGGTCACGCGGCTCACCGCGCCGGGCTGGTGCCCCGAGCGGCCGGCGCGCTGGACGAGGCGGGCGACGCCCTTGGGGCTCCCGACCTGCAGCACCCGGTCCACCGGGGTGAAGTCCACGCCGAGGTCGAGGCTCGAGGTGCAGACGACGCAGCGGAGCGCCCCGCTCCGGAGCCCGGCCTCGACGGCGTCGCGGGCGCGGCGCTCGAGGGAGCCGTGGTGCAGCGCGAGGACGCCGGCCCAGTCCGGCCGCGCATCGAGCAGCGCCTGGAACCAGAGCTCGCACTGCGAGCGCGTGTTCGTGAAGACGAGCGCCGTCCGGCCCTCCTCCACCGCCTCGATAACGCGCGGCAGGAGGCGCACGTTCAGGTGCCCCGCCCACGGGAACTTCTCGATCGTCTCCGGAATGAGCGCGTCCACGGCCAGCGCCTTCGGCACGAGCCCCTGCACGAGGCGCCCCGGTCGCGGTCTCCCCTCGGCATCTCGACCCAGCAGCGTGACCATCGCCTCGTCGAGGTTGCCGAGCGTGGCGGAGAGTCCCCAGAGCCGGAGCCCGGGGGCGTAGCGGCGGAGCCGCGCCAGGCAGAGCTCCGCCTGCACCCCGCGCTTCGATGCCATGAGCTCGTGCCACTCGTCCACCACGACCGCGCGGAGGTCGGCGAAGAGCTCGGCGCGATCGGGTCGCGTGAGCAGGAGCGAGAGGCTCTCGGGGGTGGTGACGAGCGCGGTGGGGAGCCGCTCGCGCTGCCGCTGGCGCGTGGAGGCCGGCGTGTCGCCGGTGCGGGTTTCGACGGTCCAGGGGAGTGCCAGCGCCTCGACGGGCGCGCGGAGCGCCTCGGCGGTGTCGGCGGCGAGCGCGCGGAGCGGCGTGATCCACAGCACCCGCAGGGGGGCGGCGAGCGCGCGGCGTCGGGGGCGCTCCCGCCCGGCCGGGTGCTCGCGCAGCCACTCCCGCACTGGCCCGAGCCAGGCCGCGTACGTCTTGCCCGTCCCGGTGGCTGCGTGCACGAGCCCGCACTCGCCGGCTTCGAAGGCGTCCCAGACCTCGCGCTGGAAGGGGAAGGCGGTCCACCCGCGCGCCGCGAACCACGCGTCCAGCGCGGCCTCGGGCGTCGCGTCGGGGGGGAGCGGGAGGGGCGGGCCCGAGGCGCGCCGTTCCCGGGGAGCAGCCCGGCGGTCGTGGCGGCGGCGGGCGCCGTTGCGGCGGCCGTCCCCGACCGAGGGCTCGGCGTCCGCCTCGGCCGGCACGCTCGACTCGCCGCGCGCCGCCCGCTCCGCCCGGAGGCGACGGCGCGCCTCGGCGAGCTCCCGCTCGAGGGCGAGCCGGGGACGGCGTGGTGTGTCCATGGGGGGAAACATACCGGCGGGCCGCGGGCACGTTCCCGGAGGTCCCGGCGGGCCGGTCCACCGATGCGAAACGGGCCGCCCAACAGGGCGGCCCGTGGCATTCGTCCGGCGGGCGTGGTGGCTAGGCCCGGCCCACGATCGGCTCGAGCCGCTCCTGCTTCTGGCGGCTGCTCGCAGCGACACCCGCGGCGCGCAGGGATGCGACGCCGGCCCAGAACAGCACGGCGGCGGCGAGCACGTTCTTGGCGAGGCCGCGCAGCCCCGAGAGCGCGATCGCCGTGCGCATTTCCGCGGGGGAGGTGGCGCGGAGTTCGACGACGTCCAGGGCGAGCAGCCCCGAGACGGCCAGCACGGCGAGCGCGAGCACGATCGCCAGCACGCCGGTCACGCGGAGGGCGCCGCGGTGCTGCAGCAGGCCCGCCGCGAGCAGGATGAGCGCCAGGCCGAGCAGCGGCGTGAGCAGGAAGCCGGAGAGGAGCGTGAGCGAGGCGAAGCGCCACTTCGCCTCGCCGGGCAGGAACGGGTAGATGCTGGTGACGTAGTCGAGCGCCGGCGACACGACGAGCAGGAGGCCGATCGCGTAGCAGGGCGCGGCCAGACGACGAAGCGGGGCCCCGGAGGGCCCCGCCGCGAGGGAGCTCATCGTCAGGCCCCCGCCCCCCGGACCCGCATGAACACCATGAGGAGCAGGATGCCGGTGCCGAGGAGGAGGATCGTCGCCGGCTCGGGGGTGACCGTGATGAACTCCTGGTAGCCGCCCGTCGGGTAGACCTTGTTCACGTCGGTGATGACGAGCACGCTGGCCCAGTTCATCGACTGGCCGGCCGCGCTGTTGTACCAGGCGTTGAACTTGTCCTGCCAGCCGCTGATGACGTAGCTCGAGAAGCTGCCGAGCTGCGCCGTCGGGGTGAAGACGCTCCAGATCGTCGCGTGGACCTGGGCGGTGGTCCAGCCCAGCGCCGCGGCGTTCGGGAACTGCATCGAGAGCCAGGCGGCCTGGCGGTAGCGGAGGAGCGCGTCGGAGAAGGCGCCCCCGAAGCGCGTGCTCGCCAGGTTGGTCCCGTCGGCCAGGTTCGTCGTGTTCACCTTGTAGGTGAGGCCGACGTAGGCGTCGTTCAGGTAGTCCACGCAGGTCACGTCGATCGTCGGCGCGCCGGGACCGCTGCCGAGCACGCCCTTGTAGGGACCGACGTAGACCCCGTTCGCGACGGTGCTGCCGGGGTTCGTGATCTTGAAGTCCTGCTGCGCCGCGACCGGCAGCGCGAGGGCGCCCAAGGCGAGGGTGAGGACGGCGGACCGAAGCAGCTTCACGCGGGACTCCGTGGCCGGGATTGGCGGATGCAAGCAGTTGCAGTACTTGCTGATGCCATCCGTAGGAGCACGGAGCGTGCCGAAATCGGGCGGCTGGAATCTGGACGGCCAGGGCACACGGCGTCCTGAAGCCGGTACCAAGGTCCCTGGTTAACTCGATGGCAATGAATCGCTTACAAAGGGATGTCGGGGTTCGTGCGGGACATCCGCACGGGCGGGCCGCGGCGCCAAGGGTTCGGCGCGCACGATCGAGCGGGATTCCGTTGCGACCCGACCACAACACGGGTGACCGAGTTGTTGCGCACGCCGACTCAGGGTGGCAGGAGCGCGACCAGGCGCTCGAGGCGGTCGGCCTCGTGTGGCGGCTTGTCGCGCCGCCAGCGCACGATGCGGGGGAAGCGCACCGCGAGTCCTGCCTTGTGGCGGGGCGAGCGCTGGATGCCCTCGAACGCGAGCTGGAAGACGAGCGAGGGCTCGACCGAGCGCACGGGCCCGAACCGCTCGAGGGT
The DNA here is from genome assembly GCA_037916975.1 of Gemmatimonadales bacterium. Taxonomy (GTDB): domain Bacteria; phylum Gemmatimonadota; class Gemmatimonadetes; order Gemmatimonadales; family GWC2-71-9; genus JAGGAG01. Next base: position 17,298 of record JBAIWX010000007.1, read on the forward strand.
GTGGCTCCTTACGAACTGGTCCACCTCGCGGATCTCGGCGTCCGTGAGCCCGGAATACGCCTTCGCGATCGTGACGAGCGCATCGCCCGACCAGACGGCGAAGGTATAGTCGGTGTAGAGGCCCGCGCGGCGACCGTGGCCCGGCTGCGCCGCGACGAGGACGGCGTCCACCTCGAACGGGTCCACCTTCCACTTCCACCAGTCGCCGCGGCGCCGTCCGACGCCGTACGGGGCGTCGGCCCGCTTGAGCATCAGCCCCTCCGCCCCGCGGCCGCGCGCCGACTCGCGCTCCCGCGCGAGCGCGGCCCAGCCCTCGGCCGCCACCGGCTCGGAGAGCCGCAGCGCGGCGCCCGCGGGGAGGGCCGCGACGAGCGCCTCGAGTGCCGCGCGGCGGCGGGCGAGCGGCCAGTCGCGCACGTCCGTTCCGCCGTGCTCGAGCAGGTCGTAGGCGACGAGCACGACGGGCACCTCGTCGAGCACCCGCCGCGTCAGCGTCTTCCGCCCGATGCGCCGCTGCAGGGCGCCGAAGGGGAGGGGCATGCCGTCGCGCCAGGGGAGCAGCTCGCCGTCCACGACGGTACCGTCGGGGAGGAAGGCCGCGGTCGCCTCCACCTCGGGAAACCGCCCGGCGAGCAGCTCCTCGCCACGCGACCAGACCCACGTCCCGCCCGCGCGCCGCACGAGCTGGGCGCGGATGCCGTCCCACTTCCACTCCGCCACCCACGCCGCGCGCGCGCCGAGTGCCTCTGGCGGCTGCTCGAGGGGATAGGCGAGGAAGAAGGGGTAGGGCCGGCTCCGGTCGGCGTCGCTCGTGTCGGCGGCGAGGAGCCGCCGGTAGAACTCGGGGGTCGGCTCCCATCGGCCCATGAGCCGGTGCGCAAGCACCTCCTCGGCGAGCCCCGACACCCCGGCCAGCGCGCGCAGCACGAGTCCTTCCGACACGCCGACGCGGAACGCCCCCGTGATGAGCTTGAGGAAGACGAACCGCGCACTGCCACCGAGCCGTCGCCACGCCTCGCGGAGCGCTTCCCGCTGCGCATCCGGCGCCTGGCCGGCGAGCGGGAGGAGGTGCCGCTCGACCCACTCCGCGAGGGGCGCCTCGTCGGTGGCGTCCACGGCGGGCATGAGCAGGGCGATGGTTTCGGCCAGGTCGCCGACGTGCTGGTAGCTCTCCTCGAAGAGCCATTCGGGTATGCCGGCGGCCTCGGCGGCCCACCGGCGCAGGTCCGGGGCGCGCACCGCCCGGCGCGGTCGCCGGCCGAGGAGGAACGCAAGCGCCCACGCGGCGTCGGCTGCCGGGGCCGCGCGGAAGTACTCCGCGAGGGCCGCCACCTTGGCCGACGTGGCGGTGGTGCGGTCGAGGGCCTCGTAGAGCGTGGCGAACGCCCTCATGCCGCGGGCCCCGGCTCGTCGGCGCCGGCGCGGTCGTCGGGACGCTCGCCCTCGTAGCGCGTGGCGAGCGCCTCCGCCTCGAGGCCGCGCTCGCGCAGCCAGCGCACCAGGGTGCCGGTGAAGCCGTGCGTGACCCAGACGCGCGACGCCCCCGTCGCCGCGATGGCGGCGAGGAGGCCGGGCCAGTCGGCGTGGTCCGAGAGCACGAACCCGCGGTCGAGCCCGCGCCGGCGGCGCATGCCGCGTACCTGCATCCAGCCCGAGGCCATCGCGACGGAGGCCTCGCCGAAGCGGCGGGCCCACGGCGTGGCCTCCGCGCCCGGGGGGGCGAGCACGAGCGCGCGGCGCCAGCCGTCGTCGCGCCGGTCCATCGTGGCGGGGGCGGTCGCGGGGAGCGGCACGCCCGCGGCGCGGTAGAGCGCCGCCATCGTCTCCACCGCGCCGTGCGCGAGGATCGGCCCCGCGGCGGGGTCGAGCGCGGCGAGGAGCCGCTGGGCCTTGCCGAGCGCGTAGCCGAGGAGGAGGCTGGGCCGGCCCTCCGCCTGGTTCCCGCGCCACCAGGCGTGCAGCTCCGCGACGACCTCGTGCGCGCGGGGCCATCGGTACACCGGCAGTCCGAAGGTGGACTCGGTGACGAAGGTGTGGCACCGCACCGGCTCCCACGGGTCGCAGGTCGGGTCGGGCTCGGTCTTGTAGTCGCCGGAGACGACCCACACCTCGCCCTGATGCTCCACGCGCACCTGTGCCGAGCCGAGGATGTGACCGGCGGGGTGCAGGGAGAGCTGCACCCCGTTGACCAGGCGACGCTCGCCCCAAAGGAGGGGCTCGACCGACGCGCCCGGCTCGAGCCGCTGGCGCGCGAGCGCGGCGCCGGGGACGCTGGTGAGGTAGTGGCGGCAGCCGCGGGCGAGGTGGTCGGCGTGCGCGTGGGTCACGACCGCGCGATCCACCGGACGCCACGGGTCCACGTGGAAGCCGCCGGCCTCGCAGTAGAGGCCGGCGTCGGTGAGGCGGAGGAGCGTCACGGCAGGCCGGGGATCAGCTGACGGCCCGCGGCTCCGCGCCCGGGATCGGCGGGTGGTGCAGGGCGAGGAACCGCTCGATGCCGCGCCAGAGCTCGGCGATGTTCCGCCGGTTCTGGCCAAGGTCGCTCCGGCCGACGCGCGAGGCGCTCCGCACCTCGACCAGCGTCTGACCGTCCTGCTCGGTGAGGAGGATGTAGACGTCGTCCACGAACCGGAACAGGCGCGTGCGCCGAGTGGCCCAGAGGACGTCGTCGTTCCGGCCGGCGACGCGCCAGCGGGGCATGGCGCCGATCACGCCCTCGAGCGCGCGCGCCACGACCGCCCTCGGGGCCGGGAGGACGCGGGGGCGGAGCACGGGGTCTGCGGCGCCCGGCCGCGTCACGGCGACATTGCTGCCCGGGCCCTTCGCGAGGAGGGCCGTGACCTCGGCGGCGGTCGGGGCCCGGGTCACGGGTGGCGTGCCGCCGCAGGCGGCGAGCAGGAGCGCCAGGGCCGCGAGGCCGCGCCGCGGGTAGTGTCGCGCGCCCGGAGCATGTACCGTTCCACGCAGGGGCGGCACGCGCGGCCCCACCCCATCCACGACTCGCTCACGAGGCTGATCCATGCGTTCGGGCTCCATCGTACCGGCTCTCCTCGCCGCCGCGCTTGCCGTCGGCTGCGCCCCGTCCAAGCCACCGGCGCCGGCTCCCTCGGCGCGCGTGCGCATCCTCGCGCCGGCGAGGGGCGCCACGGTCCGCGTGCCGTTCGTGGTGCGGGTCTCGGCCATCGGCGTCGAGGTCGCGCCGTCCACCGGGTACCGCGAGCCGGGCAAGGGGCATCACCACCTCTTCTTCGACGCCGACCTGACGCCCGAGGACCAGGCGGTGTCGCGCACGGAGCAGATCGTCCACCTCGGCACCGGCGACTCGACCTACACGGTCACCTCGCTCGCCCCCGGGCGCCACCGGCTCATCCTCCGGCTCGCGGATGGGCTCCACTTCCCGATTCCCTACGTGGCGACGGACACGGTGACCTTCACGGTCGTCCAGTGACCGCTGCGATCCCCTGCGGAACGTACCACGCCGGCGCGGCCGCGGTGAACGGGGCGTGAGCGCGGTACCCCTCGAGGAGGTTCGGGTGCCGGTCGGGGATGCCGAGCGCAGGGCCCTCGTCCGCCGGCCGTCGTCCGCGGGTCCCGAGCCGGCGCCGCTCGTCCTGATGTTTCACGGGGCGGGCAGCACGGCGCAGTTCGCCGCGGAGACGACGGGGTGGTGTGCGGCGGCAGGCCGGCACGGCTTCGTGGTCGCCTTCCCCGAGGGCACGCCGGCCGACCCGTCGCGGGCCCCGGAGTTCCGGACGAACCCACAGGCGTGGAACGACGGGTCGGGACGGGGGCATGCGGTGCGCGCCGCGGACGACGTGGCGTTCACGCGGGCGCTGCTCGACGAGCTCGGCCGGAGGATGCCCCTCGACCCCGGGCGCCGTTTCGTGACCGGCTTCTCGAACGGGGCGAGCCTGGCGTGGCGGCTGGGCGTCGAGCTCGCCGCGGACCTGGCGGCGATCGCGCCGGTGGCGGGGCACCTCTGGCTCGAGGCGCCGGCGCCGGCGCGCGTGCTGCCGGCGCTGGTGATCATGGGGGGCAGCGACCCGCTCAACCCGGTCGCCGGCGGCCCGATCACGACGCCCTGGGGCCGGCGGACCACGGCCCCGCCGGCGCGGCGCTCGTTCGACCGGTGGCGGGCGCTCGCCGGCTGTCCCGGGGCGCCCGCGGTCGAGGAGCACGCACGCTGGCTCGTGGAGCGGTCCCCCGGCTGCGCGGGCGGGGTGCCCGTCGAGTTCCGCCTCGTGCACGACCTCGGGCATGCGTGGCCCGGCGGCCCGCGCGTGCTGCCCTCGTGGATCGGCGGGCCCGCGAGCGACGCGCTGGACGGCGCCGAGGCGATCTGGGGCTTCTTCGCCGCGCTCGGCGCCGCGACCATCGCAGGGTCCCCGCGATGACGATCCTAGCCTTCACCCTCCTCGTCGGCTGCGGTGCCTTCCTCGCCGGCCTCCTCGGCTCGCTCACGGGCCTGGGCGGCGGGATCGTGATCGTCCCGCTCCTCACGCTGGGCTTCGGCGTGGACCTGCGCTACGCGGTGGGCACGTCGCTCGTCTCGGTGATCGCGACGAGCTCGGGCGCCGCGGCGGCCTACGTGCGCGAGGGCTACTCCAACGTGCGCATCGGGATGCTGCTCGAGGTGGGGACGGTCACCGGCGCGCTCCTCGGCGCGTACGCCTCGGGGGTCCTCTCGCCCAACGTGATCGCGGTCGTCTTCGGGCTCGTGCTCCTGTTCACCGCGTTCCAGTCGCTGCAGCAGCGCACGGAGCGCCTCGCCGCCGCCTCGAGCCCGCTCGCGCGGCGGCTCCGGCTCCCGTCGTGGTACCCGACGCCAGCGGGGCACCGGCACTACGAGGTGCGGAACGTCGGCCTCGGCGCGGCGCTCATGTTCGTCGCCGGCGCCCTCTCCGCCCTCCTCGGGATCGGCTCGGGCGTCGTGAAGGTGCTGGCCATGGACCGCGCGATGCACCTCCCGTTCAAGGTCTCGACGACGACGAGCAACTTCATGATCGGGGTCACCGCGGCGGCCAGCGCCGGCGTCTACCTGTCGCGCGGCTGGATCGACCCGGTGCTCGCGCTCCCCGTCGTGCTGGGGGTGCTCGCGGGCGCGCTGGTTGGGGCGCGCATCCTTTCCCGCGCGCCGGTCCGGCCGCTGCGGGTCCTCTTCACCAGCGTGGCGGTGGTCCTGGCCGCGGAGATGCTCTGGAAGGGCGTCCGGGGGGCCTTCTGATGCACGCACCGGACGAGGATCCGGACGACGTCCGCATGCACCACCTGCTCGGCAACCTGCTTCGCTGGGGGGTGCTGCTCTCGGCGGCCGTGACGCTCGCGGGCGGGGTGTTCCTGCTGGCGGCGAGGGGCGGGTCCCCCGTGGCCTACGGGGCATTCCGGGGCGAACCGGGGGCCCTCACCTCGGTGGCCGGGATCGTGCGCGGCGCGCTCGCCCTCCGCAGCGATGCCGTCGTGCAGCTGGGGGTGATCCTGCTCCTGGCGACGCCGATCGCGCGCGTCGTCTTCTCCCTCGTGGCGTTCCTCCGCCAGCGGGACCTGCCGTTCGTTCTGATGACGCTCTTCGTGCTCGCGGTCCTCGTCTTCAGCCTCGCCTTCGGCGGGCGGGCCTGAGGGCCGGCGCTAGAACACGAGCTGCACGCCGCTGGTGAAGACGCGGTCGGTCTTCCGGAACCCCGGCTGCGGGACGTTGTCGAATCGCACCACGTAGGAGAGCTTCACCGCGAGGTGGCGCACCACCGGCGCCACGAGGGCGCTCTCGGTGTTGAGCCGCAAGTCGTCGGCTTCCTTGAGGTTCGGCAGCGCCTCCACGAACTGCTGCACGTAGGCCTTCTCCGCGAGCGCGAGCCGCCAGGTGAGCGCCGCGCGCCCGGTCACGAACGCGTCGAGCGAATCCGCGGTGGAGCGCTGCTGCACGGCGGCGAGGCCCGTCTCGACCACCAGCCGCTGCCGGCTCTCCCGGCCCACGCGGGCCGCGAGGCCCGCGCCCTCCTCGAAGCGCCCGCTGATGCCCGCGAAGGGGTTCCGCTCGTAGTTGAAGCCCGCGAAGAAGCCGACGTTCCCGGTGGCGAACCAGTCGCCGCGCAGGGAGGCGCGCCAGAGGTTCGCGTTCGTCGTCCCGTCGTTCCGGCCGTAGATGTGCGCGAAGGCCTGCGCCACCTGCCAGCGCGCCTGGTTGAGCGTGACGCGTTCGCCGACGTTGAGCGTGGTGACCGAGGTGTTGCCGCCGGTGCTCACGAGGCCGAGGTCGAAGGCGAGCTCGGCGGGGTCCTTCGGGGGCTCGGGCGGGAGGCGCGGCTTCGCCACGACGGGGGAGGCGGCCGCCTCCTGCGCGCGGGCGCCGGGCGCGAGCGTGAGCAGGAGCGGCAGCAGCAGGGCCGCCGCGCGGCGCAGGGACATCGGGGCTCCCGGGCTCCGGGTCGGACCGGGCGGGTGCCTCGGCCCGCGCGCCCGCTCGGGAACGCGCGGCGGGAACGATAGTGCTGCGAGCCGGGCGACTGTAGGGGTGGCACGGCTGCCCGCGCACGCCGGGTGTGTCTCCGCCGCCACGTCGGGCGTTACCTTGCAGCATCCCCCAAGCCAGGACCCGCCATCATCAGTCTCACGAGGTGCCGCCCGGTCCCCGGCGGGCGCGTGCTCGCGGTCCTTGCCGCCCTCGCGCTCGGCGCCTGCACGCCGCTCGGCGTCTGGCTGTACGAGGACCCGACCTTCGAGCTGTCCGGCGTGCGCGTCACGCCCGACAGTGCGGGCCTGCTGCGCCTCGACCTCGCCTTCATGGCGTGCAACCGCAACGATTACGACCTGCAGGCCAGCGCCCTGGTCACCCGCCTCATGCTGGGCGGGCGCCAGGTGGGGGAGGGCAGCTCGGCGGAGCCGATCCTGCTCCGCATGCGGGACTCGGCGGTGGTGGAGCTGGCGCTCCACGTCCCGGCGGCCGAGCTCGCGGTGCCGGCGGACCTGCGCGAACGCGTGATCCCCTTCGAGCTGGCGGCGACGAGCACTGTCGGGACCCCGTCCGGGCGGCGGCCCCTGCGGTTCCTGCAGCGCGGCAAGGCGCGGTTGCCCCGCACCGGCAGCCCCGTCTGGCGTCCCGAGGAGCGGCGTGCCTGCCGCCCCGGCCTCTCGGTGCTGCCTCCGGCGATGGGGCGCGGCCGGCCTTTCCCGCTCCAGCCGGACCCGATGCCGACGCCCGCCATGCCGCAGGGCGACCGACCCTGAACCGCTCCCCGTGCGGGTTCGGCGGTCGCTCGTCGTATGTCGCGGTAAGGCACCACGGGACGGCGGACCGACCGAAGCCCGTCGCGGTATCTTGCGCGAGTTTGCGGGGTGCGGAAGCCGACGACGGAGGGGAGCGAGGTGCGACCACGGGCGGACAGGCCTGAAGCGCCGGGGCGAGGAGCGTGGCGCGAGGGTGCCCGCTGGCTCGCGGTCGGCGTCCTGCTGACGGCGTTCGCGGTGGGCGGCCGCGCCCTCGCCGCGTCCGTGCCGCGGCTCGTCGAGTGGGTCGGGGCGCAGGGTGCGGCGGGTGTCGCCGCGTTCGTGCTGGCCTACGCGGTGGGAACGGTGCTCCTCGTACCGGGCTCGCTCCTCACCCTCGCCGCCGGCGCCCTCTTCGGCCTCGCGAGGGGTACGCTGGTCGCGCTCGTCGCCGCGACGCTCGGTTCCACCGCGGCCTTCGTCGCGGGGCGGTTCGTCGTTCGCGAGCTCGTGGCGCGCCGGCTCGCGCGCGACCCGCGGCTCGCCGCGATCGCCGCCGCGGTGTCGCGGGACGGGCTCCGCATCACCCTGCTGCTCCGCCTCTCCCCGCTCGTCCCGTTCAACGTGCTCAATTACGCGCTCGCCCTCACGACGGTGCGGCTGCGCGACTTCCTGCTCGGGAGCGTCGGCATGCTGCCGGGCACCGCGCTCTACGTGTACGCCGGTACGCTGGCGGGGTCGGCGGCGGCCGCCGCCGGCGGCGCACCCCTGCCCCCGGCGGGGCGCGCGGCGCTGCTCGTGGCGGGATTCGTCGCGACCGTGCTCGCCACCCTGCTCGTGACGCGGGCTGCGCGGCGGGCGCTCGGGGAGGTTATGGGGCGCGCCGACGGCTGATGCGCCCCGCCCCCTGACGCAGGCCCGTTCCGGGCCGCGCTCTTCCCGAATCATGAAGGACCCCGGCATCCCGCCCGAAGTCTCGCGTGCCGAGTGCAACGAATCGTTCCACTCGCGCGATTGCATTACAGAAGCCCTACCGCGCGCCTCCCGTTTTTCAGCGTAAATCATTATCCGGCAATCCCTTGGTTTTGTTCTCCGCAGCGCTACGGATGGCCTGTCGGTTGCAACGATTTTCGACGCTGTTCGCGAGCTGCTTGCCGGAGACCCGACGACCCCCACCCGGACGCCCGGCGTCCGGGTCGCCAAGGATTGCGATGTCCGCACCGACCGCCACGCTCGACCGCTCCGCCGAGGCCTCCCCCGCGCGCCGCCCCGCCGTCCGGAAGGGCCGCGGGGGGACGGTCGCCATCGTCGTCATCCTCGCGGCCCTCACCGCGGCATCGCTTGCGGGGCTCTCCTACTACCGCCTGCCGGCCGCGGCGCGCGTGCGCGACCCGCTCCACGCCTGGCTCAAGCCGTCCGGCCTGATCGGCCAGAGCGCGGGGATCCTCGGCTTCCTCGTCTTCCTGTTCCTCTGGCTCTACCCGTTCCGCAAGAAGTACAAGTGGCTCGCGTGGACCGGTTCGGTGGGGAAGTGGCTCGACGTGCACGTCGTGACGGCGCTCGGGCTCCCGCTCCTCGTGGCGATCCACGCGGCGTGGAAGTTCGAGGGGCTGATCGGGCTCGGGTACGCCTCGATGCTGGTGGTGTGCGCGAGCGGCATCGTGGGCCGCTACCTGTATGCGCGGATCCCGCGCAGCCGGAGCGGTGTCGAGCTCACCCGCGACGAGGTGGCGGCGGAGCGCCGGGCGCTCGTGACCGAGATCGCCGCGGCGACGGGCCAGACGCCGGACCAGGTGAGCCGCACGCTGGACGAGGCGGCGGGGACGGCGGAGCAGGGCCTCGGCCGCGCCTTCGCGCGGATGCTCCTCAACGACCTGATCCGCTGGCGCACCACCCGCCGGCTCCTCCGCGAGTGGGGGCAGGCGGGCCCCGGGGGGACGCCGCTCCCGCCGGCGAAGATCCGCCAGCTCGCCGAACTGGTGAACAGCGAGATCGCGCTGGCGCAGCAGGCGCGCCTCCTCGAGGCGACGCAGGCGGCGTTCCGGCTCTGGCACGTCGCGCACCGGCCGTTCGCGGTCACCGCGCTCGTCGCCGTCACCGTCCACGTGATCGTGGTGATCGCGATGGGCGCGACCTGGTTCTGGTAGCCGCGCCGTGGAAATGCTCCTCACCACCCTCGTGGTGGTCGCGATCACGGCGCTCTCGGTGTGGCGGCACCTGCGCCAGCACGCGCCGGCGCGCCCGGCGGGCCAGGCCTGCGCGCGCTGCCGGGCAGCCGTGCCCGAGGGGGCGCGCACCTGCCCGAAGTGCGGGGTGCCCCTGCAGGTGTTCGAGGTGGTGGCGGCGCCCGCCGCGACGGCCGCACCCGCGGCGGCGGCGGGACAGCGGCACGCAGTGGTGCGGGCGGACGTCTGCGCGGGCTGCGGGACCTGCGTCGCGGCCTGCCCGGAGGACGGCGCGATCCGCCTCGAGAAGAAGCTGGCCGTCGTGGACCTCGCGCACTGCGTGGGTCACGGGGACTGCGCGGCGGCCTGCCCGGTCAACGCGATCGTGGTCGGCGCGGGCGACGGCGTGCAGCGCGTCGAGGTGCCGGAGGTGGACCGGAGCTTCCGCGCGAACGTGCCGGGGATCTACGTCGTGGGGGAGCTGGGCGGGCGCGGCCTCATCAAGAACGCGGTCAACGAGGGGAAGGTCGCCGTCGAGGCGATCGCCCAGGAGCTGCCGCCGGGGCAGCTGCGGCTCGACGGCTACCTGCACGCGCTCGACGTCGTGATCGTGGGCTCGGGCCCGGCGGGGCTGAGCGCCGGGCTCGAGGCGCACCGCGTGGGGCTCAAGTACGTGGTGCTCGAGCAGGGCTCGCTCGCCGACACGATCCGCCGCTACCCGCGCCACAAGCTCCTCTTCGCCGAGCCGCTCACGGTCCCGCTCTACGGAGACCTGTGGATCTCGGATGCGTCGAAGGAGAACCTCCTCGCGGTCTGGGAGACGATCGTCCGGAAGACCGGGCTCACCGTGCTCACGGAGCACAAGGTCACGAACATCATCCGCCGGGACGACATCCTCGAGGTGGTCGTGCCCGGGCGGAAGTTCCTCACGCGGCGGGTTGTCCTCGCCCTCGGCCGCCGCGGCACGCCCCGCAAGCTCGGCGTCCCCGGCGAGGAGCTGGGCAAGGTCGTCTACGACGTCGCCGAGATGGAGGACTTCAAGGGACGGCGGGTGCTCGTCGTGGGCGGCGGGGACAGCGCGCTCGAGTCGGCGATCGGGCTCGCGAGCCAGCCGGGGACGACGGTCACGCTCAGCTACCGCGGCACCTCCTTCGACAAGGCGAAGGAGCGGAACCGGGCCAAGCTCGACGCCGCCGTGGCCGCGGGCCGGGTGCGCCTCATGCTGCAGAGCCAGGTGCGGGAGATCCGCGACGACGTCGTCGTGCTGGACGTGGAGGGCGCCTCGACGATCCTCCCCAACGACGACGTGATCGTGCGGATCGGCGGCGAGGCCCCGTTCGCCTTCCTCGAGAAGATCGGCGTGCGGATCATCACCAAGGAGATCCGCCTGCAGCCGGACGTGCAGCAGCGTGCCTGACCTGCGCCGGCTCCTCCGCGCCGCGCTCCCCGCGCTCGCCGCCCTGGCCCTCGGCCGGGCGGCACCGGCGCACGCGCAGATCTCGCCCGGGCCGCTGGCGCAGCCGCATGCGCAGCTCGAGGGCACGCTCAAGTGCACCCAGTGCCACGCGAGCAGGAAGGAGGAGATGCCGAGGGTCTGCCTCGCCTGCCACCGGGAGATCGGCTGGCTCGTGGAGCGGAACCGCGGCCTCCACGCGCGCGAGCGCGCGACGCCCTGCCAGAGCTGCCACCCGGACCACGCGGGGCGCGACTTCGCGCTCGTGAGCTGGAAGGAGGGGGCGCCCGAGCGCTTCGACCACCAGCGCGCCGGCTTCCGGCTCGAGCTGAGCCACGCGAAGGCGAAGTGCGAGGCGTGCCACGCGGCCAAGTACCGCGTGTCGCCCGCGGCGGCGCTCGCCCCGCAGAAGGGCGCGCACTGGACCGGCCTCGAGACGGGGTGCACCGCCTGCCACGAGGACGTCCACCAGGGCGCGCTGGACAAGGACTGCACCAAGTGCCACGACGCCGGGAAGTGGGTGCTCGCGCCCGGCTTCGACCACAAGACGACCCGCTACCCGCTCACCGGCGCGCACGACACCGTCTCGTGCGACGGCTGCCACCTCGCGAAGCGGCTGCCGCTCCGGCTCGCCGCGACGGGGAAGCCGATCCCGGTCTACAAGCCGCTCCAGTTCGGCGAGTGCTCGAGCTGCCACGCCGACCCGCACAAGGGGAAGTTCGGGGCCGAATGCTCGTCGTGCCACGTGACGGCGAGCTTCCGGAAGATCGACAAGGACAACTTCGACCACGAGAAGACGCGCTACCCGCTCCGCGGGAAGCACGCGGCGGTCGCGTGCGCCAAGTGCCACGCGCCGGGCGACCCGGCGGGGAAGAAGCCCCCATTCGCGCGCTGCGCGGACTGCCACCGCGACGACCCGCACGCCGGCACCGCGAAGCTCGCGGGCGCGGTGGCGGACTGCGCGAGCTGCCACAAGGTCGAGGGGTGGACCCCCGCGACGTACACGGTGGCCGACCACGACCGGGCGCCGTACCGCCTCGAGGGGAGGCACCGCGAGGTGCGGTGCGCCGAGTGCCACCAGAAGCGGCCGCCGGGCGTGCCGGCGGCGGTCCTCGGCAGTGCGGGCGTCCAGCTCCGGCCCGCGTCCAAGGCGTGCCGTGACTGCCACGCCGACGACCACGGGGGCCAGCTCGCCCAGCGGCCCGACAAGGGCGCGTGCGAGGCCTGCCACAGGGTCGCGGGCTGGGACCAGACCACCTACGGCATCGCCGAGCACGCGAAGCTCCGGCTTCCCCTCGACGGCAAGCACGCGACGATCCGCTGCGGCGCGTGCCATGCGGCCGACCGCAAGGGCCTGCCGGGGTTCGCCAACGTCGCGGCCCTCGGCAAGGCGCGCGTGCTCATGAAGCTGGCGAGCGCCGAGTGCGCCTCGTGCCACGTGGACGTGCACGACGGTCGGTTCGCCCAGGGCGGCGAGCGCGCCAAGCCGGAGGGGTGTGCGGCGTGCCACGACGCGCGCGCCTTCCGGCCCTCCACCGTCGCCGCGGCGCAGCACGAGCGGTACGCCTTCCGGCTCGAGGGCGCCCACCGGGCGACGCCCTGCGTCGCCTGCCACGCCGACCTCAAGACCACGGCCGGCGGCAGCTTCCTGCTCGCGGCGGCGCGCAAGCCGGCGACGCCGCTCGCGCTCGCCGTGGCGAAGCGGGACTGCGCGGACTGCCACGCGAGCGAGAGCCCGCACGGCGACCAGTTCGCGGGCCGGAAGGACCGGGGGGCCTGCGAGGCCTGCCACTCGGTGGCGGCGTTCGCGCCCGCCGACCGGTTCGACCACGACCGTGACGCGTCGTTCTCCCTCGCGGGGGCCCATGCCAGGGTGCCCTGCGCCAAGTGCCACGTGCCCGACGCCCAGGCCGCCGCGCGCGGCGGGGTGCGGGTGCGCTACCGGCCGCTCTCGGGGAAGTGCGAGAGCTGCCACGACGACGCCACCGCGCGTCGCCCGACCCGCTAGGAGGCCGCCATGCGCCGATCCCGGTTCGTCGCGCTCGCCGCGCTGCTCCCCGCCCTCGTGGGTGGGCGGCTCGCGGCGCAGGACACGGGGCAGGACCCCGGGCAGAACCCGCACGGCCCGCTCAAGGTCGAGTGCAGCACCTGCCACGTCGCCACCAGCTGGACGGTCGTGCGGCCGGCGAAGCAGTTCGCGCACGCGCCGGCCACCTTCCCGCTCCAGGGGGCCCACGCGAGCACCTCATGCCGCGCCTGCCACCGGGCGCTCGACTTCACCGGCACGCCGACGGCCTGCGTGAGCTGCCACAAGGACGTGCACCAGGGCGAGCTCGGCGCCGACTGCGCCCGCTGCCACTCGGCGCGGAGCTTCGTGGACCGCGCGACGATGCTGCGCCAGCACCAGACGGCGCGCTTCGTCCTCACGGGCTCGCACGCCGCGGTGGACTGCGAGCAGTGCCACACGGCAAAGGGGCAGGGACGGCTCGCGTTCACGAACACCCCGTCGCGCTGCGAGGACTGCCACCTCGACCGCTTCGCCGCGACGCGGAACCCCGACCACACTGCCGGCGGCTTCTCGCGCGACTGCAACCAGTGCCACGCCACGGCGCTCTGGACCCCCGCGCGGTTCAACCACGCGGCGGGCCGCTTCCCGCTCACGGGGGCGCACCGCGCGGTGGCCTGCGACCAGTGCCACGCCAACAACCGCTTCGCCGGCACGCCGACGGCCTGCGTGGGCTGCCACCTGACGGACTGGCAGGGGACCACGAACCCGAGCCACCAGACGCTCAACTTCCCGCAGGAGTGCACCCAGTGCCACTCCACCGTGTCGTGGAGCGGCGCGACCTTCGACCACACGGTGACCGGGTTCACGCTCACCGGCCAGCACAAGTCGGTGGCGTGCACCGACTGCCACAAGAACGGCGTCTTCGCCGGCACCCCGACCACCTGCGTCGGGTGCCACCAGCAGGACTACGCCGGCACGACGAACCCGAACCACCAGGCGGCGGGTTTCCCGACCGACTGCGCGTCGTGCCACACCACGGCGGGATGGGCGGGCGCGACCTTCAACCACGACGGGACCTTCTTCCCCATCTACTCCGGGGCGCACCGCGGCCAGTGGACCGACTGCGCCACGTGCCACACGAGCCCCACGAACTTCGCGACGTTCACGTGCCTCACGTGCCACGTGCACGACAAGCCCACGATGGACGCCAAGCACCAGGGGCGCGCCGGGTACACCTACGACAGCCAGGCGTGCTACCGCTGCCATCCGCAGGGGAGGGCCGGCTGATGCGGACCACGACGCTCCTCCTCGGCGCGCTGGCGCTCGCGACGCCGCTCGCGGCCCAGGACTCGGCCGCGACGCGCAGCGCGCGGATCACCTACCTCACCAGCACCACCGCGTACCTCGACGCAGGGCGGGAGGACGGCCTCGCGACCGGTGCGCTCCTCGACGTGCGGCGGCAGGGGGCGAGCGTGGGCGCGCTGCGGGTGACGGACCTCTCGTCCCACCGGGCGGCCGGCGAGATCGTCCGTGCCGACCAGCCGCTCGCCGTCGGCGACTCGGCCTGGTACGTCCCGGTCGCCGCGCCCGCCGAGGCGCAGGTGGCGCAGGCGGGCGACGCGAGCGCGGCCCGGCGCCGCGGCCGCCACCCCGACGCGCTCCGGGGCCGGATCGGCGTGCGCTACCTGTACAGCTCGGCGGCGGGGGGCGCGCGGGACCTCTCGCAGCCCGCGCTCGACGTGCGGCTCGACGGCACGAACCTCGGCGGCACGCCGCTCGGGCTCGCCGTGGACGTGCGCGCCCGCTGGACCAACACCGGCGGCACCGGCGCCGTGACCACCAACGACGGGGTGGCGCGCGTCTACCAGGCCGCGCTGCTCGTCGAGTCGGCGAAGAGCCCGGTCCGCGCCGTCGTGGGCCGCCAGCTGTCGCCGACCATCGCCACGGTGAGCTTCCTCGACGGCGCGCTCGTCGAGGCGCGCGGGAAGAGCTGGGCCGTGGGCGCGATCGGCGGGACGGAGCCGGACCCGGTCACCTTCGCCTGGTCGAAGGACATCACCGACGTCGGCGGGTACGTGCAGCTGCGGAGCCCGGTCGGCGCGGCGAAGCGCTGGAGCGCGACGCTCGGGGCCGTCGGCTCGTACACCGAGAGCCGCGCCAACCGGGAGTTCGCCTACCTGCAGGGGAGCTACCTCGACCGGAACGTCTCGGCCTTCCTGGCGCAGGAGCTGGACTACTACCGCCCCTGGAAGGTGGCCCTCGGCGAGAAGAGCAGCCTCTCGCCCACGAGCACCTTCGCGAGCCTGCGCGTCCGCGTGAGCGACGGCGTGAGCCTCTCCGCCGGCTACGACAACCGGCGCAACGTGCGGCTCTTCCGCGACGCGGTGAACCCCGAGACGGTCTTCGACGATTCGTTCCGGCAGGGCGTGTGGGGCGGGGCCTTCTTCTCCTTCGCACGGCACCTGCACCTCGGGCTCGATGCGCGCACGAGCGACGGCGGCACCGCCGGCCACGCCGACCTCTACTCGGTGACCATGGGGGCGACGAACCTCGGGCGGGCCGGCCTCTCGATCCGGGGCCGCGGGACGCGCTACCAGAACGCGGTGCAGGACGGCTGGCTCGGCTCGCTCTCGGTGGGCGTCTCGCCCGGCTCGCGGCTCTCCCTCGAGGTGAACGGCGGGCTGCGGAGCGAGCACAACGCCGCGGCCGACCCCGCGACGCAGCAGGTGACGTGGGTGGGCGGCTACGCCGACTTCTCGCTGCTGCGGTCGCTCTACCTGATGGTCTCGGCCACCCACGAGTCGGGCGCCCTCGAGGGGAGCGACCAGGGCTACCTGAGCCTCACCTGGCGCTTCTGAGCGCGCGCCGGCGCGGCGCGGCCGGCCGCGCCCCGCGAGGTGCGGTCAGGTCGCGCGCCCGGTCCGTGCCCGCCGCCGCAGGATCGCCGCGTACAGCGCGACGTTGACGGCGAGCGCGCCCGCGCCGATGACGAACTGCGCCTCGCGCGTGAGTCCCTCGGGATAGAGCCAGGCGAGGAGGTAGTGGCCCAGGAAATCACCCGTGTAGCCCGCCTCGCCCGCCCGCCGGCGCAGCGCCGCCTCGAGCGGCGTGAGCGGGCAGGTCCCTCCCGTCCATTCGATCAGGACTCCCCAGGCGGCCGCCGGCAGGTGCAGCCACGCGAGGCGGGGCCAGCGGCGCACGAGGAACGCCCCGCCCGCCACGAAGAGCGCGAAGCCCGCGTGCAGCAGGAGGACGAGGTCGGCGAGCCAGCCCCAGGGCATGCCCGGAGGGTGCGGCCGCGGCTGGCGGCGCGCCAGCGGTTGACGGCGGTCGTCCGCCGCTTTATCGTGTAAAGTGACTTCTGCCCCGTGCCCGGAGCGCCGAGTGGCTGCACCGCTGCCGCGTCCCGCCGAACCGCCCGCGCTCCACGCGCGCGCGATGGCGAAC
This sequence comes from Gemmatimonadales bacterium, assembly GCA_037916975.1. GTDB lineage: Bacteria > Gemmatimonadota > Gemmatimonadetes > Gemmatimonadales > GWC2-71-9 > JAGGAG01. The sequence goes on from JBAIWX010000007.1 coordinate 33,571, forward strand.
CTGGACTTCATCCGTGACACGATGGAGCGCGCCTCCGCCTTCACCGGCGTGCCCGGCTGGGGCGGGGTGCTCATGGGCATCTCCGCGATCGGCGCCGCCGCCGTGGCGGCGCGGCAGTCGGCGGGCGAGCGGTGGCTCGCCACGTGGGCGGTCGAGGCGCTCGCCGGCATCGTGATCGGCAGCGTGGCGCTCGCGCGGAAGGTGCGCCGCCACGAGGGCTACGTGCTCACCCGGCCGCTCCGCCGCTTCCTGCTCGGCTACCTGCCACCCCTCGGCGTGGGGGCACTCCTCACGCTCGTGCTCGCGCGCGCCGGCGTGTACGGCCTGCTCCCGGCGCTCTGGCTCCTCCTCTACGGCACCGCGCTCGTGACGGGCGGCGCCTTCTCCGTGCGCATCGTGCCGGTGATGGGCGCCTGCTTCCTCGCCCTCGGGATCGCGGCGATCGTGGCCCCCCCGGCGTGGGGCGATGCCTGGATGGCGCTCGGCTTCGGCGGGCTGCACGTGGTGTTCGGCACCTGGATCGCGCGGAGGCACGGTGGCTAAGGGACCGCAGCCGGCCCGGCGCCTCGACGGTGACCCGCCCGGGCCGCCCGTCCTCGAAGGCGTGCGCGGGGGCGCGCCCGGCGACGCCCTCGACCTCGATCGCCTGATCCACGAGCGGATGCGCCTCGCGATCGTGAGCGCGCTCGCCGTGAACGAGTCGCTGAGCTTCAACGAGCTCAAGCAGTTGCTCGGCATGACCGACGGGAACCTGAGCGTGCACGCGCGCAAGCTGGAGGAGGCGGGCTACGTGCGGTGCGAGAAGACCTTCGACGGCCGGACTCCCCGCACCGACTATCGCCTCACGCGCGAGGGCCGGGCGGCGCTCGAGCGGTACCTGGCGCACATGGAGGCGCTGATCCGCGCGGTGGGCGCGGAGCGGCCCGGCGACGGGTGAACCGGGCCGGTCGCCAGCGCGAGACGCACGGGGCGCGAGTCGCCCCTTTTTCGGGGAAGGCAACTTTATGATACAAAGAGCTTCGCCTGCGGTGCCCGACGGACTGCACGTCGCGCTCGTGATGGACGGGAACGGGCGCTGGGCCGAACGGCGGGGGCTTCCGCGGGTGACGGGCCACCGGGCGGGCGCGGCGGCCGCACGGCGCGTCGTCGAAGCCGCGCCGCACTGCGGGATCGGCGTCCTCTCGCTCTACGCCTTCTCCGCGGACAACTGGCGGCGGCCGCCGGGCGAGGTCTCCGCGCTCTTCCGGTTGCTCGGCACCTTCCTGCGGCGCGAGGTGCTGCGCGCCGAAATGGAGGGGGTACGCGTGAACGTGGTCGGGCGGCGCGACCGCCTGCCGGCGGCGCTCCGGCACGCCATCGACGACGCCGAGCGGCGGACTCGGGGCGGCGGGCGCCTGCTCCTCCGACTCGCGGTGGACTACTCGGCGCGCGACGCCATCCGGCGGGCGGCCGCCTGCTGCGCCGGGGACGAGGCGCCGACCCGGGAGGCATTCGCGGCCGCGCTCGCGGCGGTGGACCACGCGGAGCCGGCGCCGCCGGTGGACCTGCTCGTGCGGGCCGGTGGCGAGCAGCGGCTCAGCGACTTCCTGCTGTGGGAGTCCGCGTACGCCGAACTGCTGTTCCTCGACACGCCGTGGCCGGACTTCGGCGCGACCGACCTGGCGCAGGCGGTGGAGGCCTATCGCCGGCGCGAGCGGCGGTTCGGGGGCGCGGGCCGTCCCGCCGCAGTCGCCCTGCGCCCGGCCCTCACCGTGACCCGGAGGACCGGATGATGCAGCTCGATCCGGGGTCGATGCTCGCCGCGCTGCTGCGCCTCGTCGGGGCGGGCGGCTTCCTGGTCGTGGTCGCCGGCGTGCTCGGCGCGTCCGCGGTGGCGGCGTGGGCGCTCGTCCGCCGCCGGCGGCCGGTCGCGCGGCTCGCGGCGGGCGTGGCGGGCGTGCTCGTGGCGCTCTGGGGGCTCGCGCTCCTGCTGGGCCCCGCCGTGCTCGGCGGGCGCCTCCTCGCGCCGGGCGACGAACTCGCGTTCTGCGGTCTCGACTGCGACCTCCACGTCGCGGTGACGGGCGTGCGGCGCGACAGCGAGCTGGTCGTCACGGTGCGGGCGCGGAGCGACGCGAAGCGCGTCACGCAGGACCCGAGCCTGCTGCGGCTGCGCGTGCGCGACGCCGCGTCGCGGCGCTGGGACGCCGAGCCGCCGGGGCTCGTGCGGCCGCTCGGGCCGGGGGAGAGCTACGAGCAGGAGCTGCGCTTCCGGGTGCCCGCGGAGGCGAGTGGCCTCGTGCTCGTGGGCGGGTGGCGCGACTGGGCGGGCTACCTGGTCCCGGGGCCGGACCACCCGGCGGTGCAGGAACGCACGGGCGTGCCGCTCGAGCGGCGCGGCCCGTCGTGAGCGCGCCCGCGGGGACGTGGCGCGCGGTCGACTCGGGAAGCTGGTGCGGGCTCCTTGCGTCGCGATGGCGGCGCTGGTGGCGCCGCCGCAAGCGGGAGCGGAAGGAGCAGGGCGTGGAACGTCGTCGGGGACCTCGGGTGATCCTGCCGCCGGAGCGCGAGTCGCGCGAGGGTGGCCATGGGCTGCGGCTCGACCGCCGGGCGTGGCTCACGATGGTGGGGGCGGGGAGCGCCGCGGCGCTTGGCGGCTGCGCGTGGGCCTTCGGTCCCGAGGCCGCGGACGTCGAGCTCACGCGCCACGTGATCGGGGTGCCGTCGCTTGCCCCGGCGCTCGAGGGGCTGCGCGTGGCGCTGGTCACCGACGTGCACCTGCCGGCCAACGGCCCGGCGGCGCGCCACGCGCTCGCGCTCCTCGCCCGCGAGCGGCCCGAGGTGGTCGTGCTCACCGGCGACATGGTGGAGCGGCCGGCGGGTCTCGGCGACCTGAAGGAGTTCGCGGCGGCGGCGCGCGGCAGCATGGCCACCTTCGCGACGCTCGGCAACTGGGAGCGGGTCGGCGGGATCGCGCCGACGACGCTCGACGCACTCTACCGCGACGCGGGGGTGACGCTGCTCGTCAACGCGCGGGCGCTCGTCGGGGCGGGTGGAGCGCGGCTCGCGATCGGCGGGCTCGACGATCCCGTGCGCGGGGCGCCCGATGCCGGCCCGATCCTCCGGGACGGCCGCTCCGCCGACGCCGAGTTCTGGCTGGTGCACGCGCCCGGCTACGTGGACCGCCTCCCGCCGGGCGCGCGGGGGCACGTCGCGGCGGTGCTCGCGGGGCACACGCACGGCGGGCAGATCCGCCTGCCGTTCGTGCCGCCGATGCTGCCGGCGTGCTCGGGCGGTTACGTGGCGGGGTGGTATCGCGAGGCGCCGCTGCCCCTGTACGTGTCGCGCGGGGTGGGCACGACCCAGGTCCGCGCGCGGTTCCGCTGCCCGCCGGAGGTGGCGCTCTTCACGCTCCGGAGGGCATAGCGCGGGGCGGCGGCGGCCGCCGTCAGTACACGCGCCCGCCGAGCGGCACCTCGCGCTCGGCGGCGAGCAGCACCACGCGTCCCTCCGCGTCGGGCAGGCCGAGGACGAGCACCTGCGACTCGAACCCGGCCACCTTGCGACTCCCGAGGTTCACTGCCGCCACGACCAGCCGTCCGACCAGCTCCTCGGCGCGGTAGAGCGCCGTGAGCTGCGCGCTCGAGGTGCGCTCGCCGAGGGGGCCGAAGTCGATCCACAGCTTGTAGGCCGGCTTCCGTGCCTTCTCGTTCACCTCGCAGCGCAGGACGCGCCCCACGCGGAGGTCGAGCAGTTCGAAGGCCTCGATCGGCGTGGTCATGCGAGCAGCTCGCCCCGCAGGATGGTGATCGCGCGCCCGCCCAGCAGGACGCGGTCGCCCGCGCGGCGCACGCGGATGGTGCCGCCGCGGCGCGAGGCCTGCACGCCCGTCAGCGTGTCGCGCCCGAGGCGCTCGCCCCAGAGCGGGGCGAGCGCGCAGTGCGCCGAGCCGGTGACCGGGTCCTCGGGGACGCCGGACTGCGGCGCGAAGAACCGGGAGACGAAGTCCACCCCGGCGGCGTCGCCGGGCGCCGTGACGATCACGCCGCGCACCGGCAACCGGGCCACGAGTCGCAGGTCGGGCGCGACGGCGCGCACCGCGGCGGCCTCGCCCAACTCGGCGATGAGGTCGAAGCGCGAGCGCCAGCAGCGTGCGGGGGCCGTCCCGAGTGCCGCGGCGAGTGCGGCGGCGGCATCGGGGGCGGGGACGGGCGGCGTGGCGGGAAAGTCGAGCTCGATGAACTCCCCGGCGCGCGTCGCCGAGAGCGGGCCGCTCCGCGTCTCGAAGCGGGCGGGCCGGCCGGGGTCGAGGCGGCCGGCGTCCCAGAGCACGTGCGCGGCGGCGAGCGTGGCGTGCCCGCAGAGGTCCACCTCGACGCTCGGGGTGAACCAGCGGAGGCCGAACGCCTCGCCCCGTGGCACGACGAAGGCCGTCTCCGCCAGGTTCATCTCGGTGGCGACCGCCTGCATCCACGCGGCGTCGCGAGGGGCGTCGAGGAGGCAGACGGCGGCGGGGTTCCCCGCGAACGGGGCGTCGGCGAAGGCGTCCACCGTGCAGAGGGGCACCGGCGTCACGGTGCCCCCGCGTCGTTCGGTGCCCATCGGGGGTTGTACGAGTCCTGCCGGCGCTCCATCGCTCCTCCTCGGGGCGGACGCCGGCAAATCTAGCGTCAGGCGGTCGCGAGGGCGGTGGCCTGGATGAGGCGGCGGACGGTGTTGGCGAGGTCGCCGAGCTCGAACGGCTTGCGGAGGAAGGCGTCCGGCGCGACGCCGCCGGCCTCGGGCTGCAGCTCGCGGAGCGTGCTGCCCGAGACGAGCACGACGGGGAGTCCCGGGGCCCGGCGCTTGAGCTCGCCGAGGAGGGTCCAGCCCGACATGCGCGGCATGCGGTGGTCCACCACGGCGACGCGCACCTCGGCGGCGTGGCGCGCGTGGAGCTCGAGCCCCTCCTCGCCGTCGCCCGCCTCGAGGACGCGGAAACCGCAGTGCTCGAGTGCCTGCCGGAGCGGGCGGCGCACGTCGGGATCGTCGTCCACGAGGAGGATCGTCCCCTCGGCGGGGGTGCCCGGGGTGGGCTCGGCCGGCGCGGGCGCCGCGGCCGCACGGGGCAGGTAGAGGCTCACGATCGTGCCGCCGCCCGGCGTCGCGCCGAGCGTGAGGTGGGCGCCCTGCTGTGCGAGGAGCGCCGGCGCCCCGGCGAGGTCGGCGAGCGCCACGGCCCCGGCGCCCCGGGGCCAGTGACCGCCGACACCTTCGTCCTCGGCGGCCCCGGTGTCGGCGACGTCGAGCCGGACGAAGTCGCGCGGGCTCCCGCCCACGGCCTGCGTGACGCGTGCGGTGCGGAGCGCCAGCGTGCCGCCCTGGGCCATCGCGTCGCGCGCGCGCAGGGCGAAGGCGAGCACGAGGTCCACCACCTGCTCGGGATCCACGAGCACGCTCCACCCGCGGTGCTCGAGGCGCGTGACGAGGCGGATGGCGGCGGGCAGCTCGCGCGCCAGCTGCCGCTCCACGTCCTGCGCGAGGACGACCGGGTCCACCACGCGCCGCTCCGCGGGCTCGGGATGCGTCAGCTGCCGGAGCCGGCGCACGAGGCGCGCCGCGTTGCGGACGCCCACCTGCGCGTGCTCGAGCTCGGCGACGGCGGTCGCCTCCCCCTCGGCGAGGCGGCGCGCCGTCTCGATGCCGCCGCCGATCGCGGCGAGCGCGTTGTTGAGGTCGTTGGCCGCCTCGTCCACGACGGAGGCGAACGCCGCGGCGAGCGGGCTCGTGGGGGCCGGGCGGGCCTCGCGCACCACGGCGATCCAGTGGGCGCGCACCTCCGCGGCCGGGACGTGCGCGAGCGACACCTCGCACGGGAACTCGCGGCCGTCCGGGAGGCGGCCCCAGCAGCCGACGACGTGCCGGATGCCGCGGCGGGCCGCGTCTCGCAGCTGCGCCGCGACCGGCCCCGGCGTGGCGGCGGCTCCGCTGCGGAGCAGGCGGTCCACCGGCATCCCCGGCAGGGCCGCCTCGCCGAGGCCGAAGAGCGCGCCGGCGGCCGGGTTCGCCGCGACGACGGTGCCGTCGGCGTCCACCACGAGGGTGGCGTCCGGAAGCCAGGGAAGGACGATGGCGTGCGGGGGAGTGCTCGGGCCGACGGGGGCGCGTGGCGCCGCGGGAACGGCGGCGGGTGGCGGCGCGGGCTCCGGCACCCGACGCGCCGCGTCCGCCTCGATCGGCTCGAGGTCGCGCCAGCGGAACCGCGCGAGGTCGCCCGCGGTCGGCGCCGGGGCCGAGGGCTGCACGCGGAGCTCGAGGGCAGCGAGGCGGGCCCGGATGGTGCTGGGCCGCTGCGGGCCGACGAGCACGTCGTCGGCGCCCGCCTTGAGCGCGGCGATCAGCTCCCCGCCCAGTGGCGTCGGCAGGAGGACGACCAGGATGGGGCGCGGCGTGCCCTGCCGCCGGCGCGCGCGGCGGCAGGCCTCGAAGGCGTCGTTCCCCTCGGCGAGGCGCTCCACGATGACGAGCGGCGCGCCACCCGCCTCGAGCTGCGGCAGCAGCTCCTCGAGCACGGGGGCCACGCGCCGGACGCGGTGGCCGCGCTCGGCGAGGATGCCCTCCCATTCGCGGAGCCGCTCGGGGCTCCGGACCGCGACGACGACGTCCATCGCCGGGTCAGCCCGGCGGGACCTGTCGGGCGCTCGCGAACGCCAGGTCCACCTGCGCCTGGCGGCTGGCGACGTCGTGGATGGTCGCGTCGGGGTTGTAGCTGTCGGGGGCCGGTGCGCCGGGCGCGCCCGCGGCGATGAGGCCGCTGACGTCCGCCACGCGGGCCTCGAGGTCGGCGAGCAGCGCCGTCACGCCGGCGAGCTGCTGCGCGATGATGTCCTGGAACTGCAGGCACTCGTAGAGCGAGTTCACCTCGCCGCGCAGGTGGTCGAACGCGTCGGGGCCGGCGTCGCCGCGCTCGAGGGCATCGATGTGGGCGAGCGTGCGGTCGAGGCCGTCGAGCAGCCGCAGCGTCGCCGACTCGCTCGTGGCGCTGATCTCGTGCAGGCGCGCGTGCGAGTCGCGCAGCCGGTCGGTGTCCACGGCCTGCACGGCGGCCCGGCCCTGCCGGAGGTTGCGCCGCAGCTCCGCGAGCTCGGCGGCCACCTGGGCGAGCAGGCGCTCGGTGGCGCCCGGCTCCTCTGGTCCTGCGGTCACGTCCGTCCCTCCCTGGTCGGCGTGCCGGGTCGGGGCGCCGGTGGCGCCCCGGACGGCGCTTACTCGAGACCGAGGTCCTTGCGGGCCCGCTGGCCGATGGTGTCCAGCACTTCGGGCCGGTCGTAGAAGCCGCCCTGCACGCGGTCGAGCACGGTGCGCAGGCGCTCGGCGGAGAGGCCCGAGGCCGTGCCGGCGGGCGTGCCGCCCGCGATGCGGCGCGACTCCTCGGAGAGCTCCACGCTGTCGCGGGCCCCCTCCTTCGCCTCCTCGGCGCGGGTCGACGCCGTGTCGCGCGCCGCCTGGGCGCCGTGGGCGTGGCCGAGCCGCGTGGCATCCGCGGCGGGCATCGAGCCGGACTTCATGGGATCAACGGTCATGGCGTCTCACCTCTCGGGCGACTGGGCCGCGGCGGCGTCCTGGCCGGGCTGGCCGGACACCGGCGGCTGGTCGGCCGTCCCCAGTGCAAGGACATCGAGCCCCGCGAAGAACTGCGCGAAGCGATCCACGGTGCGCCCCTCGCCCGCATCGGCCGATCCGCGCGCGGGGTCGGCCTTCCGGCGGCTGGCCTCGGTGCGCGGCTCCGAGCTCTGCACGAGCTTGCGCAACTCGGCCGGGCTCAGGTGCAACTCCACGTCGCCGGGATTGGCGCCCATGGCGCTCGCGAGCGCGCGGGCCTCGGACGAGAGGCTCACCACGTCGCTGCCCGCAGGCTCGGCCCGGGCCTCCAGCGGTACGGCCGGCGCCGCCTCCGCGCGGGCCCGCCGGGCGCCCCCGGCGGGTTCGGGGAACGCGGGGGTTCCCGACGGTCCAACGGCTCGAACTGACATGTGCTCGGTCCCTCATTCCCGGTGCGCCGGACCCCCGGCGACCGGGGCGAAGTCGAGCCCTTCCTTAGGCTTGCGCGCGCCGGTCCCATGGCGCGGTTTCCCACTCAACAGGAAGTATCGGCAGGAGGGGACGGATCTTTAGGGTCGGCCCAGGGGGGTCAGGCGTGCCGGTCGACCAGGGCAGGTTCGGGGGCGAGGTGGCCGGCCCGCGCCACGGCGGCGAGCTCGGCGGCCACGGCATCCCGCCGGGCGGCGATCCGGGCGGCCAGCGCGGTGGCGTCGGCGACCGCCGCGGCGGCCTCGTCGCGGCAGCCGGCGAGGGCCTCGTGGGTGGCGGTGTCGGACGAGCGGATCGCGGCCGGTCCCCCGGCCTCGCGGAGGGCGAACGCGATGGGCAGGGCCGCCGCCTCCAGGGCGCGGTGCACCACCCCGGCCGCGGTGAGGCGGTCGTCGAGCGCCTCGGCGTCGCCGGCATCGAGCGCGACGCGCGCCCCGTCCAGCTCGCGGCGGTAGTCCGCCCAGCGCGTGCGCTGCTCGGCGAGGAGGTGCGCGAGGGCCCAGGGATGCGGCATGCGGGGGCTCAGGAGGCGGCGGCCACGGGGGCCTGCACCTGCGCCGAGGCCTTCACCCACGCCTCGTGGAGCTCGCTCACGCAGCGGTACACGCGGTCGAGGCGTGCGGGCGCTGGGGTCCGCATCTGGTCGAGGAGCTCGTCCATGAAGGTCTGGTAGAGCGCGCCGAGCTGCAGCGCGAGCTCGCCGCCCTGCTCGAAGTCGAGGGCGCCGAGGAGCTCGTCGAGCCCGGCGTGGGCGCGGCCGAGCTGGTGGATGCGCGCCATCGCGTCGTTCGCGTCCATCGCCTGCCGCGCGAGGCGCAGGCTGCTGAGCACGTGGATGTACACCATCGCGATCAGCTTCGCGGGGGAGGCGCTCGCGACCTCGAGGTCGCGGTACCGGCCGGCCTGCGGCGTCATGGCTACCCCTTGAGCGTGGAGAGCTGCGAGAGCGACCCGGTGCTCTGCCCCTGGAGGCGGCTGAGCGCGGATTCCATCCGGGCGAACTGGAGGTTGAGCTGGGAGCGGCGCTGCGCGAGGCGGGCGTCCACGCGCGCGATCCGCTCGTTGAGCGAGTCGATGCGGGCGCGCAGCTGCGTCTCGCGCGTCGCGATGCTGCCGGTCCCGACGCGGACGAGGTCGTCGGCGAGGCTCGCAAAGGCGGCGCCGCGGTCGGCGGCCATGGCGGTCACGTCGTCGCGGTGCGCGGCGTAGGCGTCGTCGAACTTGGCCGCGTTGAACGTCATCCGGCCCTCGCTCGTCAGGCTCACGCCGACGGCGGCGAGGGTCTGGGTGTCCACCCCGACGCTCGTCACCCGCGCGAGCACCGTGTTGGACAGCGAGAAGCGGGTGCTGCGGAGCAGGGTGTCGCCGTAGAGCGGGGCCTGGACCCCGTTCACCGGCTGGGCCTGCTGCCCCTTCATGTAGTCCACGATCCCGTTGTACGCGTCCACGAAGGCCTGCATCGCGTCGCGCGCCGCCTTCGGGTCGGCCGCGATGCGCAGGGTCGCCGTCGTGCCCTGCTCCTCCGCGAGGAGGTTCAGGGTGACGCCGGGGATCGCGTCGGTGATCGTGTTGGAGCTCCGGGTCACGTCCACCCCGTCCACCCGGATCTTCGCGTCCTGGCCGGCGGTCGTGAGCAGGTCGAGTTCCCCCGCGCCGAGCACGCCATCGGGGCTCCCGTCGGCGAGGGTGAGCGAGGCGGCGCCGGTCGTCGAGGCCTTGAGGACGAGGGCGTAGTGCGTCCCGTCGGTCGAGATGACCGACGCGCGCACCTTCGTCGGGGAGGTCCCGGTGTCGAGGGCGTTGATCGCGTCGCGCACGGCGTTGAGCGAGTCGCCCGCGGCGACGGTGACGGTCTGGCCGTTGACGGTGAACGTGCCGGTGAAGCCGAGGGCCGCGCCCGGGTCGGTGACGGTCGCCTGCGAGCGGGCGACGCCGGCGCGCGCGCGCTGGACGACCTCGACCTCGTAGTCGCCGGGCTTGGCGAGCAGGCCGGTGGTCGCGCTGAAGAGCGGGCTGCCCGCGGACGTGGTGCCGGTGACGGTCGCGGCGAGCGCGCCGAGGCCGGAGCCGTCCTTGAGCTTCGTGGCGGCGGTGTTGAGCGCGCCGACCAGGGTGCGGTACTTCCCCCACTGGTCGAGCTGGTCCTGCACCTTCGAGACGGTCGCCTCGTCCCGCGCGGCGGGGGCCCGCTCCTGGGCGATGATGGCATCCACGAGCTTCTTCGTGTCGATGCCGCTCGAGAGGCCGCTGAAGGAGGTGAGCGGGTCCATGGGGCGTCAGGGGTCGGGGAGGGGCGGTGGCGGGAGGCCGGCGTCGCCGCCGGCCTCCGCGCCGTGGCCGGGCTCAGCCGCGGAGCAGCGAGAGCACGCCCTGCGAGGACGCGTTCGCCTGCGCCAGCATCGCCACGCCGGCCTGCTGCAGCACCTGGAACTTCGTGAAGTTCGTGGTCTCCTCCGCCACGTCGAGGTCGCGGATCACCGACTCGGCCGCCTGGATGTTCTGCTTCCGGATGGCCGCGTTGTCGGCGGCGTAGTCGATGCGGTTCTGCGCCGCGCCGATCTGGCCGATGACCGCCGCGATCTTGGTGCGCGCGCCGGAGAGCGCGGCGAGCGCGCCCGAGGCGTTCGCGGTGCTGCTGACCGAGGAGCTGTTGAGGCCCAGGGTCGTGAGGTCGAGGGCGTTGATCGAGATCGTGACCTTCGCCGTCGAGGCGGTCGACGAGCCGACGCGGAAGTCCTTGTTGGCGTAGCCGCCGGTGAGGAGCGCCGTGCCCTGGTACTGCGTTTCACCCACGATCCGGGTGATTTCGTTCTTGAGCTGCGTGAACTCGGCGTCGAGGTTCGTCTGGTCGCTCGAGGACACGTTCGCGGTCGCCGACGAGGTCGCCAGCTCGCGCATACGGTCGAGGATGCTCGACAGCTGGTTCACGGTGCCGTCGGCGATGTCGAGCACGGCGCGCGCCTGGGCGGCGTTGCGCTGCGCGGCGCCGAGGGCCTTGGCCTCGCTCCGCAGGCCGTTGGCGATCGCCGCGCCCGCCACGTCGTCCGCCGACCGGTTGATGCGGAAGCCCGAGGAGAGCTTCTCGATGCTCCGACCGAGGTTCCGGTTGGTGACGGTGAGGTTGCGGTAGGCGGCGTTCGCCGAGGTGTTGGTCTGGATGACCGACATGGGGACTGCTCCTGTTACCGATGATTCCGCGGCGTCCCTGCCACGGTCCTGCGGGAGACGGGCCGTTGCCGGCCTCGCAGAGCAGTATCGGCAGTCCCCCCGGCGACTTGAGCCGGGGCCGCCCCGGCGGCCCCCAGCGCGGCGCGGAGGGGGGCGGTCTCGGCGGTGCCGTCGGCGAACGCCACCGCGAGCTCGAGGCCGGCGAGCGGGGCCACCATCGGCTCGGCGCCGGGGCGCGAGGTGTCGTCCAGCTCGCGGGCGCTCAGGGTGAGCCGCGCGAACCAGGCGGGCTCGGCGTCCCGGCAGGTCACGAGGCCGAAGAGCGCCGCGGTCGCGGGGTCGGTCTCCACCCGCACGGCGCGCGTGGCGTCGCCGAGCCACGCGAGGCCCTCGGTCATCCCGAGGCCGGTGCGGCACGAGACGAGGTGCGAGGCGGGCTGCGTGTGGTCCACGGTGCGGCCGCCGAGGGGGAAGGCCTCCGGCCGGTCGCCGCCCAGGTGGGTCGCGTAGAAGAGGGAGCCCCGGTCGAATCCCTCGGGCCGCAGGGTCAGGTGGCCGAGCCGGAGGGTCCCGAGCGGCTCGCCGGCGAAGTGGAGGCGCCAGCGCAGCCCCACGCGGGTGCCCGCGCCGGCGACGGTCACGCGCTTCTCGATCGGCCCGAGCGGCGTGCCGATGCGCGCGTCGAGGTGCAGCGCCTCCGCCGCGGGGTCCCAGGTGAGCTCGGGCTCCACCGCCTCGAGGTCGGTCACCTGCGGCTGGCCGAGCGCGGCGAGCACGAGGAAGCCGGTGTACTGGTCGGCGCTCAGGCTCATGTCGGCGAAGTAGCCGTGCGGGAGCGAGCCGTAGAGCGGGCGGTCGCCGTGTGCGCGGACGGTGCAGGCATCCACCGCGAGCCCGCGGCGGCGGTTGAGCCGCACCACGAGCTCCGGCGTCTCCACCACGACGACGCGCCCCTCCCGCCGGACCTGCACGTGGTCGGGCCAGTGGCCCCGGCCGTGGCGCGGCGGCGGCGCCGTCGGCGGCGCGGGAGGCGCGAGGCGCGCGCGGGCGGCGGCCCAGCGACGCGGCGTCACGTGGGTGCGGAGGTCGCTCGCCCAGAGGGTGCAGAGGTCGCGCCAGGCCGCGGGGTCCTGCTCGTCGTGCGCGGCCAGCGCGCGGTAGCGGCGCCAGCAGGCGGAGTTGAGGCCGAGGTCGTCGCGGCCCGTGATCGCCCAGCGGGAGAGGGTGTACTTCGCCTGCTTCTTGACCGGCACCGGCTGCTCCGCGTCCCCGAGCGGGAGCACGGGGCCCTCGGGGTCGAGGAGCGCCAGCGCGTCGGAGGGGAGGGCGAGCTCGATGCCGGGCTCCCGCGCCAGTGCCCCGGCCAGGTGACGGATCCGGTCCCACTCGACGAGCGCCGGCAGCGCCGCCTCGGTGCGGTACCGTCCCGGGCGGAAGTCGAAGACCTCGGCGTCGCCGCCGTAGAGCGCGAGTGCCCGTGGCTCGCGGCCGGCGAAGCGGCGGAGGTACTCGAGCAGCTCCTCGGGCTCGAGGTCGCCGTGGGCGAGGCGCTGGAACTTCTGGAAGGCGATCGAGTGGTTCCACAGCACGGGGAGCGTGGAGCCGTCGGCCCCGAGCGCGCGCTGGGGGCGGAGCCCGAGCTCGCGGGGCCACCCGGGGTGCAGCGCCGCCGGGTTCTCCCACTCCATCACCAGCGCCTCGTAGCCGGCCTCCCGGTAGAGCGGCACGAGCGAGGCGGACCACGCCTGCTCGTTCACCAGCGCGAGCGTCGGCCGCCGGCCGAGGAGGCGCTCGTAGGTCGCGTGGCCGAGGGCGAGGTTCCAGCGGTTCACGCGCGCCGGCACGAGGGGGCCGATGAGCTGGACGTAGCCCGAGCCGACGAATTCCGCCCGGCCCCGGGCGACGAGGGCGCGCAGCTCCTCGAGCCAGCCGGGATCGAGCTCGGCGATGCGCTCGAGGGTCCACCCCGACGCCTCGAGCCCCACCGGGAGGTGGCCGTCCCGCGCGAGGGCGAGCAGCGGCCGGTAGCAGCGCTCGATCACCTGCGCGTGCTGCTCCTCCTCCACCGAGGAGAAGGCCAGGTTCAGGTGGAAGACGGTGTAGAGGCGGAGCGCGGCGGTGCTCATGCGGCGGTCCGGATGCCGAGCGCGGCCACCGCCGCCTCGGCGCGCGCGACGGCCTCGGCGCGGTCGCGGCCCACGGCGATGGCACAGGCGGCGCGCAGCGTGTGGTTCGACGGGGGTGGCAGCTCGTCGCCGGGGCGCACGAAGCAGACCACGCGGCGCACGCCCGGGAGCGCCGCCGCGCGCTCCACGCCCTCGACCGCGGTCACGCGGCCCGGGGGCGGGAAGGCGTAGCGGATCGCCACGCCCTCGGCGCGGACGGGGACGAGCTCCTCCGCGCGGACCGTCTCGCCCAGGGCGAGGCGGATCGCGGCGCCGACGAAGTCCACGCCCGTGTGGAGCGGGATCTGGTCGGAGGAGAGCCAGCCGCCGCTCAGGCGCGCGGCGATCTCGATCACCTTCGGGCCCTCCGGGGTGAGGACCATGTCTCCCTTGATCACGCCCCGCGCGATCCCGAGCGCCGCCCCGGCGCGGGCCGCGAGCTCGGCGACGGCGTCGCGGTCCCGCGGCGCCAGCACCGACGGCTGCTGGCCGCCGTTCTCGATGATGAACGGTGCGTAGCGGTCGAGCAGCTCGTAGTTCCGCTCGGCGAAGCCCAGCGTCACCGTCCGGTCGCCCAGCGCGAGCGCCTCCGTGCTGAACTGCGGCCCCGTTTCGTATTCCTCGACCATCACCCGCCCGGTCGGGCTGTGGCGCACCGACTCGGCCCACGCCCACGCGGGGTCGGTGTCGCGCGCGAGGCGGAGGACGCCGCGCGCGCCGCGGCTGTCCACCGGCTTGAGCACGAGGGGGCGTGGGTGGTCGCGGAGGAGCGCGCCGAGCTCGGCGGCGCCCGCGACCGGACGGAACCACGGCACCGCCACCCCCGCGGCGCGGAGCCGCTCCTTCATGGCGAGCTTGTCCGCGGCCAGGTGCGCCGCGTCGAGCGGCAGGCCGGGGAGGCCGAGGGCATGGGCGACGGTCGCGACGGTGACGGGCACGTCGGCACCCAGGCTCAGCACGCCGTCCACGCGGCCGCCGGCGGCCCGATGCGCCGCCGCGGCCCGCACGACCCCCTCCGGGTCGTAGGTGCTCGCCACGAGCACGTGGTCGGCGAGGCGAGCGCCGGGGGCGTCGGGGTTCAGGTCCGCGACGGCGACGTCGAGGCCCAGCGCGCGGGCGCGCTCGATGCCGGGGACGGCCTCGAGCCCGCCGCCCACGACGAGGAGCGTCCTACGCACGGGTCCACATCCGGTCGAGCGTCTGGCCGGCGAGGAGCATCGGCGAGACGTCCTCGAGCGGGTCCACGACGCAGTGGAGCAGGGCGGGGCCCCTGGCCTCGAGGAGGCGGGCCACCGCCGCGGGCAGCGCCGCCGCGGCCGAGACCGTCTCCGCCTGCAGCCCGTAGGCGCGCGCGATCGCGGCGAAGTCCGGGTTCCACTTGTCGCCGCAGGTCGGGTCGCGCTGCCAGTTGAGCCGCTGGAACTGCGATACGATGCCGAGGCGGTGGTTGTCGAGCACGACCACCTTCACCGGCAGCTCGTAGGCGACGAGCGTCGCGAGCTCCTGGATGTTCATCTGGAGCGAGCCGTCCCCGACGATGCAGAGCACCGTCGTGCCGGGGGCGCAGTGCTGGGCACCCATCGCCACGGGCAGGTCGAAGCCCATCGCCCCGTGCCCGCCGGAGGTGAGCCAGCGCCGCGTGGGGAAGTCGAAGTCGAAGTGGCGCGCCACCCACTGCTGGTGCGACCCGACGCCCGAGACGCAGACCACCGGGCGCCCCGCGGTCGCGCGGTTGAGCCCGGCCACCACCGCCTGCGGCTTGAGCGGGTCGCCGCCCTCGACCCGGAGGCCGTGCTCGGCCCGCCACGCGGCGAGCTGCGCGTGCCACGGGGCCCGGTCGGGGACGCGCCGGCCCCGCAGCGCGGCGAGGAGCCCGGCGAGGCCGTCCCGCGCGCCGGCGTGGATCACGCAGTGCGAGGCCACGCGCGGGTGCGCGAGCTCGGCGGGATCGAGCTCGATGCGCACGATCCGCGCGCGCGGCGCGAACTGGTCGGTGCGCGAGCCGGTCTGCCGCAGGTCGAGGCGCGAGCCCACGACGACGAGCACGTCGGCGTGCTGGATCGCGAGGCCGGCGACCTGGTTGCCGGTGTGCCCGTGGAAGCCGAGCGCGAGCGGGTGCGCCGTCGGGAAGGCGCCCAGCCCGAGGAGGCTCATCGTCACCGGGATCCCGCCCTCGAGCGCGAGGGCGCGGAGCTCCGTCTCCGCGCCCGCGAGGAGCACCCCCTGCCCGGCGAGGAGGAGCGGCCGTTCCGCCGTCGCGAGCCACTCCGCCGCCTCTGCGAGGCGCGCCGGGTCGGGCACCAGGACCGGCGCCGGCTCCGCCGGGGCCGGCACGGCCGCGGGCGCCTCGCCCAGCTGGCCGCGCTGCACGTCCATCGGCAGGTCCACGAGCACGGGGCCGGGGCGGCCTTCGCCCGCGAGGCGGAACGCCTCGGCCATCGCGCCCGCGACCTCGGCCGGGGTGCGCGGCTGGAACTGCGCCTTGGTGATCGGCGCCATGAGGGCGACGGTGTCCACCTCCTGGAAGCCCCGCTGGCGCACCGGCCGGGTGCCGCGCATGTCCCCGGTGCCGACCTGGCCGGTGCACACCACGAGCGGCACCGAGTCGAACCAGGCGTCGGCGACCGGGGTCACGACGTTCGTGACGCCGGGTCCCGAGGAGACGAGCACCACCTGCGTGCTGCCGTGGATGCGCGCGGCGGCGAGCGCGGCGTAGCCGGCGCCCTGCTCGTGCCGGGGGCAGAGGATGCCGATGCCCGCGTCCTCGAGGAGGTCGAGCACCGGGGCGATCGTGCCGCCCGGATAGACGTACGCCGACTCGATCGCGTGGCGCCGGAAGGCCGCGACGACCGCGTGGGCGCCGGTGAGGACGAGCGTGTCAACCAAGGTGGAACCCTCCGTTCACGCCGAGCACCTGCCCGGTGACGTAGCCTGCGGCGGGCGACGCGAGGAAGGCGATGGCGTCCGCCACTTCCCCGGCGCTGCCGGCCCGGCCGAGCGGGACCTGCTGGAGCTTCTGCGCGGCGCCCGCGCTCGCGCGCTCGGCGGCGGTCATCTCGGTCTCGATGAGGCCCGGGGCGACGGCATTCACGCGGACGCGCGGGGCCCCGAGCCGGGCCAGCGAGCGCGTCAGGCTGATGAGCGCCGCCTTGCTCGCGGCGTAGTGCACGGCGAGCGTCCCGCCCACCTGCCCGCCGACCGAGCTCACGTTCACCACCGTGCCGGAGGCGTCCTCGAGCAGCGGCCACGCCTCCTGGCAGAGCTGGAAGACGCCCCGGAGGTTCACGGCGAGCATCTCGTCCCACTCGTCGTCGGTGATCGCGGACCACGGCTTCTGCACGAGCATCCCCGCGTTGTTGACCAGCAGGTCGAGCCCGCCCCACGCGGCGCGCACGGCGGCGACGAGGGTGCGCGCCGAGGCGCGCTCTCCCTGCGCGTAGGGCAGCGCGAGTGCGCGCCGGCCGATGGCGGAGATGGCGGCGGCGGCGTCCTGCGCCTCGCGCTCGCGCCGGTGCCAGGTGACGGCGACGTCCCAGCCGGCGCGGGCGAGGGCCAGCGCCGTCGCCCGGCCGATCCCCCGGCCGCCCCCGGTCACGAGCGCGCGCGGCACGGTCAGTAGGCCTCGACGCGGTCGTAGAGCCGCACGATCCGCCCGGCGGGCACGCCGAGTTCCTGCGCGGCGGCCGCGATCGCCCCGGTGTGGCCGTACGAGGAGACGACGAGGCACGCATCCGCCCAGTCCACGGCGGCGAGCGCGTCGGGGGGCACGATGGGGAGCCCGCGCCAGCGGCGGCCGAGCTTCACGGGGTCGCGGTCCACGAGGAGGAACTCGCGGCCCGGGTCGTGGAAGAGCGTCGTAAGCTGGTGCAGGAACTCGGTGTGCGCCCCCGCGCCCCAGATCGCCACCCGCCGGAAGGGGTGCACGGCGGCGAGCCGGGCCTCGACCCGCGCCACGGCGCGGTGCCAGCCGGCGAGGTAGTCGAGGAGGCGGGCGTGGTCGCCCTCGCTCGCGGTGGGTGCCCGCGGGGTGGCGGGCCGGGCGACGACGCGGCAGCCGCCGTAGCCCGGCGCCATCCACGTCTCGACGATCGCCCAGCCGGCGCGCGCGAGCGTCTCCGCGAGGGTGTGCCGGCTGAAGTGCGTCGTGTGCTGGACGGAGAAGAAGCCGTTGATGTCCTCGCGGAGGCCGGTCTCGAGCACCGGCACCTCGACCACGAGGGCCGTGCCGGCGTGCGCGATGCGCCGCAGGTTCTCGAGCACCTGCACCGGGCGGGGCAGGTGCTCGAGGACCATGAACATGGTGATCACGTCGGGCACGGTCGCCGGGCGGAAGTGCTCGAAGTCGCCCAGGACCAGCTCCACCGGCTCGCCTGCGAGGCGTGCGCGGGCCCGCTCGAGGGCGGGGGCGTCGAGGTCCACGCCGACCTTCCGGAGCCCGGGGCCCATCGTGGCGAGGAGCCGCCCCTCGAAGCAGCCGGCGTCGAGCACCGCGGCGCCCGGCTCGAGGAGGCCGCGGGCGCGGAGCCAGGCGACCTGCTCCTCGGGCCGTCCTTCGGTGCTCAGGTACGACTGGCCGGCCTCCGCGAAGAGGCAGGCGTAGCCGTAGGGGGTGTAGACCGGGTCGAGGTAGAGCGCGAGGCAGTCGCGGCACTGCCGTTCGCGGACATCCACCCGCTTCGGCACCGTCGCCGAGTCGGTGAAGAACTGGAAGTCGGAGAGCTCGAGCACGGTGCGGGCCCGCCGCGAGTCGCAGACCGGGCAGGGGCGGTGCATGAGCAGCGCGGCGTCGGTGCGCGCGGGCGCGGCGGCGTCGAGCGCGCTCCAGCGCGCCGCAGGCGCGGCGACAGGGGCGGCAGTCATCGGATCCCCGAGGGCACGGCGCGGGGCACGTGCCGGTTCAGGTCCACGAGGTCGGGCCGGGCGTCGAGCGCGGCCAGGAGGTCGGTCGTCCGGAACGGGCGCGGGAGCGCATCGAGCGCCCCGGCGAGTGTATCGGCGAAGGCGAGGTCGGCGGGGTCGTCCACCGAGAGCCGGAGGCCGGGCCGGGCGGCGTCACGCGCGGGAATCGGGATCTCCGCCACGCGGAGCGTGCCGAGCCGGTGCCGCGCGAGGAGGGCGAGGTGCTCGCGCTCGGCGGGGTCGGTCACCGTCGGCGCGAGCGCCGCGAGCGTGGCGACCCGCCAGGGGTCGATCCCCTCGTGGATGCTCGGCCGGTCGCCGGTGGCGCAGTCGGCGCCGGTGGCCCGCATCACCCGCACGGCGGCGTCCACCACGTCGGGGCAGAGGAAGGGGCAGTCGCCCGTGATGCGGAGGACGACGTCGAGCGACCAGCGGCGGGCGGCGTCGAGATACCGCTGCAGCACGTCGTCCACCGGCCCGCGATGGCAGGGGACGCCCGCCGCGTCGCACCACGCCGCGACGGCGTCGTCGCCCGGGTCGGTGGTCGTCGCGACGGCGACGAGGTCGAGCGTGGTCGCGAGCCGGAGCCGTTCCACCGCGCGCGCGAGCAGCGGCCGGCCGGCGATCGGCCGGAGGACCTTGCCCGGCAGCCGCGTGCTGCCCATGCGGGCCTGGACGACGGCGCCCGCCCTCATGCGGCCTCCGCGAGCTCGGCGGCGAGGGCCGCGAGGCGCGCCGCCCCGTCGGCTTCCGCGAGTGCCTCGCGGGCGCGGGGTGCGGAGCCGCCGCACCACACGGGGTCCAGCACCGTCTCGGCGAGCCGCGCCGTGACCGCCGCCGCGTCGAAGGCATGCCCGGCACCGGCGAAGGCGCCGACGCCCGCGGCCTCGAGCCGGCGGGCGGCGGCGTCGTCCTCCGCACGATGGGACAGCCACGCGACCGGCGTGCCGAGCGCGCCGGCGTCGTAGGCGGTGGTGCCGAAGCCGGTGATCACGGCGCGGGCGCCCGCGAGGCGGCGGACGAGCTCCCCGCGCGTGGGGGCGCGGAGCACCGTCGCGCCCCGCGCCGCGAGGCGCTCGGCGCGCGCGGCGTCCATGGCGGGGCCGGCGACCACCGTCACGGCGCCCGCCTGCGGCAGCGACGCGAGCAGGTCGTACAGCCGCTCCGTCAGGCCGAGCGGGTCGGCGCCGCCCACCGTGAGGAGCGTCCCGTGGCGCCCGTCGGGCCAGCGGGTCGCGACGTGAGTCCGGACCTCCGGCGCCAGCAGGCACCAGGCGGCGCCGTGGAGCGCGGGGGTGCCCGGCGGGAGGTCGGCGTGCAGGGCGGGGATGACCGTCCGCGTCGCCGCATCGAGGCAGTCCACGCGGTCGAGCACGATCGTCGGCGCACCGGCGCGGCGCGCCGCGGCGAGGATCGCGGCGACGTCCCGGCGCGTGTCCACCAGCAGGCATCGCGCGTCGCGCACCGTGGACGCGGGCTCCCCCCAGCCGGCCACCTCCGCCCGGGGCCGCTCCCGCGCGAGCGCGCGGCGCGCCGCCAGGTCGCCCTCGAGGTGGAACCGGCTCGAGAGCCCGCGCCGGTCGGCCGCTTCGGCGACGCTCAGGCAGCGATAGAGGTGGCCCAGGCCCTCGCGGGCGTCGGCGCTCGTCACGAACGCGAGGTCGGTGCTCACGGCGCCACCAGCCCGGCGCGCGTCGCGCGGAGGGGGCGGAGCCCGTCGTGCGGGTCGGCGCGCCACGCGCGGTCGGGCGCCTCGCTCGGCGCGGGGACCTTCGTGCCGCTGCCGTCGGCGGCGTCCGCCTCGCGCACCTGCGCGATGAGCGCCCGCATCGGCTCGGGGAGCCAGCAGTGGCCGGTGCGGAACTCGTCCCCCTGGCCGTCGAGGTCGAGGTGGAACTCGACGAACGACGCCCCCCAGCGGTGCACCGCGCGGTGGATCACGCCGGGGCGCACGCTGTGGTCGGACCAGCCCACCGCGCAGCGGAACTGCCGGCGCAGCGTCTCGAGCGCCGCGAGGTTGCAGTCCTCGAGCGGCGTCGGGTAGCCGGAGACGCAGTGGAGCAGCGTCAGGTCGCGCGCCCCCGCGCCGCGGGCCACCGCGACGGCGTGGCCGATCTCGTCGAGGGTCGCCATCCCGGTGGAGAGCACGAGCGGCTTCCCGGTCGCCGCGCAGGCCCGCAGGAGCTCGTCCCAGAGCAGCTCGTACGAGGCCACCTTGTAGAACGCGACGAAGGGCCGCAGCTCCTCGACCGCCTCGAGGTAGAACGGCGTGCAGCCGAAGGCGACGCCGCGGTCGGCGCACCGGCGCGCGATGGGCTCGAGGAAGGCGACCGGCAGCTCCCACGCCTCGCGGGCCCGCAGCTGCGCGTGGCGCGCGAGGGCCTCCGGGGCGAAGAGCTCCCGCACCCGGAAGAGCTGGAACTTGACGGCGTCGCAGCCGATGTCGGCCGCCGCGTCCACGAAGGCGAGGCAGCGGTCGAGGTCCCGGCCGTGGTTGCTCGATACCTCGGCGACGAAGCGCACGCTCATGCCGCCTCCCGCACCCGCCCGACCACCTCGCGCACCGTCGCGATGACGGTGGCGACGTCGGCGTCGCCGAGCGCGGGGTACATCGGGAGCGAGATGGCCCCCGCGTAGTACGCCTCCGCCTGCGGCAGCGTCGTCGTGGCATGGCCGGTCCGCCGCCAGTACGGGTGCCGGTACACGGGGAGGTAGTGCACGTTCACGAGCAGCCCCGCGGCGCGGAGCGCCTCGAACGTGGCGCGGCGGCGGCCGGCGGGCACCCGGATCACGTAGAGGTGGTAGCTCCCCTCCGACCAGGCCGGGGAGCGCAGCGGCGCGAGGCCCGGCACGCCGTCGAAGGCGGCGTCATACCGCGCGGCGATCTCCCGGCGCCGCGCGACGAAGGCGGGCAGCCGGCGCAGCTGGCTCCGGCCGAGCGCGCACTGGAGGTCGGTGATCCGGTAGTTGAAGCCGAGCTCGTGCTGCTCGTAGTACCACGGCCCCTCGTCGCGGGTCAGCTCGGCCGGGTCGCGCGTGATCCCATGGGTGCGGAACCGGCGGAGCCGCGCGGCGAGCGCGGCGTCGTTGGTCGTGACCGCGCCGCCCTCGCCGGTCGTGATGTGCTTCACGGGGTGGAAGCTGAAGCAGCACATCGCGCTGTGGGCGCACGCGCCGACCCGGTGCCAGCGGCCGTCGGCCGTGCGGTAGCGCGCGCCCAGCGCGTGCGCCGCGTCCTCGACGATCGCCCAGCCGCGCCGGGCCGCGACCGCCGCGAGGCGCTCGAGGTCCGCGACGTGGCCCGCGAGGTGGACGGGCACGACCGCCCCGACCTCGGGCGCCATCTCGCGCGCCACGGCCTCGGGGTCGAGCAGCGCGAAGGCGGGGTCCACGTCCGCGAAGCGGACCGGGGCGCCCAGGTAGCGCGCGGCGTTCGCCGTGGCGGCGAAGGTGATCGGGGAGGTGAGGATGCCGCGGTCCGGCCCGAGGTCGAGCGCCGCGTAGGCGGCGTGCAGCGCGGCGGTGCCGCTGTTGAACGCCACGGCGAAGCGCGCGCCGACCGCGGCGGCGAGGTCGGCCTCGAACGCCTCGACCCCCGGTCCCTGCGTCAGGGCGGGGGCACGGACCGCCGCCATCACCGCGGCGACGTCCGACTCGTCGATCCACTGCCGGCCGTAGGGGAGCATCGTCAGAGGAGCCCCTGCGTCGCGAGGAGCTCGCGCACCTGCGTCACGGTGAGCCGCTCGGGGTTCGTGTCGCTCCGGTACACGAAGTCGTCCGGCACGGCGTGGCCGTTCTGCCGGGCGTAGTGCCCGTTCCACCAGGGGAAGTGCGGCTGGACGACGTAGTAGTCGCCCATGTCGAGCGTCGTGCGCGCGTCGTCGGCGGAGATCATGAGCTCGTGGAGCTTCTCCCCGGGCCGGATCCCCACGTGCCGGAGCGGGACGCCGGGCGCCACCGCCTCGGCGACCGTCAGGATGTCGGCGGAGGGGATCTTCGGCACGAAGAGCTCGCCGCCCAGCATCCGGCCGAGCGAGGCGAGGACGAATTGGACGCCCTGCTCGAGGGTGATCCAGAAGCGCGTCATCCGCTCGTCGGTGATGGGCAGGAACCCCTCCCGGCGCTGCTCCAGGAAGAAGGGGACCACGCTGCCGCGGCTCCCGACCACGTTGCCGTACCGGACGACGGCCATCCGCGGGCCGCGACCGCCGCTGTAGGCGTTGCCCGCGACGAAGAGCTTGTCCGAGCAGAGCTTCGTGGCGCCGTAGAGGTTGACCGGGTTCGCCGCCTTGTCGGTGCTGAGCGCCACGACGCGCTCGACGCCGCGGCTCACCGCCGCGTCGATGACGTTCTGGGCGCCCAGGATGTTCGTCTTGATGCACTCGAACGGGTTGTACTCCGCCGCCGGCACCTGCTTGAGCGCCGCGGCGTGGACCACGATCTGCACGTCGTCGAGCGCGCGGTGGAGCCGCTCGGCGTCGCGCACGTCGCCGAGGAAGAAGCGCATCCGGGGGTCCGGGAACTGCCGCTGCATCTCCGACTGCTTGAGCTCGTCGCGGCTGTAGACGATCACGCGCCGCGGGTTGTGGTGCTGCAGCAGCTCGGCCACGAAGGCCCGGCCGAACGAGCCGGTGCCGCCGGTCACGAGGAAGGACCGGCCGTCGAAGAGGTTGGCGGAGTACATCCGCGCTTCGGACGCGGCGCTCATGCGGGACTCCCGATGGATTGGGGTGCCCGCCGCGGGCGGCGGGCGCGGGGACCGCGGGCGATGCGCCGCAGCGCCGCGAGCTTGCGCGGCAGCGGCGCGGCGTCGGCCCGCGCGTAGCTGGCGAGGGGATGCGGCCCCGCGGGGGGGCGGAGCGCCCGCAGTGCGGCGGCGAGCTCGGCCGCCGTGCGCGTCACGGCCACCGGGGCGCGGTCGAGCCAGGTGACGCCGGCGCCCGAAAGGTGGACCACGAAGGGCACGCCGAGCTGCGCGGCCGCGAAGAGCGTCGTGGACGAGCCGGTGATGGCGCCGTCCGCCCCGTGCAGCACCGTCCAGGGGTCGAGGCCCGTCTCGATGCGCACGTCCGGGAAGCCGCGCTCGGCGCAGTGCCCACGGATCATGTCCGGGTTGTCGTGGAACGGGTGGCACTTCACCACGATCTCGGCGCCCGGGTGCACCTCGGCGAGCGCGGTGAGCGCATCGTCCAGCATCGCCTCCCCGTGCAGGACCGAGGCCTCCGCGTTCCACGGCGCGCCGGTGGGCGACGGGAGGATCACGAAGCGCTTCCGCGGGGCGGGCGGCACCGGCTCGTCCCGGAGCGCGGCGAGGTGCGCCCCCGCCTGCGGCCAGCCGATCACCCAGCGCTCGCCGTGGAACGCCGCGCGATCGAGCTCGCGCGCCGCCTCGCGGCTCCAGACGAGGTGGTGGTCCGCGTAGCGGTGGTTCGGGTGCCCTGCCTCGATGCCCATGAAGGCGCCGTGCTGCACCAGCACCGTGGGGATGCCGAGGCGCCGGCAGGCGAGGAGCTTCGCGCGGTGCTCGGGAAAGTAGTCGTTGCCGGTCACGAGGAGGCGCACCTCGGCCGCCGCATAGGCGGCGCGCGCGTACTCGTACTCCTCGACGAGGTGCGGCTGCCAGAGGAGCGCCAGGTGCACCGCCAGCTCGCGCTCCCACGGCTCGGCGAGCGTCTCGAGCGCGGCGGGGCAGCCGGGGTCCTCGAGCGGGGCGCGCGCCTCGCGCGCCTCCGCCCGCGCGACCGGCCCGTCGTAGGTCGCCGGCCAGCGGGCCCGCTCCTCCTGGATGAACTCGAGCACCCGGCCGCGCGACGCGAGCAGGTCGGGCATCAGGTGCGCGATCTCGTTGGTGTGGTGCACGAGCGCGCGCGGCGCGCGGCTCCTCGGCAGCGTGCGGCCGCGCCAGCTCGGCCGCACGAAGTCCTGCGGCCGCGGCATGAGCGGGTAGTCGTGGCGGCGCGAGATCGTCTCGGCGCGGTCGTCGTGCGGGTCGAAGGCCGCCGTCGGGACCTCGAGCTCCTGGCAGGTGAGGTTGATCACCGCCCCCTGGATCCAGCCCTCGAGGTCGTGCACGACCGCCGTCCGGCTCCCGAGGCGGTCGAGGCCCGCCTGCACGAGCCGGCGCGTCCGCGCCCCCTGGCTGCTCACGTAGAGCAGGGGCAGCTCGAGCGCCCACCACGCCCAGTCGGCGTAGGAGGTCGTCGCCGGCATGGTCGTGCCGGTGACCGCGCGCACGAGGCGCGACGTGTGGTGCTGCATCGCCAGCCGCTCGGCGGGACCGAGGAGCTCGTCCTCGAGGAGGCAGGGGATGTCGAGCTCGGCGCAGACGTCGCGGGTGGCCGTGGACCAGGTGCCCACGAGCGCGGGGCGCTCGCCGGCACGCACCAGCTCGAGCACGCTGCGGCCGCTGTTGAGGATGGCGAGAAAAGACATGCCCGCCGGGTGAGCAAGCGGCGGGCCATGGTCCAAGTCGTTGATTTACTGCGCGTTGCGAGTCGTCGCCGAGTCCGGGTCGGCAGGGTCTTCCGGCGGGCGCGGCAAGGTCTGCCGCCGGGCGACTATCCCTGCAACTGGGCCCGCAGGTCCAGTTCGTGGCGGGTGTGCCAGGGCGAGTCGTGCGCGACGAACTGCCGGGCGACGTGGCGGCGCCGGTCGATCAGCAGGGGGGCCTGCAGGTTGACGGTGCAGGGCGCCGAGCGATCCGCGGGCAGGGTCACGATGCAGCGGACGTCGAGGTCGCCGTCCCGCGTCGCCTGCTCCTCCTCGTCGGTGCCGTCCACGACGTCCAGCGCGAAGTCGGCGAAGAAGCGGAAGGGGTCCACCGTGAGGAAGACGACGCCGGCATCGCCCGTCTCCTGCAGCCACGCGATCCCCTCGGCGGGGGTCGGGAGCAGGACGAAGTCCCGCTCGCCGGCGAAGCCGAGCAGCCCCTCGGGGAAGTGGATGAAGTCGCGGCGGTCCACGGTCAGCGGCCCGAAGAGCCGGGTGCGGATCGTCACCGGCTCCGCGGCCGCCGGGGTGAGGGCGGGTGCGCTCATCGCAGGTAATCGGTGAGGTTGAGGTTGAACACCTTGGTCGCGGCGAGGAGCGCCGACTGCATCGAGGACTGGGCGGCCGCGAAGCTGGTCACGGCGGTCTCCGCCGGGATGTTCCACGCCTCGCTCTGGCGGTCCTCCGTGAGCGACTGCAGCGAGGTGAGCTGGGCCTCGGCCGCGTCCACGTCCCGGCCCCGTCCGCCGACGTCGGCGAGGCGGAGCTGGATCGTGTCCTGGACGGTCTTGAGGGCGTCGGTGGCGGCGTTGATGCCGGGGACGTCGTTCGCGCGGAGCGCGTCCCGGAGGCTCTGCAGCGTCGAGAGCACGCCGCTCGACACCAGGAGCTGGTCGCCGTCGGTGTTCACCTGGATCGCCCGGCCGGGACCGAGGTCCACCCGGCGCGCCGCCGTGGCACCGGCGTTGCCGTTGTAGACGTAGTTGGTCACGCCGGCGGGGCTCGCGGGGTCCCGGGCGAACGGCGCGGCGGTGACGACCGTGCCGCCGAAGAGGTACTCGTTGCCGAGCGCGGTGTTGCCGAGGGCGGCCGCCTGGTCGAGGAGGCTCTGGATGTCGTCGGCGGAGATGGCCCGGGTCGCGGCGCTCGCGTTCGCGCTCGCCTGGGTGAGGGCCGTCTCACGGGCGGTGTCGAGGAGGTCGGCGACCTGGTTCACGACCGCCTCCTCGGCGCTCAGCCTCGAGCGCACGGCGGTCACGTTGCGCCGGTACTGGGCCACGGCGCGGAGCTGGGTCAGGCTGCGGAGCACCTCGGTGGCGCCCAAGGGGTCGTCGGCGAGCCGCTCGAAACGCCGGCCGGTGCTGACCTGCTGCTGCGCCTGGTAGACGCGCTCCATGGTGCGGCCAAGGTCCCCCTGGAGCCGTCCGTAGACCATCGCGGTCGTGATGCGCATGCCTCGCTCCGTCCTCCCTGCGCGCGCCGGGTGACAACGTTCTTCCGGGCCACTACATTCTCGGAACGTTCTGCCGGGGACTTGAGGCGCATCCTGCCGGTCAGCCCCGGCCCCTCGTTCCGGGGTCCATGGCCACGATTCTCTGCGTGGACGACGAGCCGGCGGTCGGCGTCGTCCTCGAGCACACCCTCGCCAAGATCGGCCACACGCCCGTCCTCGTCGGCAGCGTCGAGGAGGCGATGGCCACCGTGGCGCGCACCCCCGTGGACCTCATCATCGCCGACTACCGGATGCCCCGGCTCACGGGTCTCGACCTGCTGAGCCTGCTCGAGCGGGACGGCTTCCGGATCCCCGTCATCATCATGACCGGCTACTCGAGCATCGAGCACGCCGTCATGTCCATCAAGTCCGGTGCCATCGACTACCTGACCAAGCCGATCCGGAGCGAGACGCTCGAGATCGCCGTGGCGCAGGCGCTGGAGGTGGTGCGGCTCCGGCGGGAGAACGAGACCTTCCGGCGCGAGATCATGAAGATGCGCGCCGGCCGGACCCTGGTCGGCGAGAGCGAGCGGTTCCGGCGGATCATGGAGCTCATCGCCACGGTGGCCCCCACGCGGGCGACGGTGCTCCTCCAGGGCGAGTCGGGGACGGGCAAGGAGCTCTTCGCCCGGGCCATCCACGACCAGAGCCCGCGGGCGGACGGTCCCTTCGTCACGATCAACTGCGCCGCGATGCCGGAGGGGCTGGTGGAGAGTGCCCTGTTCGGGCACGAGAAGGGCGCGTTCACCGGGGCGACGGTGCGGACGCCGGGGGCGTTCGAGCGGGCGCACGGCGGCACGCTGCTGCTCGACGAGATCTCGGAGATGCGGCTCGACCTGCAGGCCAAGCTCCTGCGCGTGATCCAGGAGCAGGAGTTCGAGCGGGTCGGCGGCACCCAGTCCATCAAGGTGGACGTACGGCTCGTCGCCACCACGAACCGGGACCTCAAGGGCGAGGTGGACGCGGGGAAGTTCCGCAGCGACCTCTACTACCGGCTCAACGTGGTGCCGATCCAGACGCCGCCGCTGCGGGACCGGGTGGAGGACATCCCGCGCCTGGTGCACCACTTCCTGCACCGCGCCGCGGAGCAGCTGGGCACCGAGGTGCCGCAGATCACCCCCGACGCGCTCGCCTACCTGCAGGCGTACCACTGGCCGGGCAACATCCGGGAGCTCGGGAACGTCATCGAGCGCGCGGCGATCCTGTGCCGGGGCGGGGCCCTCAAGCGGGAGCATTTCGAGGCCCACCTGCTCGGGGCCGGGGTGCCGCCCTCGGCCGCAAGCTCCGCGGCGCCGGCCGCCGCGGCGGCGCCCCCCGCGGTGCGGGCCCCGTCGCCGGTGCCGGACGAGTCCACGTTCAACCTCGAGGAGCTCGAGCGGCAGATGATCACGCGCGCCCTCGCGGCCACCGGGGGCAACCGCACGCGCGCCGCCAAGCTCCTGGGCATCTCCGAGCGCACGCTCCGCAACAAGCTCAACACCCCGCGCAACGGCTCGCCCACCGAGGCCGCCTGACTGCGTCCCGCCGGGGCCGCGCCGGGTCCCGGGCTCAAGTTCCGACTCCCCTTCGCCGATAACCTCCCGATGCGCGCGTGATCCGGCAGGACGGATCCGCCGCGCGGCAGCCTTTGCCGACGCGCTCGGTCGGCCCTGCCGGATGACCCGCCGCGACGCTCGCGCGCCGCACCTCCGCCCGACACCCCCAAGCACCCACCTCCCAACGAGTTAGCGAGCGCCGTCGCGCGGCCTCCGGCGCGCGGCACGGCCCATGCCCATCAGCGCCGTCGAGTCCAGCCACACTCGTGGGGGTTCGACGATGATCCGATCGCTCTTCGGCGCCGGCACCGCGGTGAATGCACTGCGCGGGGGCCTGGAGGAACAGATGGCCACCCAGCGCGGCATCGCCGCCCGGGTGCAGCGCGCCGTGCAGTCGAGCTCGGAGCGCGGCTTCGCCGGCGAGCTCCAGCAGGCGGGCAAGCGCCAGCAGGCCGAGGTGGACATCCAGGCGGAGATGGCATCGCTCGCGGACACGCAGATCCGCTACGAGGCGACGGCCAAGCTCCTCTCCGGCGCCTACCAGAAGCTCCGCACGGCGATCCGCAATGGCTGACCCGGTCCGGGGCTTCCCCGCGCTCCCGCGCCCCATCCGCTCGCTCATGCGGCCCCTGCAGGCGGCCGCGGCGGGGATGACGATCCAGCAGCGGTTCATGGAGGCGATCTCGCGGAACATCGCGAACGCCGAGACGACGCGGACCGCCGAGGGCGGGCCGTACCGCCGCGAGGTCGTGACGACCGACGGCGCCACCACGCAGGTCCGGCAGGATGCGTCGGCCGGGCGGATGGTCTACGACCCGGGGCACCCCGACGCGAACGCGATGGGCTTCGTGCAGATGCCCAACGTGGACATCGCGCAGGAGACGGTGGACCTGGTGATCGCGCGGCGCATGCACGAGGCGAACGCGAGCGTCTTCCAGGCGGCGAAGGGCATGCTCCGCCGCGCGCTCGAGATCTGACGGAGGATCGTGATGAGCATCTCGTCCGTGGGTGGCGGCCTCCCGGCCGCGTACCGCCTGCCCGGCACCGGTGCCGCCCCGCACGCGGCGGCGCCCGCCGCGCCGGCCCGTCCCGCCGCGCCGTTGCGCGCCCCCGAGGCGGCCGACGCGCCGCCGGCGGGGAGTGACCCCAAGCTCTGGAGCGTGCTCACGGCGGAGGAGCGCTCCTACTTCCGCCGCATGGCGGAACTCGGCGCGGTGACCTACGCCCCCGGCCAGCGGGCGGCCCAGCCCCCCGCCGCCGCGGCGCCGCTCGGCAACCGCGTGGACGTCCGGGCCTGAGCGATGACGGCCCCGATCGGTCCCGGCGTCAGCGGCTTCTCGCTCGCCCCGATGGAGCGCCCGGACGGCCCCGCGCCGTCGGGGGGGCCGTCCTTCGCGGACGCGCTCAAGCGCGGCATCAGCGACGTGAGCAGCCTGCAGGACGAGTCGAAGGACATGATCGGCGCCTTCCTGCGCGGCGAGCCGGTGGAGCTCCACCAGGTGATGGCCGCGAGCGAGGAAGCCGGCATCGCGCTCGAGCTCCTCGTCGAGATGCGCAACAAGCTCACCGACGCCTACCGCGCGGTGATGAACACGCAGGTCTGAGCCCCGCGCCCCCGTGTCCGCTCCCCTCCCGCCCGTCCTGGCCGACGCCGTCCGCGGCATGACCGGCACGCGCCGCTTCGTCGGCCTCGCCGTCCTCGCCGGCGCCCTCGCGCTCCTCTGGGTCGCGAGCCGCTGGGCGACGCGCCCGACCTACGTCACGCTCTACAAGGACCTCGAGCTGGGCGCCGCCGGCGAGGTCACCGCCGCGCTCCAGAAGGCGAACATCCCCTTCGAGCTCGCGAGCGGGGGCAGCGAGGTGCTGGTGCCGGTGTCGCAGCAGGCCCAGGCGCGCGTGCAGCTCGCGCAGCAGGGGCTCCCGACGAGCGGCACGCCGGGGTGGCGGCTCTTCGACGAGACGCCCCTTGGCGAGACCGAGGCGCGCGAGCGGGTGCGCTACCGGCGCGCGCTCGAGGGCGAGCTCTCGAAGCAGGTGAGCGAGATGCGCGGCGTCCAGAAGGCGGTCGTCCGCCTGACGCCGCCCGAGACGAGCCCGCTCCGGCGGCTCGAGCGGCCGGCGAAGGCGTCGGTGATGCTCCGCCTCCGTCCCGGCGCGGCGCTCGGCGCAGCGGACGTGCAGGGGATCGCCTACCTCGTCGCCAACAGCGTCGAGCAGCTCACGGTCGAGAACGTCGCCATCATGGACGACGCCGGCCGCCTCCTCTCGACGCCGATGGAGCCCGGCAACGCCTTCGGCCTCTCCTCGCGCCAGCAGGACCTGCGCAAGGCGGTCGAGGGCGACCTCTCGGGCAAGGTGCAGGCGATGCTCGCCAGCCGCTTCACGCCGACCCAGGCGCGCGTGCAGGTGACCGCCGACCTCGACTTCGACCAGGTCGAGAAGACGATCGAGTCGTTCGACCCCGACCGGCAGGTGCTCCAGACGGAGCAGCGGGAGGAGGCGACGCCCGACCCCGAGTCCGGCGGCAACCGGACGGTGATCCGCAACGACTACCAGAACAGCCGGGAGACGCAGCGCGTGATCGGCGCGGTGGGCGCGATCCGCCGCCTCAACGTCGCGGTGCTGCTCGACGCGAACGCGCTCCCCGCCGACACCGCGCAGGGCGGGCGGGCGCTCGCGCTGCAGCTCGCCAAGCTCGACTCGCTCGCGCGGAGCGCCGTGGGCTACGACAGCACGCGGGGCGACCGGCTCACGCTCGTCGCGATGCCGTTCCTCCCCGACAGCGTGGCCGCCGCCGCCCTCGGCACGACCGCGCCGGCGGAGGCGCCGGCGACGCCGTCGGCGCTCGACCTCGCCGAGCGCTTCAGCCGCCCGGCCATCCTCCTGCTGGGCGTCATCTGCGCCTTCA
>JBAIWX010000008.1:0-15348 GCA_037916975.1 Gemmatimonadales bacterium
CGCGCGGCGCTGACGGCGCCGCGCACGCCCCCGCGCGCGGTCGCCCGCGGGGGCGCGCCGGTGTAAGTTTGCCCTCCCTACACTCCGCGACGCTGACGATGCACGGCACGAGCAACATCCCCGAGCCCCGCAACGAACCGATCCTGGGCTACGCGCCCGGCGCGCCCGAGCGCGCCGCGCTCAAGGCCGAGCTCGCCCGCCTCTCGGGCGAGGTGGCCGACATCCCGGCGGTGGTGAACGGCCGCGAGGTCCGCAGCGGCGACACCGTGGACGTCGTGATGCCCCACCGGCACCGGCACGTCGTCGCGAAGCTCCACCTCGCCACGCCCGACACGGTGCGGGCGGCGGCCGCCGGTGCGGTCGAGGCCCAGCGGGCCTGGGCGGCGCTCCGCTTCGAGGACCGGGCGGCGGTGTTCCTGCGCGCCGCCGAGATGCTCGCCACGACGCACCGCGCGCTCCTCAACGCCGCCACGATGCTCGGCCAGAGCAAGAACGTCTTCCAGGCCGAGATCGACAGCGCGTGCGAGCTGATCGACTTCTTCCGGTTCAACGTGCACTACGCCGAGCAGCTCCAGCGGGAGCAGCCGCGGTCGTCGCCGGGGGTGTGGAACCGGATGGACCACCGCCCGCTCGAGGGGTTCGTCTACGCCATCACGCCGTTCAACTTCACCGCGATCGGCGGGAACCTCCCGTCGGCGCCGGCGCTGCTCGGCAACGTGGCGGTGTGGAAGCCGTCGAACACCGCGGCGCTCTCCAACTGGTACGTGTACCGGCTCCTCGAGGCGGCGGGCCTCCCGCCCGGCGTGATCAACTTCGTCCCCGCCGAGCCGGTGATGTGCAGCGAGGTGCTCTTGGGCGACCCGCACCTCGCCGGCATCCACTTCACCGGGTCCACGACGGTGTTCCAGGCGCTCTGGCGGATGGTGGGGGAGCGGATCGCCGGCTACCGGAGCTACCCGCGCATCGTCGGCGAGACCGGCGGCAAGGACTTCGTCGTCGCCCACGCGAGCGCCGACCCGCAGGAGGTGGCCGTCGCGTGCGTGCGCGGCGCCTTCGAGTACCAGGGGCAGAAGTGCAGCGCGGCGAGCCGCGCCTACATCCCCGACACCCTCTGGCCCGAGGTGCGCGACCGGATGGTGGCGATGATGCGGGAGCTGCGGGTGGGCGACGTCGCCGACTTCCGCACCTTCATGGGCGCGGTGATCGACCGCCGGGCGTTCACGCGCATCAGCGGCTACCTCGAGCATGCGCGCACCGCGCCCGGCGTCCGGATCGTGCAGGGCGGCGGCTGCGACGACCGCGAGGGGTTCTTCGTCGAGCCCACGCTCGTCCAGGCCGAGGACCCGTCGTACCGGCTCATGTGCGAGGAGATCTTCGGGCCGGTGCTCGCGGTGCACGTCTACCCGGCCGCGAAGTGGGCGGAGACGCTCGCCCTCGTGGACCGCACGAGCCCCTACGCGCTCACGGGCGCGGTGCTCGCCCGGGACCGCGCGGCGCTCGTCGAGGCGACGGTCGCGCTCCGGCAGGCCGCGGGGAACTTCTACCTCAACGACAAGCCGACCGGGGCGGTGGTCGGGCAGCAGCCGTTCGGCGGCGCGCGGGCGAGCGGCACGAACGACAAGGCGGGGTCGCTCCTCAACCTGCTCCGCTGGGTCTCGCCGCGGAGCATCAAGGAGACGCTCGTCCCCCCGACCGACTGGCGCTACCCGCACCTCGCGGCGGAGTAGCGGCGCGCGGCGCATGCGGCCGGCCCTCCCGCCGCGGCTCGCCGTGCTCACGGCGCTCCTCGCCTTCCGGGCGGGGAGCGCCGTCGCGCAGGGGGGCACGGCGCCCGCCTACCGCGCGGCGCAGTTCGCCTGCGCCGGCATCCGCGAGACCGCCCGCACCGAGCTCGAGACGCAGAGCGGCGGGCGGCAGGGGACCGCGACCACGGGGCGCGACGGGGTGCTCCGCCTCGCCGGCCGCGAGGATTCCGGCGGCGTCGCGATCGAGGCGTGGTACGACTCCCTCGGCGTCTGGCGCACCACGGGGGGCGCCACCCTGGCGCCCGATGCCGACGGCGTCCTCGGCGGGCGCTTCCGGGGCCTGCTCGCCCCCGACGGCGCCTGGAGCGCGCGCGCCCGTCCGTT
Source organism: Gemmatimonadales bacterium (assembly GCA_037916975.1). GTDB lineage: Bacteria > Gemmatimonadota > Gemmatimonadetes > Gemmatimonadales > GWC2-71-9 > JAGGAG01. The sequence continues at coordinate 2,130 of JBAIWX010000008.1, forward strand.
CGTGCCCGACGAGGTCCGCGAGGTCACCGACCTCGCCGCCGTGCTCGACGACCTGCTCCCCCGGCTCCCGCCCCGCCCGCTCGCGATCGGCGAACGCTGGCGCCCGGAGGGGCCGGACGGCGGGGGGCGCGAGATCGAGCGGCTCGCCGACAGTGCCGGCGGCCGGGTGGAGCGCTATCGCGTCACGCGCGAGGTGGACGGCGAGCCGGTCGCGGCGCCCGACGATTCCCTGCTCGGGGGCGCCACGCGGAGCGTGGAGGACCGCGGTGTCGTGGCGTGGGACCCGGCGCGCGGCCTGCTGCGCTACGACCGGCGGCTCGAGGTGCAGCTCGACGTGCCGCCGGGGCCGGGGCGGCGCGCGCTCCGGTCGCTCGTCCGGCAGCGCGTGGTGCTCGCGCGGCTCCCGGACGATCCCGCCGCCTGCGCGCCCTGAGGGCGCCGCTCAGCCGCGGGCGCCGCGGCGCGCCGGGCCGATGAAGCGCTGCTCGGGGTCGAAGAGGAGCGCCGCCAGGAGGAACGCCGCCGCCGCCCACGCGGCGAGCGCGGCGACGTTGGTGGCGAGGGAGAACTCGACCGGCTGGCCGAAGGTCCGGCGCAGCAGCTCGACGAAGTGGGTGAGCGGGTTCACCCGCGCGACGAACCCGAGCGGGCCGGGGAGGTGCGCCGTCGGGTAGAGCGCCCCGCTGATGAAGAGAAGCGGGAAGAGGAGGACGTTGATCACCCCGGCGAAGTTCTCCACCGAGCGGAGCCGCGCCGCGACGAGGAGGCCGAGGAGCGCGGAGACGAGCGCGCCCGCGGCGAGCGCGAGCAGGGCGCGGGCGAGCTGGCCCGGGCCCGCGTGCACGACGAACGGCGCCGCCCCGAGCACGATCACCCCCTGCAGGAGCCCCACCGCCGTCGCCGCGATCGTGCGGCCCGCGAGCACCACCGCCGGCCCCGCGGGACTCGCCAGCATGAGCCGCAGCATCCCGAACTCGCGGTCGTACACCGTCGAGATCGCCGTCAGCGCCCCGCCGAAGAGCACCGCCATCACGAGCACGCCCGGGTAGGCGAACTGCTGGTAGGTGAGGTCCGCGCCCACCGTCGCGATCCGGTTGAACCCCGCCGCCACGAGCAGGAGCCAGACGAACGGCCGGGCGATCCCGCCGAGGAGCCGGCTCGGCTGGCGCGTCGCGCGGCGGAGGTCGCGCGCCACGATGCCGTGGATGGTCGCGAGCGTGCTCATGCGGCGGCGCCGCGCCCGGGCGCGGCCTGCGTGCGGGCGAAGTAGGCATCCTCGAGCGTCGGCGCCCGCACCACGGCACGCGTGACGCCGTCGGCCCGGCCGGCGAGCTCGAGGGCGCGCTCGCGGTGCCCGCCCAGCCCCACGCGGCAGCCGGCGGCCGTGGGCACGACCTCGCGCGCCAGCCCCTCCGCGGCGAGCGCGTCGGCGACCGCGTGCGCCCCCGGGCCGTCCAGCTCCAGCACTGCCGAGCCGAACGGCGCCACGAGCGTGCCCGGCGTCCCGTCGGCGACGGCGCGCCCGTGGGCGAGGAAGAGCACCCGGTCGGCGGGCTCCGCCTCGGCGAGGTAGTGGGTCGAGAAGAGGATCGTGGTGCCGTGCGCGCGCCGCTCGGCGTCGAGGAAGGCCCAGAGCCGCGCCCGGTGCTCCGGGTCGAGGCCGACCGTGGGCTCGTCGAGGATGAGGAGCGCCGGCCGGTGCAGGGTGGCCCGCGCGATGTCCACGAGCCGCCGCCACCCGCCGGAGAGCGCACGGCCCGGCTGGTCGGCGCGGTCGGCGAGCCCCATCCGCGCGATCGCGGCGGCGACCGCGTCGCGCGCCGCCCCGCCGGCGAGCCCGGCAAGCCGCGCCGCGAAGCGCAGGTTTTCCCGCACCGTGAGAACGCCGTCCACGCTCGGCTCCTGGAAGACGAGCCCGAGGGTCCGCCGCGCGGCACGGCGCGCACGCACCACGTCGTGCCCGAAGAGCGCCGCCGCGCCGCGCGTGGGCGCGAGCAGCGTCGCGAGGAGCAGCATCGTGGTGGTCTTGCCGGCGCCGTTGGGGCCGAGGAGGCCCACGAGCGCGCCGCGCGGGACGACGAGGTCCAGCGCGTCGAGGGCCCGGGTCGCGCCGTAGTCGCGCCCGAGCCCCCGTGCCTCGACCGCCGGCGCGCCCGGGTCGCTCACGCCGACTGCGGCTCCCCCGCCAGCACGCGGTAGGTGAAGGGGCGGCTCCCGTCCGCCTGCCGGAGCGCCTCCTCGATGAGCCCGTGCGCGGGCGAGAGGGAGCACACGGGGTCGGCGTTCCGCGCGTCGCCGGTGAGGGCGAAGGCCTGGCAGCGGCAGCCGCCGAAGTCGGCGCACTTCCGCTCGCAGCCCGCGCAGGGTTCCCGCATCCACGCGTCGCCGCGGAAGGCGTTGAAGCCCGGCGACTCCTGCCAGATCCACGCGAGGTCGTGGTCCTTCACGTTCGGCATCGTGAGGTCCGTGATCTGCACCGCCGCGTGGCACGGCGCCGCCGTCCCGTCCGGGTGGACCACGATGTACAGCTTCCCCCAGCCGCCGTAGCACGGCTTCGGGTAGCGCTCGTAGTAGTCGGGGAGCACGAAGACGATCTGCATCCGCCCGCGCCACCGCTGCTTCGCGCGCTCGGCCGCCTCGAAGGCGCGGTCCACCTGCTCGCGCGTCGGCATGAGCGCGTCGCGGTTCACGAGCCCCCAGCCGTAGAACTGCGTGTTCGCGAGCTCGAGGCGGTCGGCGCCCATCTCGCCGGCGAGCGCGATGATCGCCTCGATCCGGTCGAGGTTCGCGCGGTGCAGCACCACGTTCACGGTGAAGGCGAACCCGAGCTCCGTCGCGAGCGCCGCGGCGGCGCGCTTCTGCCTCACCGAGCGCACGCCGGCGATGCGCTCCGCGTTGTCGTCGTCGGCGTCCTGGAGCGACACCTGCACGTGCTCGAGCCCCGCCTCCCGGAGCCGCTCGGCGCGCGGCCGGGTGAAGCCGAGGCCCGACGTGACGAGCGTCGTGTAGAGCCCCTCGGCGTGGGCGTGCGCGGCGAGCTCCTCGAGGTCCTTCCGCACCATCGGCTCGCCCCCCGAGAGGCCGAGCTGCAGCACGCCGAGCCGCCGGGCCTGCGTCAGGACGCGCTTCCAGTCGTCCGTCGGGAGCTCCTGCGCTGCGCGCGTGAGCTCGAGCGGGTTCGAGCAGTAGGGGCAGTGGAGCGGGCAGCGGTGCGTGAGCTCCGCGAGGAGCGTGGTCGGGCGGTCAGCGGTCATGGACGAGCTCCCGGGCGACGAGCCCCGCGAGGTAGGCGGTCACGTCGCGGAGGATCTCCGCGCGCGCCGCGTCGTCGGGGGCGTGGTACTCCCCCGCGAGGCGCTCGGCGATCTCGCGCACGGTGCGGCGGCCGTCCACGAGCCGGAGGATCGCGGCGCCGGTCTCGTTGAGGAGCACCGCCCCCTCCGGGTAGAGGAGCACCGGGCGCTGCCGCACCTCGTCGAAGCCCACCCGCGCCACGCGCCAGAGCCGCGGCACCGTGTCGGGGCCCACCGCGGGCGCCGGCGCGGCGGCGTCGGGTCCGGCGGCGGCGGTGCCGGGCATCGCCGCGCCCGGCACGGCCCTCGCGACCGGGCGGTCCGCGGGGCTCACGGCGCCTCCCGGTAGGCGTTGTGGATCGTGTCGATCATCGCCCAGAGCATGTCGAGCTTGAACTGCAGCGCCTCGAAGGCCTGGCGCTGGGTCTCGACGGTGGTGCAGTGGGCCTTCACGATGCGGAGCCCGTGCAGCACGTCGCGCGGCGCCTGCACCAGCCGGCTCCGGAAGTAGTCGAGCGCCTCGGCCGGGATCCAGGGGTAGTGCACCGGCCAGCTGTCGAGCCGCTCCTGGTGGATCTTCGGCGCGAAGAGCTCCGTCAGGCTCGAGGCGCACGCCTGGACCCACGGCTTCGTCCGGCAGAAGGTGACGTAGCTCTCGCAGACGAGCCGCACCGCCGGCAGCACGTGGCGCTCGTCCTCCATCTCCTCGCGCGGGACGCCGAGCGCCACGCCGAGGCGGATCCAGAGCTCGATGCCGCCCTCGCCCTCGCGGGTGCCGTCGTGGTCCGCGATCCGCTGGATCCACTCGCGCCGCACCGCGGGGTCGGGGCAGTTCGAGAGGATCGCGGCGTCCTTCCGCGGCACGACCCGCTGGTACGCGAGCCGGTTGGCCACCCAGCCCTGGAACTGGCGGCGGGTGAGCTTCCCCTCGTACATGAGCCGGTGGAAGGGGTGCTGCATGTAGTACGAGCCGTGGAAGCTCCGGAGCGCCGCCTCGAGGGCGTCGGGCGCGAGCGGCCGGTCCAGCGCGGGGATGGCGGGCCGGGGCGGCGTGGCGAGCTCGTTGGCCCTGAGCGGGAGCGTGGCGGTCATCGGTCCTCCGGGGTCAGAGCACGAAGCGCATGCCGTCGTGCCCGACGGCGAGCCCGTGCCGCTCGACCTCCTCGCGCTCGGGGGAGCGCGAGAGCAGCATCGGGTTGGTGTTGTTCACGTGCGTGTAGACGCGGTGCCGCGCCGGCAGCGCGGCCAGGCGCGCCAGGCTCCCGTCCGGGCCGCCGACCGGGAGGTGGTCCAGCTCCCGGGCGCGCTTGGTCGAGATGCCGAGGCGCACCATCTCGTCGTCATCCCAGAAGGTACCGTCGAAGAGCACGAGGTCGCACGTGGCCAGGCGGGCCATGAGCGCGTCGTCGAGGGCGCCCGCGCCCGGCACGAAGGCGCACCGCGTCCCGCGCCCGGCGTCGGTGATGACGAGGCCGACGGTGTGGCCCGGCTCGTCCCGCGTGGCGAACCGCGGCGGGCCCGCCGCCACGAGGAACGGCTCGACCAGGAGCCCCGAGGGGGAGCCGTCGCGGCGCACGAGCGGCGTCGCCGTGCCCGGGGCGAGCGGGACCACCTCCACGTCCGCGAAGGCGCCCGTCACGGCGAGGATCCGCGAGTCCTCGGCGAGGATGCGCGCCACCGCCGGCGTCGCGTGGATGCGGAGCGCCCGCGCCTCGCGCAGCAGCACGATCCCGAGCGAGTGGTCGAGCTCGGCGTCGGTGAGGACCACGCCCTCGACGGGCACGTGGCGCACCGCGCCCGCCGCGGGCGCCGAGGCGAGCAGCCGCAGCTGGTCGCGCACGTCGGGCGAGGCGTTGAGCAGGAACCAGTGGGTGCCGTCCGCGCTCACCGCGGCGGAGGACTGGCTCCGGGGCGCGGCCGCGGCCGGGTCCTCCCGCACCGCTCGGCACGAGGGGCACCAGCAGTTCCACTGGGGGAAGCCGCCGCCGGCGGCGGTCCCGAGCAGGACGACGTGCATGCCGGGAAAGCAAAGGGCCCGCTTGCGCGAGCCCCTCACCGGGTCAATCCCGCGGGCGACTCAGAGGGTCGCGACGTACGCGGTGACTTCCATCGTGACGGCGACGATCTCGGCCTCGGGCTTGGTCCAGCGCATGGGAAACCTCCGGGGAGTGAGGATGAGGGTCCGGGGACGGACCCGCTGCGATGCGATCGGGCTGAGCACCCGGCCGGGCCGCGAACGGCCCGACGACACTCCGTCCTAAGCACGCGGCGTGCCGTGCCGGGCCAGGATTGTCTCGCCGGGCCATCGTGTTTTCGGGGAACGAGTTGCGCCGCCGAGGCCGGGGCGGGTGCGGCGCGGGCCAGGTGGGGCTGGGTGGGTGATATGGCGTGCGCTGGGTGATATCACCCACCCGTCACTCACCCCTGGATGCCGTACTTCTTGAGCCGGTAGCGCAGCGTGTCCCGGGTGATGCCGAGGCGCTGGGCGGCGCGCGTCTGGTTCCCGCCCGCCTCGCGGAGCGCCTGCTCCAGCATGGCGCGCTCCCACTGCGCGAGGTCCATCCCGGCGGGGGGGAGCGCGGCGGGGCCGGGGAGCTCCGCCGCCGGCGGCAGCTCGGCGTCGGCGGGCATCGTCAGCGAGAGGTGGTCGGGCTCGAGCGCCTCGCCGCGGCACCAGAGCACGGCGCGCTCGACGACGTGGCTCAGCTCGCGCACGTTCCCGGGCCAGGGGTAGCGCCGGAGCAGGGCGTGCGCCTCCGGCGCGATCCGCCGCACCCCGCGGCCGTACTTGGTCGCGAACTGCCGCAGGTAGTGCTCGGCGAGGAGGTTCACGTCGTCCCCGCGCTCGCGGAGCGGCGGGAGGCGAAGCAGGAGCACGGCGAGGCGGAAGTAGAGGTCCTTCCGGAAGCGGTCCTGCGCGGCCTCGCGCTCGAGGTCGCGGTTCGTGGCGGCGAGGATGCGGACGTCGATCGTGCGGTCGCGGATGCCGCCGACGCGGCGCACGGTGCGTTCCTCGATGGCGCGGAGCAGCTTCCCCTGGAGCGCCAGCTCCACGTCGCCGATCTCGTCGAGGAAGAGGAACCCGCCCTCGGCCGCCTCGAAGAGGCCGAGCTTCGACTCCTTGGCGTCGGTGAAGGCGCCGCGCTCGTAGCCGAAGAGCTCCGCCTCCATGAGCGTCGCGGGGAGCGCGGTGCAGTTCACGTCGATGAACGGCCGGTCGGCCCGCCGCCCGGACGCGTGGATGGTCCGCGCCACGAGGCCCTTGCCGGTGCCGGTCTCGCCGGTGATGAGGACGGGGGGCGTCTCGTCGAGGGCGGCGATCTCGCGGGCGCGCTCCATCACCGCGCGGATCGCCGGCGACTGCCCCACCATGCCCCCGAACGCCTCGTCGCGCCGCGCGCGCTCGCGGTAGTAGGAGAGCTCCTGCTTGAGCTGCGACGTCTCGCGCGCCCGGTCGGCGAGGAGCTTGAGCTCCTCGAGGTCCACGGGCTTCTTGACGTAGTCGAAGGCGCCGAGCTTCACCGCCTCCACCGCGCCCTCGATCGTGCCGTAGGCGGTCATCACCACCACCGGCACCGCCGCGTCGAACTCGCGGATCCGCCGGAGCAGCTCGATGCCGGTCATGCCCGGCAGGCGCACGTCGGTGAACACCACGTCGGGCCGGAGCCGCTCGAGGGCGGGGAGCGCCTCCTCCGCGCTCCCCACCACCTCCGCCGCGTAGCCCGACGCGTCGAGGAACGCCTTGATGGCGCGGGCGAGCGTCCGCTCGTCGTCCACGATGAGGACGGTCGTGCCGCTCATGCCGGGACCGCCCCCACCGCGGCCGGGGCGACCGGGAACTCGAAGCGCACCGTGGTGCCCTCGCCGGGGCGGCTCGCGAGCGTGAGCCGCCCGCCGTTCTGCTCGGTGAACCGCCGCGCGATCGCGAGGCCCAGGCCCGTCCCCTCGGCGCGCGTGGTGAAGAACGGCTCGAAGACGGACGGCAGCGCCTCGGGCGGGATGCCGGGCCCGGTGTCGCCGATGGTGATCGCCACGCAGGGGGCGCCGTCCGCGCCCGGCTCGACCCGCGCCCCGACGGTGAGGGTCCCGCCCTGCGGCATGGCGTCGAGGGCGTTCGCCACCACCTCGGTCACCGCCTGCTCCACGCGCACCGGGTCCACGAGGATCTCCGGGAGGCCGGGCGCGATCGCGCGCGCGAGCGTGACGCGCCGCTCGGCGAGGAGGTGGGCGAGCGGCGGGAGGAGCCCCTCCACCAGCGGCCCCGCCGGCTCGCGGAGCGGGCGCACCGGCGCCGGCCGCGAGAAGGCGAGCAGGTGGCCGATCCGGTGGTCGAGCCGGTCCACCTCCTCCACCATCGCGTGGAGCTGCTCCCGCGCCGCGGGGGAGTCGGGGTGGCGGAGCGCGAGCTGCGCGGAGGCGCGGAGCGAGGCGAGCGGGTTGCGGAGGCCGTGGGCCACCGCGGCCGCCATCTGGCCCACCGAGGCGAGCTTCTCCGACTGCACCACCTGCGCCTGCGCCCGCTCGAGCTGCGTGAGCCGCTCCCCGAGCTCGCCGTTCAGGCGCAGCTGCTCGGCGCGCGCCTCGCGGAGCCGGCCGGTCATCTGGGCGAAGCTCCGCGCGAGGTCGCCGATCTCGTCGCCGCCGCGCGCGGTGATCGGGTGGTCCAGGTCGCCGGCGCCCACCACCGCCATCGCCTCGCGCAGCTCGCGGATCGGCCGGGCGAGCCCGCGCGCGATGAGCCACGCCGCCGCCGGCCCGAGCACCGCCGCGAGCACGAGGATGGCAAGGAGCGCCCGCCGCTCCGCGTTCACCACCTCCTCGACCCGCGCGAACGCGCGCTGCACGCTGTACTCCCGGGCGCGGCGGTAGATCTCGTGGTTCACCTCGGTCAGCGCCGGCAGCAGCCGGTAGCGCAGCTCGCGCCGGGCGAGGTTGTAGCCCGCCTCGCGCCGGCCGGCGTCGATGAGGCGGAAGACGCTGTCGCCCACCTGCTCGATCTCGCGGTGCAGGATCCGCACGTTCTCGCCCAGCTGCCGCTCGTCGGGCCGGAGCTCGCCCCGCCACCGCTCGAACCAGTAGCGCACCACCTCGCCCTGCAGCGCGTACTCGCGCCGGGCCCCGGGCTCGAGGCCCGAGAGGGCGCGCCAGAGCACCTCGCTCTGGTTGAACATCGCCGTCTCGACCTCGGCGTAGGTGCGCCCGCGGCCGAGGCCCTGCCCCAGCGCCTCCAGCGCCCGCCGCTCCAGGGCGTTGCTCCGCATCGCCTCCGCGCCCACGAGGAGCACCGGGACGGTCATGAGCGCGAAGCCGAGGAGGAGCCGCCGCTGGAAGGTCATCGCGGCGCGCTCAGAGCCCCGCCTCGCGGAGCCAGCGGTAGAAGGTGGCGCGCCCGATCCCGAGCGCCCGCGCGGCGGCGGTGCGGTTCCCGCCATGGGAGGAGAGGGCGCGGAGGAGCATCGCCTTGCGGTCCTCGCGCGAGGGCGGCTGCGCGAGGAGCACGCTCGCGCCCCCCGCGCGCACCTCCGGCGGCAGGTGCTCGGGCCCCACCTGCGTGGCGCCCGGGGTGGCGCGGACCCGCGCCACCGCCTGCCGCACGGCGTTCTCGAGCTCGCGCACGTTGCCGGGCCACCGCGCGGCCTGCAGCACCGCGAGGGCCGCGGGCGTGAAGCCCAGGCCCGCCGCGCCGTGGCGCTCGAGGAAGTGCTCGGCGAGGAGCGGGATGTCGCTCCGCCGCTCCCGGAGCGGCGGCACCGCGACGCGGACCACCCGGAGGCGGAAGTAGAGGTCCTCGCGGAAGCGGCCGGCCCGCACCGCCGCCTCGAGCGGCCGGGAGGCCGACGCGACGACGCGCACGTCGGCCCGGCGGGTCGCCGCGTCCCCCACGCGCTCGAACTCGCCCGACTGCAGGAAGCGGAGGAGCCGGGCCTGCACCGCGGGCGGCGCCTCGTCCACCTCGTCGAGGAAGAGCGTCCCGGTGTGCGCGAGCTCGAGCCGCCCGAGCGCGGCGCCGGGCGCGCCGGGGCCGCCGCGGACCTGGCCCACCAGCTCCGCCTCGAGCGTCGCCGGCGCCGGGGCCGCGCAGTTCACCGCGACGAGCGGCCGCTCGGCCCGCCGGCTCCGCGCGTGGAGCGCCTGCGCGACGAGCTCCTTGCCCGTGCCGGTCTCCCCCTCGACGAGCACCGGCGCGTCGGCGCCGGCGACCGCGTCCACGAGGTCGTACAGGGCACGCATCGCCGCGTGCGCCCCGACGAGCCCCCCGTAGCCCTCGCGCCCCGCGGCCGCGCGGCGCTCGCGGCAGAGCACGGCCAGGTCGCGCAGCACCACGAGGATCCCCGGCGCGCCGGCGCGGTCCCGCCATCCCTCGGCGGCGATCTCGACCGTCCGCAGGTTGCCCTGCGCGCAGAGGACCTCGGCGACCACGTGGGCGGTGCCGGTGCCGCGCGCCTCCCAGAGGGCGTCGGCGAGCGGCTCGGCGAGGCGCAGCGCCTCGCGCCAGGGGCGCCCGGTCGCCGCGTCCGGGGCGAGGCCGGTGACCCGGCTCGCGGCGCGGTTGTGGAGCACCACGAGGCCCGCGCCGTCCACGGCGAGGGCCCCGTCGTCGGTGGTGCGGAGCCAGGCGTCGAAGATGCCGGGGTCGAGGTCCCGGATCGGGGCGGTCATGGCGGGAAAGATATGCGGCCCGCCACGGCCGGCCGGAGGGTCAGGCGGGCTGCGGCGCGGGGTCGGGGGCCGGGACCACGTCGGCGAGCGGGACGGCGAGCTCGAAGACGGTGCCGTGGCCGTCGGCCCCGCGCGCGGCGAGGCGCCCGCCGAGGAGCCGCGCCAGCTCGCGGCTGATCGCGAGGCCGAGGGCGCCGCCCCCGACGCTCGACGCCGGCGCGCCGGACGGCCGGGCGCCCCCCAGCACCTGCGCCACGAACGCGGCCGGCAGCGCCTCGCTCACCTCCACGAGGAACCGCGCGCGCCACCCGGACGGCCCGTCGGGAGCCGCCTCGCCGCGGAGCACGATCCGCCCGCGGCCCATGTGGAGGAGCGCCGCCCGCACCACGCGCAGCAGCGCCTGGCGGAGCCGGGCCGCGTCCCCGTGGAGCTCCCGCGGCATCGCCGGGGAGACCTGCACCTCGAGCGCCACCCCGCGCTCGAGCGCCGCGGGGCTCGCGAGCGCCGCGACGCCGTGCAGCAGGCCGGCGACGGCGAACGGCACCGCCTCGAGCGGCGTCGCGTCCGATTCCGCCATCGAATAGTCCAGCAGGTCGTTGAGCGTCTCCACGGCGCTCTCGGCGCCGCGCTGCGCCGTCTCGGCGAAGTCGCGCTGCTCGCCGGTGAGCTCGCACTCGAGCAGGAGCCCCGTGAAGCCGATGACCCCGCCGAGCGAGGTCCGGAGCTCGTGGTTCACGCTCGCGACCACGTCCGCGTGCCGGCGCAGCCGCCCCTGCGCCGCGTCCCGGGCCTCGCGGGCGGCCGCCGCCTCGGCGCGGGCCGCCGCGACCTCCGCCTCGAGGCGGCGCCGTTCCACCGCGTACGCGCGGGCGTCGTCGGCCGCGCGCCGGGCGGCGTGGAGCGCCGCGAGGAGGACCCAGCCGACGGCCATCGCCCCGGCGAGGCAGCCGAGCGCCGTCGGCACCGCCCCGGCGCCGCCGATGAGCAGGGCCAGCACCGCGCCGGTCACGAGCGTCACCTCGCCGAAGAGCACGCGCACGACCGTCCGGCCGCCGGCGGGTTCCCCCGCCGCCGGACCGCCGGTCCCGGTCCTGCCCTCGATGTGCATCCGTCCGGTCCCTCCTGGCCGGGCGGGCCCGTGGCGGGCCCTCCCCGTTGCCCGGAGTTATCGGCCGGCGGCGCAGCGGGGTTGAGCGGTCAGTGGGCCGCGCCGGCGCCGCCGCGGACGCGGCCGGTGCGGAAGAGGAGGAGGAGGGGCAGGGCGCAGACGAAGACGATGCCCATGGTGAGGAACACCTTCTCGAACGACACGACCGCCGCCTGCGCCTCGACGACCCGTTCGAGGAGGGCGTGCGCCCGGTGCTCGGCCTCGGCCGCGGAGCCGCCGTGGCGCTCCATCATGCGGGTGACGCCGCCCACCCACTCCCGCGTGGCCTCGGTGTACGCCGTCGCGTGCGCGCGGAGCGCCTCGCGCCCCTGCTCCCGCCAGCGCGTGAGGAGGGTCGCGGTGATGGCGATGCCGAAGCTCCCGCCCAGCTGGCGGAACAGGTTGTAGAGCCCGGTGCCCTGCGGGATGGCGGCCGGCGCGAGGTCGGCCACCGCGACCCCGGTGAGCGGCACGAAGATGCAGCCGAGCCCCACGCCGCGGAGGATCATCGGCCAGAAGGTGTCCTGCATCCCGATGTCGAGCGTGAAGCGGTAGTGCATCCACATCGAGGCGAAGAACAGGAGCGCCCCGAAGGTGATGAGCGGCCGCACGTCGATCCGGTTGGCGAGCCGGCCCGCCACCGCCATCGTCGCCGCCGTGGCGAGGGCGCCGGGGAGGATGACCTTGCCGCTGTCCCAGGCCGAGTAGCCGAGGCTGTTCTGCAGGAACACCGGGAGGGCGAAGACGCTCGAGTAGAGCGCGAAGCCGAGGACGCTCGCGAAGAAGACGCCCACCGCGAGCTGGCGGTTCCGGAGGATGCGCAGGTCCACCATCGGGTGCTCCGCGCGGAGCTCGCGCCAGACGAAGGCCACGAGGCCCACGACCGCCAGGACGAGCTCGGTGCGGATCTCGGGGGACGCGAACCAGTCCTTCGACTCGCCGCGCTCGAGCATGACCTGCAGCGCGCCGATCCCGCAGACGAGGAACAGGAGCCCCCACAGGTCGATCGCGCTGCCGCGCGCGACCCGGTGCCTGGGCTCGGGGACGTAGCGCCAGGTGAGGATCGCCGCCATGATGCCGAGCGGGACGTTGATGTAGAAGATCCAGGGCCAGGCGTAGTTGTCGGTGATCCACCCGCCGAGCGTGGGGCCGATCGTGGGGCCGACCATCACGCCCATCCCGAAGAGCGCGGTCGCGGTGCCGCGCTCCCGGAGCGGGAAGACGTCGAAGAGGATCGCCTGCGCGGTCGAGATGAGCGCCCCGCCCCCGATGCCCTGGATGATGCGCCACGCGACCAGCGACTCGAGGCTCCGCGCCGCCCCGCAGAAGAAGGAGGCGGCGGTGAAGAGGATGATCGAGCCGGTGTAGTAGTTCCGCCGCCCGAAGCGGTCCGCGAGCCAGCTCGTGAGCGGCAGGACGATCACGTTGGCCACGATGTAGCCCGTGCTCACCCACGCGATCTCCTCGAGCGTGGCGCCGAGGTTCCCCATCATGTGCGGGATCGCGACGTTCACGATGCTCGTGTCCACGAGCTCGAGCACGCTCGCGAGGATCACCGCGAACGCGATGAGGTAGCGCGCCCGGTAGATCTCCTCGTCCGAGCGCGCCCGCGGCGCCGGCAGCGCGATGGCGGTCACGCCGGCGCCTTCCCCTTCCGGATCTTCACCACCACCGACATCCCCGGGCGGAGCGGGTGCGCCGGGTCGGCGGGGCCGTCCACGCGGATCCGCACCGGCACCCGCTGCACCACCTTCGTGAAGTTGCCCGTCGCGTTGTCGGGCGGGAGGAGCGCGAAGCGCGCGCCCGTCGCCGGGCTGAACGACTCGACCGTGCCGCGGAAGGTGACGCCGTCGTAGGCGTCCACCTCGAACGTCACCGGGCTCCCGGTCGCGATGCCGGCGAGCTCGGTCTCCTTCAGGTTCGCCGTCACCCACACCGTGTCGTTCGGCACGAGGCTGAGGAGCGCCTGGCCGGGCTGCACCAGCTCGCCCGGCTCCACGTTCCGCTTGGCGATCACGCCGGCGGCCGGGGCGGTCAGCACCGTGTAGCCCAGCTGCACGCGCGCGTTCTCCGCCGCCGCCGCCGCCGCCGCGAGCCGCGCGTCGGCGCCCCGGAGCCC
>JBAIWX010000009.1:0-61584 GCA_037916975.1 Gemmatimonadales bacterium
AGGCTCAGCTCGACGCCGCGGTTCCGCATGCTGCCGATGTTGGTCGTCACGAAGTCGCCGACGTTCGTGCCCGCCGCCACCGGGACCCGGAAGATCAGGTCCGTGGTCTTCTTGTTGTAGAAGTCGATGGCGCCGGAGAAGCGGCCGTTCGCGATGGCGTAGTCGAGGCCGAAGTCGTAGGACTGCGTGGCCTCCCAGTGGATGTTCGGGTCCACCGCGCTCGGGCGGATGGTCGTGATCCAGGTGCCGTCGAGCCAGTACTGCGTCTGCGCGTCACCCACGGTGTAGGTGGAGTTCTGCAGGTAGTTCGCGAAGGCCTGGTTGCCCGTCTTCGCCCACGAGGCGCGGAGCTTGAGGTCCGTCAGCCACTTCACGTCGCGCAGGAAGGACTCCTGCGAGATGCGCCAGCCTGCCGAGACCGAGGGGAAGTAGCCCCACGCGCGGTCCTTGCCGAAGCGCGACGAGCCGTCGCGCCGGAGGCTCGCGGCGAGGATGTACTTGTCGTTGACGTTGTAGTTCGCCCGCCCGAAGAACGAGATGAGCTTGCTCTCCTGGACGTTGTAGCGGTCCACGCTGGTCCGCGCCCCGGGGATCCCGTTGAGGCCGAGCAGGTCCGTGCTCAGGCCGTTGAGCTGGAGCTCCGGGGTGTCCGCGTACGACTTGCCGTACGAGTAGCCCGCCGTGAGGTCGAGCGCGCCGGGACCGACCGGCTTCGGCGCCGTGTAGCTGAGGAAGCCCTCCAGCACGGTGTTCGTCGCCGTCGGCTGGCGGCGGTAGAGGCTGCCGTCGTTGCCGGTCTTCGACTGCCCGTGGAGGATGCTCGGGAAGAAGTTCTCGCGCGTGGCCTTCGTGACGTCGTAGCCCAGGTTCAGGTTGGCCTTGAGCCCCTCGACCTGCGGGAGGCTGTAGCTCGCCTGGATGTTGCCGATGCTGCGGTAGGTCGTGCCGCGGTCGATCGCCAGCCGGTAGAGCTCGACCGGGTTGTCCGCCGTCGTCGTCCCGCCGGTCCAGTTGAAGTAGCCCGTCTCCGCGTTCGGGTCGAGCACCGGCTGCGTGGGCCCCATCCCGATCGCGTTCGAGAGCACGCCGTCCGGCGTGAACCGGTCCTCGGTGCGCGAGCCGCGGATGCTCGTGCGGAGCGAGAGGCGGTCACTGAAGAGCTTCTGGTTGTAGTTGACGCCGAGGGCCAGGCGGCGCGTCTTCGTGTCCTGCAGGATGCCGTTCTGGTCGAGGAAGTTGAACGAGAGGCGGTAGTCGTTCGTCGCGCCGCTGCCGGAGATCGCGAAGTTGTGCTCCTGGCCGTACGCCGAGCGGTCGATCTGCTTGATCCAGTCGGTGTTCGCGTTGCCCAGGAGGCCGACCCGCGTCGGCGCGAACTGCTCGACCGCCGCGCGGAACTGCGCCGCGTTGAGCATGGACGGCACCCGCGTCACCGCGGAGGCCGAGGCGGTGCCGCTGTACTCGAAGGCCGGCCGGCGCTTGCCCGACTTGGTCGTGATCAGGATGACGCCGTTCGCCGCGTTGGCGCCGTAGATCGCCGCCGCCGAGGCGTCCCGCAGCACCGTGATGCTCTCGATGTCGTCGGGGTTGATGAAGTTGAGCGGGTCGCGGCCCGCCGAGAGGCCGCCGCCCGAGCTGCCGAGCGGGAGGCCGTCCACCACGTAGAGCGGCTCGTTGCTCGCGTTCACCGACGTGGCGCCGCGGATGCGGATCGAGGTCCCGCCGCCCGGCTCGTTGCTCTCCACCACCTGCACGCCCGCGGCCTTGTTCTGGATCAGCTCGCTCGGGCTCACGATGCGGCCCGTGTTGAACTCGTCGGCGTTCACCGCCGTCACCGCGCCGGTGACCGCACCGGCGCGCTGCTCGCCGTAGCCGACCACCACCATCTCCGTCAGGTTCACCGCCTGCGGCGTGAGCGCGAGGTCCACCTCGAGCACGTCGTTCGCCGCCACGGTCACGAGGCGGGACGCAGGGGCGTACCCGAGGATGCGGGTCCGCAGCGTGTCCGTGCCGGCCCGCACGCCGGTCAGGATGTAGTGGCCGTCCTCCCGCGACAGCGCGCTGCGGCTGCCCACGGTGATGGTCACGCCCGCCACCGGCTTCTGCGTCGTCGCATCCGTCACGACGCCTTTCACGGTGCCCGTGCTCTCCTGGGCGCGGAGGGGCATGACCCAGGCCGCAGCCAGGAGCATGCCGATGCCGAACGACAGCCTTCTCATACGCGGGCGTCCTTTCACGAACAGGCGGGACGAAAAACCCCGGACGGGGCCGGGGCGGAATGGAACAGCGGGAACGACGACGCGTTGGGCAGCGCCCGGTTCAGGGCATTGCCGTTGGCGCTCGGGAGTACCGACCGCGCGGCGGGCACGGCGTCAGCGCCGCGCCGGCGCGCGGGGACGCGCGGACGAGAGGGACCCACTCGGGGCTGGGGACCGCACACGCGGAGTGCCGATCGATCGAGCAATCGGGTTGCTGCGCCTGATGATGTGTGGGGGGCGTGGCCGCTGGGGCCGACGATGCTGCGTGGCGCGGGCGTTCGACCGGCCAGTCGAGGGGCGGGGGTGGATTCCTGCCGTGCCGACCGCGCTACCGTCACGATTCTGCTACGCGGTTCGCGCCGCGTCAAGAGGGCATGACAGCAACCGCTGCCGGGTGTCAGGCGCCGTGACAAACCCGGCAGGAACTGCCGGTTTGTTCATCCTCACGCCGGGGGCGACGCCGCTCCCTCGACAACAGCAAGTGACACGCGCCCGCCCGCGCTGCCCGCGCTACATTCCGCGCGCCACCCGCCGCACCGTCCTCACCCGGAGCGCCCCGCATGCCCCGCCACTCGTCCGCCGCTCGCCTGATCGCGCACCTCGGCGTCGTCCTCCTGCCGCTCGCCTCGCTGCACGCGCAGGCCGTCCCCGGCCTCGACGCCGCCGGCATGGACCGGAGCGTGCGCCCCGGCGACGACTTCTTCCGCTACGCGAACGGTGCCTGGGTCCGCTCGTTCGAGATCCCGCCCGACCGGAGCGCCTATGGCGCCTTCAACATCGCCGCCGAACGCGCGGACCGCGCGCTGACAGAGCTGGTGGAAGGCGCCGCGGCCACCGAGGCGCCGGCGGGATCCGACCGACGGAAGATCGGCGACTTCTATCGGGCGTGGGCCGACACCGCGGCGATCGACCGGGCGGGGCTCGCCCCGCTCGCGCCGGAGCTCGCGCGCATCGCGGCCATCGGGGACCGCACGGCGCTCGCCCGCTACTTCGGCTCCACGCTCCGCGCCGACGTGGACATCCTGAACGACGGCGACCTCCACACCGCCAACTTCCTCGGCCTCTGGGTCGAGGAGGACTTCGACGACCCGAGCCGCGCCGCCGCCATCCTCGTGCAGGGCGGGCTCGCGCTCCCGGACCGCCGCTACTACCTCGACACCACCGCCGCGATGGTCACGCTGCGCGGACAGTACCGCGCGCACGTCGCCCGCATGCTCTCGCTCGCGGGCTTCGCGGACGCCGAGGCGATGGCCGACCGGGTGCTGGCGCTCGAGACGCGCATCGCGCAGGTGCACGCCTCGCGCGAAGACTCGTGGGACCCGGCCAAGGGGAACAACCACTGGGCGCGCGCGGACTTCCCCGTGAAGGCCCCGGGGCTCGACTGGGACGCCTTCTTCGCCGCCGCCGGGCTCGCTGCCGCGCCCGCGTATGTCGCCTGGCAGCCCGCCGCCGTCACCGGCCTCTCGGCCCTCGCGGCGAGCGAGCCGCTCGACGCCTGGAAGGCGCTCCTCGCCTACCACGCCGTCGAGCATCGGGCCGACGTCCTGCCGGCGCCGTTCCGTGCCGAGGCATTCGCCTTCTTCGGCACGACCCTCGGCGGGACGCCCGCGCAGCCGCCCCGCGCGCGCCGCGCCGTCGCCGCGACGAGCGCGGCCCTGGGCTTCGCGGTGGGACGGCTCTACGTGGAGCGCTACTTCCCGGCGAGCGCCAAGACGCGCACCGAGCGCATGGTGCGGGAGATCATCCGCGCCTTCGGCCGGCGCATCGACGCCCTCGCCTGGATGGCGCCGGCCACGAAGGCGGCGGCGAAGGCCAAGCTCGCGACGCTCCGCGTGAGCGTCGGGTATCCCGATCGCTGGCCGTCGTACGACGGCCTGGACGTCGTCCCCGGCGACGCGTACGGGAACGCCGAGCGGGTCGAGGCGTTCGCCTACCGGCGCGCCCTCGCGGCACTCCGGGGGCCCATCGACCGCGACGCGTGGGCGATGACGCCCCAGACGGTGAACGCCGTCAACCTCCCGGCGCGGAACGCGATGAACTTCCCCGCCGCCATCCTGCAGCCGCCCTTCTTCGATCCCGCGCGCCCCGACGCGATGAATTACGGGGCCATCGGCGCCGTGATCGGCCACGAGATCAGCCACAGCTTCGACAACCTGGGCGCCCTCTTCGACGCGACGGGCCGCCTGCGGAACTGGTGGACCCCCGACGACCTCGCGCACTTCAACGCCGCCGGCGACCGGCTCGTGGCGCAGTTCGACGCCTACCGCCCGCTCCCCGACCTCGCGGTGAACGGCCGGCTCACCCTAGCCGAGAACATTGCCGACGTGGCGGGGCTCTCGTCGGCGCTCGACGCCTGGCACGCGGCGCTCCGCGGCCGCCCGGCACCGCGGGTGGGCGGACTCACCGGGGACCAGCAGTTCTTCCTGAGCTTCGCGCAGGCGTGGCGCGGCAAGATGCGGGAGGCGGCGCTGCGGCAGCGGCTCCTCACCGACGGTCACGCACCGGGCCCGTACCGGGCGCTCACCGTGCGGAACCTGGACGCCTGGTACCGCGCGTTCGGCGTGAAGCCCGGCGAGGCGCTCTACCTCGCGCCGGCCGAGCGGGTGCGGGTGTGGTGACGGACGTGGCCGGGGCGGGCCGGGGGCGGGCGCGCGCGTGACCCGTCGGGTCACGCAGGAGGATCAGGCGGGGACGGGCGCGGCGATGGTGACGCTGACGAGGCGTACGCCGTGGCAGCGCGCGATCCGGGCGAGGCAGGCCGAGCAGCGCTCGATCGTGTCGAGCGACTGCAGCGCGAACGGCGTGGCGCCGCGCACGCGCCAGGAGTCGTCGGCGAACGGCGTGTCCGGGCGCGCGCCGTCGGTCTGCCACCGGTGCTGGCGGCGCAGGAAGCCGGCGACCCGCGCCGCCCGCTCCTCGGTGGAGCAGAGGAAGGCGAAGCGGAGCTGCGCGACGACCGGCTCGAGCTGGCCCGAGCGGATCCCCTGCCAGAGTCGCAGTGCGCCGCTCAGCGAGCCAGGCGTTCGCGGGTCGCGGTATTCGTTGTCGGGGTGCTTGGTCATGGGGAAAGATAGCCCGGTGGACCGTCAGGACCTAATCGGCGACGGCGTCCGCCGGCTCCCCGCGCCCGCAGCCCGGTGACCGGCCCCGTCCCCCTTCGACGCGCCCGCGGCGCGATCCTCTTCGCCGGGCTCGGCTACTTCGTGGACGTCTTCGACCTGCTCCTCTTCGCGGTCGTGCGCGTCGCGAGCGTGCGTGACCTCGGGGCGGGTGATCGCGCCCTCGAGGCCGGCACCGCGCTCCAGAACGCGCAGCTCCTCGGGCTCATGCTGGGCGGGCTCGTCTTCGGCGTCCTCGGCGACCGCCGGGGGCGGCGCGCGGCGCTCTACGGCTCGATCCTCCTCTACAGCGTCGCCAACCTCGCGAACGCCACGGTCACGTCGCTCCGGGCCTATGAGGCCTGGCGCTTCATCGCGGGGTTCGGGCTCGCGGGTGAACTGGGGGCGGCCCTCACGATCGTGAGCGAGATGGTGGAACCGGCGCGACGTGGCACCGCGACGACGCTCGTCGCGACGCTCGGCGTGCTGGGGGCGGTGGCGGCGGCGCTCGTCGGCGAGCTCGTCCCCTGGCGCGCCGCGTACGCGACCGGCGGTGCGCTCGGGCTCCTGCTGCTCCTCGCCCGAGTGCGGCTCCGCGACTCCGGCATGTTCGAGCGGACCCGCGTCGCCGTCGCGCGCCGCGGCGACCTGCTCCGCCTCCTCGGGCACCCGGCACGTGCGGCGCGCTACGTCCGCGCGATCCTGATCGGCGTGCCGGTCTGGTTCGCGACGGGCGTGCTCGTCACCTTCGCCCCCGAGTTCGCGCGGGTGCTGGGTGTGGCGGGCGAGGTCACCGCGGGCCGCGCGGTCCTGGCCTTCTACGCCGCCACCACCCTGGGCGACCTGACGAGCGGCCTCCTCAGCCAGCGGCTCGAGTCCCGCCGGCGGGCGGTGGCCATCTACCATGCCCTCCTCGCCGGCGGGATCGCCGCCTACCTCCTCGGCGCCGGGCGCACCCCGGCGGCGTTCTACGCCACCTGCGCGTGGCTCGGCTTCGCGACCGGCTACTGGGCGGTGATGGTGACGATGGCAGTGGAACAGTTCGGCACCGACCTCCGCGCCACGGCCGCCACGAGCGTGCCGACCTTCGTGCGCGCGACCGCCGTGCCGATGACGCTCGCCTTCCTGGCGCTCCGGCCAAGGCTCGGCATCGCCGGCGCGGCGGGGCTGGTCGGCGCGCTGTCGCTGGCAGCCGCCACCTGGGCGCTCGCGCACCAGGCGGAGACGTACGGGCGGGACCTCGACTTCACCGAGTCAGACGCCGCCTGAGGCGGCTCGCGCGGGCCGTCAGCCGCAG
Organism: Gemmatimonadales bacterium; assembly: GCA_037916975.1. Taxonomy (GTDB): domain Bacteria; phylum Gemmatimonadota; class Gemmatimonadetes; order Gemmatimonadales; family GWC2-71-9; genus JAGGAG01. The sequence goes on from JBAIWX010000009.1 coordinate 6,654, forward strand.
CTGAAGCAGCGCTCCACCCGCGCCATGAAGCACCCCGCCTCCGCGTTCCGCAGGTGCACGTAGGCCACGCCCGGCGTCGCGAACACCTCGGCAACCACCGCCTCCGGCTCCCGCCCGCCCACGCGCTCCTGGCGCCGCACCCAGCCGCCCTCGGCATAACCCTCGACCACGATCGGCAGCGCGCGCAGGTCGGGGGGAAACTCGAGCGCGTCGTAGCGCGCGCAGTGCTCGGCGTGGATGAAGACGGGACCGGGTGCGGGCAGCGCGCCCGGTTCGCGCACCGGCTGCCAGGTGAAGAGGAGGCGGTCCTCCTCGCCGACCCGGAAGGTGGCGAGGCACGAGCGGCAGGGGCCGTAGCCGCGCGCCGGCTCGCGCTGGGCGGCATGGCCGTAGCCGGGCGAGCGCAGCGTGGTGCGCACCTGGTCGGCGGCGTCGGCGGGAATGCCGGTGTAGCGGAAGACGGGCATCGTCGGGCTCCGGTCGAAGGTGCCCCACGATACCCGTCGCGTGGTTCCGGTCGCGTCCCGGAACGTGCGGCCGAAGTTGCAGCGCGCGCTCCGGGACTCGCCGGTCGGCCCACGGCCCGGGCGATGACGTGGAACCGGTGCCCGGCGCGGGGTGCGGATTCCTCCCGCTGGACGCCGCGAGCGCACCCGGGCCGCCCCGCGCTACTGCGTCGCGTCCCGGATGATCTGGAGGATTCGCAGCGCCTCGTCGTGGATCACGCGGTCCTCCACGTTCCCCACGACCCCGACGAAGTAGTAGGCGTCGGGGCGGACGAGGCAGGCGACTCGGAGGTTGTCCCCCTGAAGTCCCATGTACTGCGAGAACCCCGAGGGAATCCAGTCCCCGGCGCGCTCGGCGGTGTAGCCGAGCCGCTGGAATGCGTCCATGCAGCCGCCGGGGAAGCGCGGGCTCTCGCGGCCGTCGTTCCCGGTGGTGTTGACCGAGGCCGGGACTGCCGAGATGCCCAGCGACTGGCCGCCCGGACCTGTTCCCAGGATCATGGCGCCCGCGTTGTCGGGATTGTCCGACGGCTGCACTTCCCACCGCCACGAACCCGCCGGGATGAAGAACGACACTCGGCTCTTCTGCAGCTGCACCCGCAGGCCGGTGCCCGCGCCGGCGGCAGGCGGCGCCATCGTGGGCGACGGCCCGCCGACGGGCGCCGCCGCCCCGGGCGAGAGCGTGCGCGCCATGGCGTCGAGCGCGGCGTAGATCGCGCTCGCGTCGCCGTCCACGTCGCCCACCACCGCGACGACGTAGGTCGCGCGGGACGGCACGCCGAGGCAGACCGCCGTGCCGGATGTGCCGCGAATCGCCGTGGGATGGTACGCCGCCGGCAGGAACCGCGGACGGTCCACCGGCGTGCCGGTGCCGCGCTTCGCGATCTCGCCCATCGCGGTGGCACACGACATGTCCTGCGTCAGCGGGACGGTGTTGAGGGTGAGCGCCGGCATCCCGCGGCGGGTGAAGGCGGTCCCGCCGTTCCCGAACGCCCCCGCACTCCAGGTCGCCGGGCCACCCGGCAGCGCCGCCACGACGGCCGCGGTCCAGTCGCCCGACGGGCCTGACGACGGTGCAGGTGAGGCCGGCGCGGCGGCCACCGGCGGGGCGGATGCCCCGAACATCGGCTCGAGCACGAGCCGCACCGTGCCCGGCACCGACGCGGGCGCGCCGTCGGACACGACGATCGCGGTGAGCGCGCGCGGCGGCTCGTCGTGGCAGAGCATCACGAGGCCCTGCGAGGTCCTGAGGACGGTCGGGTGCCACCCGGCGGGGGCCGGGAACTCGGATGCCAGTGCGCGCTGCGCCGCCCCGTTCCCCTCGAGCCGGGCGATGAGCGCCGTGCACGACGTCGGATCCTTGACCCAGCTCACCACGATCTGGAGGCTTCCGCCGCCCGACAGGGCACCGATCAACTGGTCGCTGTCGGGATTGCCGCCGGTGCCCTGGAAGGTGGAAACGCTCCAGGTCACGGGGCCGGGCAGCGGCACGAAGCGCACCCCGACCCTGGGCAGCGCGAGTTCCTGCGCCGCGAGCGAGGGGGCAGCTGCCGCTGGGGCGAGGAGGGCGAGGGCCGCCAGCCGCGCAGCGCGCAGGGCGGCCGCGGACCTCGCCGCGGTGCGGAACGAGAGAGACGGGCGGGCGGGCATGGCGACCTCTGGTGCGGAATCGGGTTGCGGGGTGCGGATGAGACGCCACAAGGATGGCGGACGGCCCTTAGCCATCCCTTAAGTGCCGACCGTATAGCATATAAGAGGGTCCGGCCCCCCGCATTGCGCCCCGACCCGGCCTGCGCCGACATTGCGGTCGCCACCATGCGCCGCCCCCCGGCGAGGACTCGTGACCCTGCACCCGTCGAAGCCCCGCCGCCTCGCCCGCCAGCTTCCACTGCTCCTCGTCCTGGGCGGCTGCGCGCCACGGCCCTCGCTCCCCGCCCCCGCCGCCGGGCAGGCCGCGACGAAGGAGACCTTCACCGTCGCCTCCCGGGCGCTCGGCGAAGTGCGCACGATCAACGTCTACCTCCCGCCCGGGTACGGGGCATCACGTCGCCGGTTCCCCGTCGTGTACATGCCCGACGGCGGGCTCGACGAGGACTTCCCACACGTCACCGCCACGATCGACTCGCTCATCCGGCTGGGCCGCGTGGCGCCGGTCCTCGTCGTCGGCATCCCGAACACCGAGCGGCGGCGCGACCTCACCGGCCCGACCACGGTCGCCGCGGACAGCGCCATCGCCCCGCACGTCGGCGGCTCGGCGGCGTTCCGCCGATTCCTGCGCGACGAGCTCCTGCCCGAGGTGCGCCGCCGCTACCGGGCCACCGACGCGACGACCATCGTCGGCGAGTCCCTCGCCGGGCTCTTCATCATCGAGACCTTCCTCGAGGAGCCCGCGCTCTTCCGGCGGTACATCGCGCTGAGCCCGAGCCTCTGGTGGAACGACCGGGCACTCCTGCGCCGCGCCGCCTCGGCGGGCGCCGCCCTCGCCCGCGCGGGCCGGGGGCGCGTCCTCTTCCTTTCGGCGGCGAACGAGTCCATCATCGCCGAGGGCACCGCCGAGCTCGCGCGCGAGCTCGGGCGCGCGGGACGCGGCGGCCCCGCGGTGCACTACGTGCCGCGCCCGGACCTGACGCACGCCACGATCTACGCCGCCATGGCCCCGACGGCCTTCCTCGCGGTGCTCGACCCCGCCCCCGCCGGGCGCTGACCCCCGACCGATCCGACACCGATGCCGATCCCCGCGCTGCCCGCACTCCTCTGGACCCTGCTCACGACGCCGCAGGCGCCCGCCGCGCCGGATGCCTGCGCCCTCCTCGGGCTCGACCGGATCGGCGTCGTCCTCGGCCGGGGCTGGCGCCGAGCGGAGGGACCGCCGACTCCGCCCGGGACGAGCCGCTGCGAGTGGCGCCGTGGCGCGAGCGAGTCGGCGGTCCTCACCGTCACCCCCGTGGCGGACGGCGACGCGCGCGCCGCACTCGGCCTCCGCCAGGCCGGCCACCAGCGGCTGGGCCGCAGCGTCACGCCGCTCCCGACGGTCTGCGACGGTGCCTTCGCGGTCGAGATCACGGCGACGAGCCACGTCACCACGGCCGCGCGCCGCACCTGGCTCCTGGACGCCCAGGTGCGGATGACCGGGCGGCCGAACGCCAGTGCCGAGCGCTCGCTCCTCGTCTTCGCCTGCCAGGGGATTCCCTGATCGCGCGCCGCACCGGCGTCCCGTCCCCGCTTCCATCCCCCCGATACCGCTCCGTTACCGCCGCCTGCCCCGGAACGTGACCGGCGCGCGCGTTGATTGCGCGCCCGCGTAGTACCAGAACACGACAATCCGGATTGCATCCCATGCGCACACCCCGCGCCTTCGCGCTGGCGACCGCCGTACTGGCGGCTGCCTGTGCCCCCGAGACCCCGACCGCCGGCCCCTCCGCCGCGGCCCGCGGCGCCACCCTGCGCGCCGCCCCCTCCGACCCGACGCCCGCCTCGATCGAGCTCGAGAAGTTCGGCACCTGGCAGGGTGGCGGCGCCGCCGCCGCGGAGATCTCCGCGTACGACGACGTGAGCAAGCGCCTCTTCGTGGTGAACGGCGCCCTCGGCACCGTGGACGTGGTGGACCTCCGCGACCCGGCGAAGCCGGCCCCGCTCGCCACCCTCTCCGTCACCGCCTTCGGCGCCTCCGCCAACAGCGTGAGCGCCGACCGCGGCGTGGTGGCCGTCGCCATCGAGGCCGCCACGAAGACCAGCCCCGGCACCGTCGCCTTCTATCGGGCGACGACGCTCGAGCTCATCAGCAGCGTCACGGTCGGCGCGCTCCCCGACATGCTGACCTTCACCCCGTCGGGGCGGTACGTGGTCGTCGCCAACGAGGGCGAGCCGAACACCGACTACACGGTGGACCCCGAGGGCTCGGTGAGCATCATCGACGTCCACAACGTCAACCAGCCGACGGTGCGCACGGCCACCTTCACGGCCTTCGACGGCCGCGCCGACGAGCTGCGCGCGCGGGGCGTGCGCCTCTTCGGCCCCGGTGCGAGCGTCGCGCAGGACCTCGAGCCCGAGTACGTCGCCGTGGACGCCGACGAGCGCACCGCGTGGGTGACGCTGCAGGAGAACAACGCCCTCGCGGTGGTGGACCTCGCCTCGGCGACCGTCACCGACGTCGTGCCGCTCGGCTACAAGCGCCACGACCTTGCGGGCAACGGCCTCGACGCGAGTGACCGCGATGGCGCCGTCAACATCCGCACGTGGCCGGTGCTCGGCATGTACCAGCCCGACGGGATCGCCGCCTACACCGCGGGGGGCCAGACCTTCCTCGTCACCGCCAACGAGGGCGACGCGCGCGACTACGCCGCCTTCGCCGAGGAGGCGCGGGTGAGCACGCTGCCGCTCAACCCCGCCATCTTCACCGCAGCCGCCTGCGGCGGCAGCTGCACGGCGAACGCGCGCCTCGGCCGGCTCAACGTGACGAAGACCCTGGGCAAGAACCCCGCGACCGGGCTCTACGACCAGCTCTACGCCTTCGGCGGCCGGTCGTTCAGCATCTGGAGCGCGTCGGGCCAGCTCCTCTGGGACTCGGGCGAGGAGCTCGAGCAGCGGACCCGGGCGCTCCCGATGGTGCAGTTCAATGCCAGCAACACCGGCAACGCCTCCGACGACCGGAGCGACAACAAGGGCCCCGAGCCCGAGGGCGTCGTGCTCGGCCAGCTGGGCGAGAAGACCTTCGCCTTCATCGGCCTCGAGCGGGTGGGTGGCGTGATGGTGTACGACGTGACCAACCCCGCGAGCCCGCAGTTCGTGACCTACGCGAACACGCGGACCGGCGACACCGGCGACCTGGGCCCCGAGGGCCTGGCCTTCGTGCCGGCGAACCGCGCGCCGGGCAAGGAACCGCTCCTCATCGTGTCGAACGAGGTGAGCGGCACGGCGGCCGTCTTCCGCATCGCGCTGCGCTGAGCCGGGTGCGGGCGGGCGGGCCGAGTGCCCGTCCGCCCGTGACCGGTCGTCCGCCGATGGCGGCGGCAGGGGCGATTACCATTCGTCATGCCCGAGGCCCCTGCCCCGCCAGCGGCGCGCTCCTCATCCTTCCATCCTGCCGCGCCCCTCGCCATCGCGGCGCTCTCGCTCGTCCTGCACGTCCTGCCGCGGCCCGGCTACGGGTTCCACCGCGACGAACTCCTCTACCTCGCGATGGGCGACCACTTCACGCCCTTCGGCATGGCCTTCCCGCCGCTCATCTCGGCGCTCGCCCGGCTCTCCGGGGCGCTCCCGTTCGACCGCCTCGCCGCGATCCACCTCCTGTCGGCGCTCGCCGGCGCAGCGCTCCCGCTCCTCGCCGCCCTGACCGCCGCCGCCATGGGCGGGGCCGTGCGCGCGCAGCGGCTCGCCGCCGTCGCCGCGCTCGTCGCACCGCTCTTCCTCCGCGCGGGCACGCTCTTCCAGCCGGTCGTCTTCGAGCTCGCCGGGTGGTCGGTCGCGACGCTGGCGTTCTCCGCGCTGCTCGCGGGCCGGGACCGGCGCTGGTGGCTGGTGCTCGGTGCGGCGCTCGGCCTCGGCGCGCTCACCAAGTTCAGCGTCGCGTTCCTGGGCGCGGGGCTCCTCGCCGGCACCCTCGCGTCACCCCTGCTCCGCGCCGACCTGCGCACCCGCTGGCCGTGGCTGGCGCTCGGCATCGCCGCGCTGCTCGCGCTGCCGAGCCTCGCGGGGCAGGCGGCGCACGGCTGGCCCTTCTTCGCCCAGGCGCGCGCGCTGCGGGAGCGGCAGTTGAGCCACGTGGACCCGGTCGGCTTCCTGCTGGGGCAGTTCTTCCTCCTCGGCGCCGGGGGACCCCTCTGGGTGATCGGCCTCGCGGGGCTCGTCGCCGCGCGCGCACTCCGCCCGTGGCGCCCGCTGGGCGTCACGGCGCTCGCGGTGCTGCTCCTGCTCGTGGCGGGCCGAGGGAAGGACTACTACTACGGGCCGATGCTCGTCCCCCTCCTCGCCGCCGCCGCGGTGCTGCTCGGTGCGTGGCTCGAGCGCGGGCGGCACCGCCTCGCGGAGGGGGCGATGCTCGCATGGCTGCTGGTGGTCGGCGCCCTGCTGCTGCCGGTCGGGATACCGCTCCTGCGGCCGCCCGCGATGGCGCGCTACGCCGAGCGGCTCGGCCTCGCCCCCGCCACGCGCACGAACACCGGCGGCGCGCTCCCGCTGCCGCAGGACTACGCCGACATGCTGGGATGGCGGGGGCAGGTGGAGGCGGTGGCCGCCGTGTATCGCACGCTGCCCGCGGACGAGCAGCGGCGGGCCGTCGTCCTCGCCACCAACTACGGACGCGCCGGCGCGCGCGCGCACTTCGGGCCCGAGCTCGGGCTTCCCTACCCCGTGAGCTGGGCCGGCGACTTCTTCCTGTGGGGACCCGGGGACCGCCCCGGCGACGTGACGATCGTCGTCGGCGGCTCGGCCGACGACTGGCGCGCGTTCTGGGGGGACGTGACCGAGGTCGCCCGCGCACGCAACCCGTGGGGCGTCGAGGAGGAGCGCGACGTCGCCATCTGGGTCTGCCGCGCACCGAAGGTCACGCTGCAGGAGTTCTTCCGCCGGCTCGGCCCGCAGTGGGGCTGAGCCGGGCGTTCACCCGCGACTGAACGACACCTGCGGACCGCGTCACGGCGACGGCGCGTCCCGCGCACCGAGCGAGACCTGGGCCGGCACGGCGGGGGCCGCGTACTTGAACGTCCGCAGCATCACGCGCGCGGTGGCTTCGTCGATCTCCTTGAAGACGAACGGCCGGCCGGCGAACGGCCAGAGCCATCCCTTCCCCGGGTCGTACGCCGCGGAGACGAAGTAGAGGTGGCCGGCCTCCATGGCGATCACGACCTTCATGTCGCCCGAGCTCAGCTCGTGCGTGCCGGGCATCAGCACGAGGGTGGTGTACGACCCCCGCGGCAGCGAGGCCGCGTGCTGGCCGTCCACGGTGATGGCGTACTTCGAGCCGAGGAGCGTCCACCCGCTGGCGTTGAAGGCGTAGAGCAGCGCCTGGCCGTCGGGCGCGGTATCGAGCGCGACCGGCGGCAGCGTGTCCGCACCGGGCGCCGGTGCCACCGCGGCCGTCCCCGGGACGCCGAGGCAGCCCGCGAGCCACACGGGCACGAGCAGCCCCGCCGCCGCGCGGAGCAGGGCATTCCTGATGGCCCACATGAGCACCTCCCGGGGACCCGCGGATCGGGGCTCCTCGGGCCGCCCCGCGGCGGCCCCTGCCTCCCCGGTCCACCCCCGTCCCCGGGGCAACGGTACGGGTTGGGCCATGAGGCGCCGGTGAATCGTCCGCGAAACCGCTGCGACACCTGGGGGTGCGGGCATCCGTAGGGGCGGCTGGGCCCCCGCCCGGGGTGCCCGCATTCCGGCCACCACCCGCGATGTCGATTCCGGCCACCCCCGTTCGACTACGTGGTGTCCCGTTCGTCCTCACCACGTCCCGGAGGGAACCATGAAGTACCTGTGCCTCATCTACGACGAGGAGTCCAAGCTCGCGGCCATGCCCAAGGACCAGGCCGACGCCTTCATGGGCGAGTACTTCGCCTTCACCGACGACATCCGACGGAGCGGCCACTACGTGGCGGGCGAGGCGCTGCACCCCGTCGCCGCCGCCACCACGGTCCGCATCCGGAACGGGAAGCTCTCGACCACCGACGGGCCGTTCGCGGAGACGAAGGAGCAGCTGGGGGGCTTCTACCTCATCGAGGCGCGCGACCTCAATGACGCCATCCAGGTCGCGTCGCGCATCCCGTCGGCGCGGATCGGCAGCGTCGAGGTTCGTCCGGTGATGGACTTCAGCCAGCCCTGACGGCCGACCGGATGGAGGAGGGCGCGGACGACCGGGTCCGGGCGCAGGTCGAGGCGACCTGGCGGGCCGAGTCGCGCCGCGTCCTCGCCACGCTCATCCGCCTCCTCGGCGACTTCGACCTCGCCGAGGAGGCGCTGCACGACGCGTTCATGGCGGCGCTCGAGCGCTGGCCCGCGGAGGGCGTGCCGCGGAATCCGCGCGCGTGGCTCGTCTCGGCAGGGCGCTTCCGCGCGATCGACGGGCTCCGCCGGCGCGCGCGCTTCGACGCGGCGCAGGGCGCGCTCGCCGAGCGGCTCGCGGCGGTGCCCCCGCCGGAACTTCCCGACGACGGCGTGGAGGATGACCGGCTCCGCCTGGTCTTCACCTGCTGCCATCCCGCGCTCGCGCCCGACGCGCAGGTGGCGCTGACGCTCCGGACCGTCTGCGGGCTCGCGACGGAGGAGATCGCCCGCGCCTTCCTCACCACCCCCGCGACGATCGCGCAGCGCATCGTCCGCGCGAAGGCGAAGATCCGCGACGCGCGGATCCCCTACCAGGTGCCGGAGCGGGCCGACCTGCCGGCGCGCCTCGACACGGTGCTGCACGTCGTCTACCTCGTCTTCAACGAGGGCTACTCCGCCACCGCCGGCGCTGCGGTCACGCGCCATGACCTGTCCGAGGAGGCGATCCGCCTCGGCCGGCTGCTCGCCGAACTCCTCCCCGAGCCGGAGGTGCTCGGCCTGCTCGCGCTCATGCTGCTGCACGAGGCGCGGCGCGCGGCGAGGACGTCACCGGACGGCGATCTCGTCCTCCTCGACCGGCAGGATCGCGCGCGCTGGGACGGTGCGCTCATCGCCGAGGGGGCGGGGCTCGTGGAGCGCGCCATCGCCACCCGCCGCTTCGGGCCGTTCACGTTGCAGGCGGCGATCGCCGCGGTCCACGCCGAGGCGCCGAGCGCGGAGACGACCGACTGGGCGCAGATCGTCGGCCTCTACGACGTCCTGCGACGCGCCGACCCGTCACCGGTGGTGGAGCTCAACCGCGCCGTCGCCGTGGCGATGCGGGACGGCCCGGCGGCGGGGCTCGCGCTCGTGGAGGCGCTCCTCGCGCGCGGGGAGCTCGCCGACTACCACTTGGCGCACGCCGCGCGGGCCGACCTGCTCCGCCGGCTGGGCCGGGTGGACGAAGCCCGCGCCGCGTACGTGCGCGCGCTCGCGCTCGCCCGGCAGGAGCCGGAGCGGCGGTACCTCGAGGGAAGGCTCCGGGAGTTGGAAGGAAGATGAAGACGATCGGTGTGCAAGCCCGGCGCGGACCGACCGTCGCCCGGCACACCGCATCGTGCCGACCACCCCTGCAGGAGGCCGTGATGTCCCGACCGGATCTCGTCGCCCTTGCGGCGCTCGCCGTGCTGCTGCTCACCGGCTGCGGCGACGGCACCGCCCCGAGCCCCGCCGGCGCGTGGGGCGGCACCGAGGCGAGCATGGTCCTCGGCCCGGCGGGCGGCACGATCCAGTATCCCTGCGGCAATGGCACCATCGCATCCGGCTGGACGGTGGACCGCGCCGGCACCTTCTCCGCCACGGGCACGCACGCGAACGGCGGCGGGCCCGTGCCGCCCGAGGGCTGGCCGACGCACCCCGCCCGCTACGAGGGGCGCGTCGCGGGCGACAGCTTCGTGTTCACCGTGACGCTGACCGACCTCGACCAGCGGCTCGGGCCGTTCCACCTGCGGCGCGACGGCCCCCCGGTGACGCTGATGTGCGTGTAGCTTTGGGGCATGCCGACACCCGCATGCCCCGCCACGGTCCCGGCCCGCCGGCCGGCCGCGCTCCTCGCCGCGCTGCTCCTCCTTGCCGCCTGCTCGGGTGGCGCGCCCTCGACCACCCCCGCGCCTGCGGGCGCCACCATCCTCGACGTCCGCTCCGGCAGGCCGATCACGCGGGACGCGCTGCTCCGGCGCCTGCAGTCGGCGCAGTTCGTCCTGCTCGGCGAGGTGCACGACAACGCCGAGCAGCATGCGGCGCGGGCCGCGCTCATCGAGGCGAGCGCGGGCCGCCGCCCGGCGCTCGTCTTCGAGCACTTCCCCGCGAGCCGCGACAGCGTCCTCGCCACGAAGCCCGCCGGCGCGATCGAGGACTGGCTCGACGCCGCCGGCTTCGACCGGAAGGGGTGGCGCTGGCCGCTGCACCGGCCGCTCGTGGACGCGGCGCTCCGGCTCGACCTGCCCCGCTACGGGAGCCTCGTGGAGCGCGAGCGGCTGCGGCCCGTCATGCGCGGGGGCGCGGTGCCGGAGCCGTACGCCTCGCTCGTCGCGAAGGTCCCGCTCGGCGCGGACGCCACCGCGGCGCTCGACCGGACGCTGGTCGAGGGCCATTGCGGCGAGCTGCCCGCGGAGATGGTGGCGCCGCTCCGGCTGGCGCAGGAAGTACGCGACGCCTCCATGACCGACGCCCTCCTCCGCGCGCAGGCCACGGGGCACCCGGCCTGGCTCCTCGCCGGCAACGGCCACGTCGGGCGCGACTACGGCGTGCCGCGCTTCCTCGCGGCACTCCGCCCGGACGCCGCGACGGTGGTCGTCGGCTTCCTCGAGCGCGCCGCCGACGGCAGCCTCCCACCCGCCGCGGAGCGGGCCGCCTACGACGTCGTCTGGGTCACCGGCCGTGCCGAGCGGGAGGATCCCTGTGCGGCGATGCGCCGGATGGCGCCGCCCGCCCCCACGCCCGCCGCGCCCCGGAGCTGAGGCGACCGCCGCCACCACGCGCAAGGAGCCCGTCCCATGGAGCACCTCACCACCACCACCTTCTCGATCGAGGGCTACCGCGTCGTCGAGACGCTCGGCGTGGTGCGCGGGATCATCGTGCGCTCGCGCTCGGTCTTCGGCACCGTCGGCGCCCGGCTGCAGACCATCCTGGGCGGGCACATCACGCTGCTCACGACGCTCTGCGAGAAGGCCCGCGAGGACGCCTTCGAGATCATGCTCGCCCACGCGCAGCGCCGCGGCGCCAACGCCGTGATCGGCGTCCGCTACGACGCGACGGAGATCATGGCCGGCGTGACCGAGGTGCTCTGCTACGGCACGGCGGTCGTGGTCGAGCCCGAGCACGAGGCGGGTTACGAGCGGCTGCCGCCGGCATGAGCGTCCTCCGCCGCGTCTGCGTCTTCACCGGGTCGAGCCCGGGCGCCCGCCCCGAGTACGCCGGGCTCGCGAGCGCCCTCGCCGAGGCGCTGGTCGAGCGCGGGATCGGCCTCGTGTACGGCGGGGCGAGCGTCGGGCTGATGGGCGTCGTCGCCGACGCGGTGCTTGCCCGGGGCGGCCAGGCGATCGGCGTGATCCCGCGCCACCTCGAGGCGAAGGAGATCGCGCACCGGGGGCTCACCGAGCTTCGGGTCGTGGGCTCCATGCACGAGCGCAAGGCGATGATGGCCGAGCTCGCCGACGGCTTCGTGGCGCTCCCCGGCGGCATCGGCACGCTCGAGGAGCTCTTCGAGGTGTGGACCTGGGCGCAGCTCGGCCTCCACGCCAAGCCGTGCGGGCTCCTCGACGCGGCCGGCTACTACGCGGGGCTCGTCGGGTTCCTCGACCATGCGGTCGCGGAGCGGTTCGTGCGGCCGGGCCACCGCGCGGCGCTCCTCGTCGAGACCGACCCGCGGCGCCTGCTCGACCGCTTCGCCGGCTGGGTCCCCGTGGCCGCCGAGAAGTGGATCACCGCCGCCGAGACCTGACCCGCGCCACCGAGGCTCCCGCCGTGACCGTCCGCCGCTGCCCGCGCCACCTCCTCCTCGCCGCCGTCGCCGTCGTCGCCGCCCTGCCCCTCCGCGGCCAGGAGGCCGCCGGCTGGCCGCTCCACGGCCACGACCTGGGCGGGCAGCGCTACTCGCCCCTGGCCCAGGTGGACACCGCCACCGTGGCGCGGCTCGTCCCGGCGTGGACCTGGCACAGCGGCGTGAAGGCGACCTTCCAGGCGACGCCGATCGTGGTGGACACGGTGATGTACGTCTCGCTCCCGCTGAGCAGCGTCGCCGCACTCGACGCACGCACCGGCCGGGAGCTGTGGCGGTACGTGCACCGGCCCCGCACCACGAAGCTCTGCTGCGGGCCCGCCAACCGCGGCGTCGCCGTGGCGGGCGACCTCGTGTACGTCGGCACGGTGGACGGCCGGCTCGTGGCGCTCGACCGCGCGAGCGGTGCCGTGCGCTGGGAGGTGACCGTCGCCGAGTACGGCGGCACGACGGAGTCGACGGGCCAGCTCCGCGCGGACGACCCGCTCGCCAGGGTGGGGCAGACGGGCTCGACCGGCGTCGGCATCGGGGCGGCACCGCTCGTCTTCGGCGGGAAGGTGTTCGTCGGGATCAACGGCGTGGGCTACGGGCTGCATCCCGACCAGGGGCTCGCGGTCGTCGGGCTCTCGGGGCAGTACGGGCGCCCCGGCCTGATGGCCGCGTTCGACGCGCGGACCGGTGCCCGCCTCTGGCAGTGGGACATCACCGGTCCCGGCTGGGAGGGGCGCTTCCGTGCGCGCACGCCCGACGGGACGCCGCTCCACCGGGACGTCCGCGCCGAGCGCGCCGCGGCGCGCGCCCACGCGGAGGCATGGCGGTATGGCGGCGGCTCCATCTACGCGACGCCGGTCGTGGACTCGGCCCGGCAGCTGCTCATCTTCGGCACCGGCAACCCGTCGCCACAGATGGCCGACGCCTCGCGCCCCGGCGACAACCTCCACACCTCGTCGCTCGTGGCGCTCGACCTCCGCACCGGCCGCCTCGTCTGGGCGTACCAGCAGGTGCCGCACGACCGCTGGGGCTACGACGTCGCGAGCCCGCCGATCCTGCTCGACGTCTCCTGGCGCGGGCGGCGCGTGCCCGCGGTCGCGCAGGCGAGCAAGATGGGCTGGGTGTTCGTCCACGACCGGCGCGACGGCCGCTTCCTCTTCAAGTCGGCGCCGTTCGTCCCGCAGCGGAACCTCTTCACCCCGCCGCAGCCGGGCGAGGGCGTCGTCGTCGCCCCGGGGATCGCCGGCGGCGCCAACTGGTCGCCCTCGGCGTGGGACCCGGCGCGGCAGCGCTTCTTCGTCGCGGCGCTCCACCTGCCGACGCGCTACATCGCGCACGAGGTGCAGCGCCCCGACGGCACCACGCTCCAGTACGCGAGCACGCAGCAGGCCGACGAGGCGTGGGGCACCCTCACCGCGCTCGACCTCGCGCACGGCGGGCGGATCGCCTGGCAGGTGCGGACCGACGAACCGCTCATCGGCGGCGTCCTCGCCACGGCGGGCGGGCTCGTCTTCAGCGGTGCCGGGAAGGGCGCCTTCGCCGCCTTCGACGCGGCGACGGGCGCGGAGCGCTGGCGCTGGCAGTGCGACGCCGGCGTCAACGCGCCGCCCGTGACCTACGCCGTCGGCGGGCGGCAGTACGTCGCCGTCGCCGCGGGCGGCAACGCGCTCTTCGGCTTCACGCAGGGCGACGCGGTGGTCGCCTTCGCGCTGCCGGCGAACTAGCGCCGGCGCCACACGTTCCTGCAGGAGGCACCCCATGCACATGCCCGTCCCCACCGACGCCCACCGCAAGCTCGAGCGCCTCGCCGGCCGTTGGGTCGGCCGGGAGCGGATCCATCCATCTCCCATGGCGCCGGCCGGCGGGGAGGCGGTGGGGCGCATGCGCATGGAGCCGGCGCTCGACGGCTTCGCCGTGCTGCAGGACTACGCGCAGGACCGCGGTGGCGCCGTGACCTTCCGCGGCCACGGCATCTTCCGCTACGACGCGTCCGCCCGGGAGTACCAGCTCCACTGGTTCGACTCGCTCGGACAGGCGCCCGGCCTCTTCACCGGCACCTTCGACGGGGACCGTCTCGTCCTCGTGCAGCGGACACCGCAGGGCCGCGTGCGCTCGACCTGGGACCTCGCCCAGCCGGACGCCTATCGCTGGCTGATGGAGGTCTCCGGCGACGGAGCGCAGTGGATGCCGTTCATGGAGGGCGAGTACCGCCGCGAGCGGTGACCTGCGCACAGCGACTGAGGGTCCCTCCCCCTCAGCGGCGCTTCACGCCCCTTTCAGGGGGTCTCGCCTAGTTCTGCAGCATGCAGTCGGGCCTCGTGCGACTCCCCGTCCCGGCCCGCGCAGGACGGCACGCATGGCAGTCCGCTCGTCTCCCGCCCGCGTGGTCAGCGGGCTCTTCCTTCTCGTCATCGCGGCGGCCGCGCCGTCGTCCGCGCAGGACACGCTGCCGCCCGCCCTGGGCGGCCGGGTGCCATCGCTCGGCCTCCCCGCGCAGTTCAAGCCGTACTACGGCGCCGCCGCCGGCCTCGAGTCGCGCGACGGCGACACCCACCTCGCGAGCCAGCTCCGCCTCGGCGTCTTCCGCGACGTCGGCAGCCCCGTCAACGAGCTCCTGGGCTGGAGCGTGGAGTACCGCCTCGGCCTCGAGGATACGCACCTCGACCAGGGGGTCCGCGCCCTCCTCACCACGCACGCGCTCGGCCTCGCCGTCGGCGGCGAGCTGGGACTGCGCCGGGGCGACGCGCGGTTCGTCGTCGCCGTGCTGCCGCCGATCCGCCGGGGCGGGCCGGTCGGGGCGGGGAGCGAGCTCCGCGTCGAGTGGACCCACGGCCACGGCGACGCGCTCGCGGTGGCGGTCAACGTTCCCATCGGCCAGCCGAACCTCGGCCACACCCGCCCGCACGCGACGCGCGTGTCCCTCGGCGAGCCGCCCGAGCCCGCCGTGTCGCTCCCGCCGCCCGACACCGCGCTGGGGGTGATCCTCGCCCGCATGGCGCGCCAGGCGTCGTGGGTCGCCCGCTTCGTCGCCCCGCCGCTGGGCGGCTTCTCGACCAACCTGCCGAGCGAAGTCGGTGCAGCCGTGCGCCCGCTCCGCGACCGCCTGGCCGACGGCGCGCCCGACCTCCCCGGCCCGCACGGCGTGGCCGACGAGTTCGCCGCGTGGCACCGGGCGGTGCGGGAGGCGTTCGCGCTCACCGTCGGGGCGCTGCCCCCGCCGCCCGGCACCACGACGCCGCTCGGCGACACCGTCGCCGCCCGGGCGCGGGCGATCCTCCTCGAGCGCGTCCTGCTGCCGTGGAACGGGCTCCTCGGCCAGGCGAAGGACGGCAGCACGCGCGAGTTCGCGCAGCATGCGCGCGGCGCCTTCGCGCGCTGGCTCATGATGCGCTCGTCCGTCCCCCCCGCTCTCCACGATGCCACCCTGCAGGTCTTCGACGCGCTGCTCGCCGACGTCGAGGCGGTCCGGCGGGAGGCGCAGCGCACGTGGGATGACTCGCGGCTGGTGTGGCTGCCGCTCCAGCTCGCCCTCGAGCCGGGCGAGTACGGCTCGCAGGAGGAACTCGACTCGCTCGTGAGCCACGCCGTCGGCCGCTCGTTCCAGAAGGGCAACCGCCTCCGGTACGTCCACAACGACCGCTTCCTGACCGACCTCATCGCCTCGATCGGCGAGGCGCGCGAGTACCACGTCCTCTGGATCCACGACGTGCGCGGGCGGACGCCGGCCGGGCGCCCGGACCGGCTCTCCCTGCTCGTCGCCACGCACGCCTACCTCACGGCGCTCCGCGACCGGGTGCGGGAGTACGACGCCACCGGCCGCCTGCCGCTCTACATCGTCCTGCTCGACCAGCACTACTTCGAGCAGAACCGGAGCCGGGAACTCCTCCGCTTCCTGCAGGACCCGCTGCGCCGCCGGCTCGACCTCCCCGACGGCAGCGACTCCCTCGCCGGCGCGATGCGGCACGCGCAGGAGGAGCTGCGGGCGGCCGTGGCCGACTCCCGCCTCCTCGCGGCGGAGCGCGCCCGGTACGGCGAGGCGTGGCTCCACGACCAGGTGAAGGTGCACGTGAACATCACCTTCCCGGCCGACCCCTCCTTCCGCAGCGCGCAGATCCTGCCGCTCATCGGCGTGCCCGACGACATCATGCGGGACCACCGGAAGGTGGCGCTCTGGGACGTGAGCGAGGAGGACCCGTACCGCGGGATGGCGATGTACGCGGGGATGGGCGTGGGCGAGCACTACGCCGGCCCGGGGTGGGAGGACCGGGCGGTGATGCTGCAGGGCCCCGCGGCGCTCAAGTGCCGCGACCAGGTGCGCGTCCTCCTCGCGGCGCAGGGGATGCGCCCGTGGGAGATCCCGCACGTCCTGCGGCCGCGGCCGCGCGCCCCGGACTACGACACCCGCGTCCAGGCGGAGATCGACAGCACCGACCGCATCGGCCTCGCCGCGACCCGCGCGCTCGACCTGCACAACGCCCCCGGCTTCGCGCTCAAGGAGGCGAGCGTGGCGGAGGCGGTCGTGTTCAGCCTCACCGCGCCGGGCGGGGTGGTGAAGGTGCCGGACTCGATCTGGATCAACCAGCTGCTCGCCTCCCTCCTCACCGGCGCCAGCCTGCGCGGGACGCGCGTCCTCCTCATCGCCCCCGCGCAGTCCACGGCGTCCGCGGGCAACTGGATCAACCTCGTCCTGATCCACGAC
Source organism: Gemmatimonadales bacterium (assembly GCA_037916975.1). Taxonomy (GTDB): domain Bacteria; phylum Gemmatimonadota; class Gemmatimonadetes; order Gemmatimonadales; family GWC2-71-9; genus JAGGAG01. The sequence goes on from JBAIWX010000009.1 coordinate 23,419, forward strand.
CTCTTCACGCGCCTGCTCGTGGCGCGCGACAGCCTCGCCCCCGTCCTCGCCGCGTCGGGCGGCGTGCTGGCCCCGGGGATCTACGAGGCCGACATCGGCGTGGACGACCTCCAGGAGCGCCTCCGGCGCCTCGCGCGCCGCCTGCGCCAGGAGCCGATGCTGCGCGACCTCTACGCCTTCGCCCCCGCCACCACGACGCTGCTCGACAGCGCCGAGCAGCAGGTCGGGCCGCTCCCGGCGCGGGCCGGCGCGCCCCTGCCCTCGGAGCAGGCCGGCAACGGCCGCCCGCGGCTCCACTTCAAGGGCTACCTCTACGTCTCCGCCGAGGCGTGGCGGTTCATCGTGAGCGGCGTGCCGATGACCGCGGGCTTCCGCGAGTACCTGACCCAGCGCGCGCGCCAGGTGCGCGAGGGCCCGGCGGTGGACGAGGGGGTCATGGCGGAGGCGATGCAGCGGGTCGGCGCGATGACGATCAACCCGCTCATCGACTCGCTCGCCCGGCTCGTGCCGGACTGCCACCTGAGCGCGGTGGACTGCGCGACGCACCGGTGGGTGTTCTACCTCGCCATCGGCTCGGCGAACCAGGACTACCGCAGCATGCTCATGGACGGCGAGGCGATGTTGCTCGTCTCCAAGTGGACGGCGCTCTACGCCCTGCCCGACTTCGTCATGCTCACCGGGCTCACCGCCTGGCCGCGCACCCCCGCCGACCTCGACCGGTACCTCCCGCCGCCCGCCGATTTCAGGCGCTGGTTCGCCTGGGGCGTGCGCAAGGCATTCTGACGCGCGGTCCGCCGTGCTATAGTTGCGGCACCCTTTTCACGACGCCCGGAACCCGACCCCGGACCCCGCCCCGCGGCCCGGTGCCCAGCAACGCCATGACCCGCGTCCGCCAGGATCTCGCCCTCCGTCCCGCCACCGCCGCCGACGTCCCCGCACTCCGCGCCCTCATCGAGCGCTCGGCGCGCGACCTGAGCCGGGGCTACTACACGGACGCCGAGACGGAGTCGGCGATCCGCCACGTCTTCGGCGTGGATTCCCGCCTCGTCGAGGACGGCACCTACTACGTCGTGGAGGTGGACGGCGCCATCGCCGGCTGCGGCGGGTGGAGCCGCCGCCGCACGCTCTACGGCGGCGACCAGCGCCCCGTCGGCGAGCCGGAGCCGCTCGACCCCGCGAGCGACCCCGCGCGCGTGCGCGCCTTCTTCGTCGCCCCGGAGGCGGCGCGGCAGGGGGTCGGGCGGCGCATCCTCGTCGAGTGCCTGGCGCGGGCGGAGGCCGAGGGGTTCCGCGAGCTCGAGCTCATGGCCACCCTGCCGGGCGTCCCCTTCTACTCGGCCCTCGGCTTCCGCGCGGACGGTGAGGTCACTGACATACTTCCCGACGGCGTGCCGATCCGCTTCGTGCGGATGCGGCGGCGGCTCCGCGACCCCTGAGCGGCGCGCGGGCGGTCGGCCGCCCGTGCTACCTTTCCGGTCCCCGCACCCCGGACTCGCGCATGCGCCGCCCCGCCACCCCGCTCGTCGCGGCCCTGCTCCTCGCCGCCGCCTGCAGCTCCACCCCGAAGACCAGCACCGGCCGCACCGAGCGCGAGACCGACAGCGTCATCGGCAATTCGAAGCTCCCCAATGCCGGTGCCGTGAAGCGCGCCTCCGCCGTGGGCGACAGCGCGGCGGCCCGCACCGCCGCGCAGGACTCGGTCGCGAGGGCGGAATAGCGTGGCACCGGCCCAGAAGAAGTGCGCCGTGATCTGCGTGCTGCGCCACGGGGACGAGTTCCTCCTGCTCCGCCGCGCGCGCGAGCCGAACCTCGGCCTCTACGTCCCGGTGGGCGGCAAGCTCGAGCCCGGCGAGAGCCCGCGCGCCGCCGCGGTGCGGGAGATCCACGAGGAGGCGGGGATCGCCGGCGCGGAGGTGCGCTACCTCGGCTCGCTGGTGGAGTCGTCGCCCACCGAGTACAACTGGTGGAGCGCCGTGTACCTGGCGCACGTGCCGCGCGTCCCCCCGCCCCCCTGCCGCGAGGGTGCGCTCGAGTGGATCCCGCGCGCCGCCCTCGGCGAGGTGCCGATGCCCGTCACCGACCGCCACATCTACGAGTACCTCGAGGCGGGCCGGCCCTTCGCCTTCTCCGCCGATTACGACGCCAGCCTCACCCTGCTCGCCATGCACGACGAGCTGGCGGGCGTGCGCGTCGCCTGAGCGCCCCGTGCACTGGCTCCTCTTCTACGACGTCGTGCCCGACTACCTCGAGCGGCGCGCCCCGCTCCGCGCCGAGCACCTCGCGCTGGGCCGGGCGGCGGCGGCACGCGGCGAGCTCGTGCTGGGCGGTGCCTACGCCGACCCGGCGGACGGCGCCGTGCTCCTCTTCCGCGGGGAGTCGGCGGCGGTGGCGGAGCGCTTCGCCCGGGCCGACCCGTACGTGAAGAACGGGCTCGTCACGCGCTGGACGGTGCGCGCGTGGACCACGGTGGTCGGCACCGGCGCCGCCGTCGTGCCGCCCGCCGTGCGCACCCGCGACGCGATGGAGGTGCTCGAGCTCCTCGGCGCCCGGATCGTGGTGATGCTGTCGGCGGACGACACCCGCGGCGGCACCACGCTGCTCGAGTACGCCGCGCCACCGCGCTATGCGGGCCCGCCGCCGCACTGGCACGCCGCGACCACCGAGCTCTTCCAGGTGCTCGAGGGACGGCTCGACGTCGTGGTGGGCGAGGCGTCGCGCACCCTCGCTCCGGGCGACGTGGCCCACGTCCCGCCCGGCACGGTGCACCGCTTCGCGAACCCGCACGACGAACCGGTGCGCTTCCAGGTCCAGCTCTGGCCCGGCGGCTTCGAGGGCTACTTCCGCGGCCTGCAGGCGCTCGTGGCCGCGTCACCCGCGTGGCCCCCGGCCGACCGCTCGGCGCTCGACGCCCTCGCGCGCGAGTTCGACACCTTCCCGCCGCCCGCCCCGGCGCGCTGACGCGAGGTCCCGCGATGTACGACGTCATCGCCTTCGACGCCGACGATACCCTCTGGCACAACGAGCCGCACTTCCACGAGACCCAGCGCCGCTTCGGGGAGCTGCTCTCGCGCTACCACGCGCCCGAGTGGATCGCGGAGCGGCTCTACGCCACCGAGCTGCGGAACCTCCGGCACTTCGGCTACGGCATCAAGGGCTTCACCCTCTCAATGATCGAGACGGCGATCGAGCTCACCGAGGGACGCGTCTCGGGCGACGAGGTGCGGCAGGTCCTCGAGTGGGGCCGCGAGATGACGACCGCGCCCGTCGAGCTCCTCGACGGCGTTGCCGACACGATCCGCGCCCTCGCCGGACGGTACCGGCTCATGCTCGTCACCAAGGGCGACCTCTTCGACCAGGAGGGGAAGCTCGCCCGCTCGGGGCTCGGCGACTTCTTCGACGTGGTCGAGGTCACCGCCGACAAGACCCCGGCCACCTACGCCGGCATCCTGCAGCGGCACGGCGTCGCGTCGCGTCGCTTCCTGATGGTGGGGAACTCCCTCCGCTCGGACGTCCTCCCGGTGCTGGACGTGGGCGGCACCGCCATCCACATCCCCTACCCGCTCACCTGGGCGCACGAGCAGGTGGATCCCTCGGCGCTCGAGGGCCGCCCCTTCGTGCAGCTCGAACGGATCGGTGAGGTGCCCGGCTGGCTCGAGGCCGCCGGCGCGCAGGGCTGACCCCCGGGAGGTGCCATGACCGGTGAACCGCGGAAGATCCCCGGCGTCGTGGCGCCGCCGCCGCTCATCTACGGCGTGCCGCTGCTCGCCGGCATCCTGCTCGACCGGGTGCACCACTGGCCGGCGCTCCGGTCGCCCGCGGGCCACGTCGTCGGCCCGATCCTCGTCGCGCTCGGGCTCCTCGCCATCCCGGCCATCCTCGCCTTCCGCCGCGCCGGGACGAGCCCCAACCCCTGGCGCCCGACCACGGCGCTCGTGACCGGCGGGCCCTACCGCATCTCCCGCAACCCGATGTACGTCGGGTTCACGTTCATCTACGCCGGCGTGACGGCGTGGGTGGATACGATGTGGCCGCTGCTCGCGCTCCCCGCGGTGCTGTGGGTGATGTACGTCGGCGTGATCCGGCGCGAGGAGGCGTACCTCGAGCAGCGCTTCGGCGACGAGTACCGGCGCTACAAGGCGTCCGTCCGCCGCTGGCTCTGAGCGGGGCACCGCGGCCGCGGTCACCGCCGCACCATTCCCCGGCAGGAGGATTCGTGGCCACCAAGGACCGGCGCGTGGACGCCTACATCGCCCGCGCGGCGCCGTTCGCGCGGCCGGTGCTCGCGCACCTGCGGAGCGTGGTGCACGCGGCGGTGCCGGATGTCGAGGAGACGATCAAGTGGGGTCACCCGTTCTTCATGCGGGGACGGGTCGTCTGCTGGATGGCCGCCTTCAAGGCGCACTGCGGCTTCGGGTTCTGGCGGCAGGCGCGGCTCGCCGAGGGCCTGCCGCCGCGCGTCCAGGGTGCAATGGGCCACTTCGGCCGCCTCACCTCGGTGAAGGACCTCCCGCCACGCCGCACCCTCGCGATGCTCGTTCGCCGTGCCGCGGCACTCGTCGCGCCGGCTGCGGCCGCCACCGCGAAGGGCCGGACCTCGCGAAAGGGTACGAAGGCCAGCCCGCGCGGGGACACCCGCGCCGCGCCCCGCCGGGCCGCCAAACCCGTGGCGGTGCCCAGCGCGCTGGCGGCGGCGCTCCGCAACGACACGAAGGCCCGCGCCGCGTTCCGCGCGCTCGCTCCCAGCCACCAGCGCGAGTACGCCGAGTGGATCGGGGAGGCGAAGCGGGAGGAGACCGTGGCGCGCCGTGTCGCGACGGCGCTCGCGCGGCTCGTGGAAGGGAAGTCGCGGAACTGGAAGTACGAACGATCGCGCCGGACGTGAGACGGGGGCGCGCCCCTGGCACCTTCGCCGGTCAGCGTCCCTCGGCGTCGAATAGTTCGACCAGCCGGCGTTCCGCCACCAGCACGAGGCGGGACGCCGGCGCGTTCGTCTCGAACAGAACGCCCAGGCCGGGACGGCTGTCGCGGATGAAGACCGGCCCCGCAACCGCCAGCCGGCGCCGCGCACTGCCGCGCACCAGCGTGAGCTCGGTGCGTTCCGCGCCCCGGCCATCCACCACGTAGTCGGCCAGCAGCACCCCATCGTACAGCGCCGCGATGCCGACCGCGATCGGCGCGTCGGGATCCACCGACAGCGCCAGCGCCTCACCGCGGGACTTCGCGCCGGCGGTGCGCGGCCGCGCGAGCGCGAAAAGCGATTCGGGCGGCGCGCCTGGCGCACAGCTCCACGTGACGACGCGCGGATCGGGACCGTAGTCGTGCCGCAGCACCGCGCCGCCCACGCCCGAGACCAGGCCGTGCGCCTTCCCGAACCCATGCGTCTCGCCGGGGACCGGCGGCTCGAGCAGCTCGACGGCACGCGGCGGTCCGTCGAGCGCGGCGGGAAGGACGTGGAGCCACGGTACCTGCCCCAGCGCCGACGTGGCGCCGGGGCCGTAGACGAGCCAGCGATCGCCGCAGGCGCCGAGGACGCCCATGGCGCGGAGCGGGGCGTAGCTCCGCTGCGCGAGCAGCCGTCCGTCGGTCGCGTACAGGCTCAGCCGGCCGGTGGCATCGGCGAGGAGGAGCGAGTCGTCCCCCAGGGCGCCAAGCGCCAGGGGCATGCGCGCCTCCAGCGCCGCGCCCCCCTGCCCGACGAACCGCGCCTCGGCGGCGCCGTCCCACCGGTGCACGCGCACGAAGGGCGGTTCGGCCGCGAGCACCGCGACGCGGCGGGACCCCTCGAGGATCCGCGCCGCCACGACGGTGGCCGGCGGCTCGGCGTCCGCGCCGGTTGGCCCGCCGATCACGGCCAGGTGGCTCGCGTGATCGTCCAGGAACCGACGTGCCTCGACGGAAAGCGGCATCGTTCGCTGGCACCCCGTGAGCAGGAGGAGGAGGACGATCACGCTCCGGCACGCGAGGCCGAGCCGGTACAGGCACCAGCGGACGCGCACCGATCGCGGGCGCGGCGGCCGGCTACGCATAACAGCAGACCGGGTCGCCGTCCTCGACGCGCCGGTAGATGCACTCTACCACGAACACGTAGGAGATGCAGGTGCTGTAGGCGTAGATCATCCCGTTGCGCTCGATGAGGAACCCGTGGGTCCCGATGCAGGCGGCGTCGCAGGCCTTGGCCGCCCGTGCGGTTCGCGGGGTGACGACGAGGAGGGCGAGCGCGGCGAGCGCTGTGCAGGCCGCGAGGATCGTCGTGCGGCGCGGGGGTCGGTGGTCTCGGCGCATGGCAAGAGTCTCCGGTCGGGACAGGGACACGTGGAGCGTGACGCCACACCCTGCACCGCCGCGCTCAAGCCCGGCTCAACCGACGCTCATGGCCGCGTACCGCACCGCCCGGATGCGAGCACGGGGGCGCCGGCCGGCGCCCCCGTGTCTCCGTTCCCTCCACCGCCCGCGCCTCAGGGGAGCGGATAGCGCCCCAGGTACTGCAGGTCGTCCGCGTCCGAGCGCGCAACGTACACCGACTTCGCGCCGAACCCGACCACCCGGCTCTCCGCCGGCAGCACCACCTGCTTCACGAGCGCCCCCGACGCGTCGAAGACGTCGTAGGTCGGGGCGCTCCCCGCGGGCATCGAGCGGCGCACCCAGAGCTGTCCGTTCGGCGCCGCCAGCGTTGCGTTCTCGACGAACGGCGGCTTCGACTCGGGGAAGTTGACCTCCGGCTCCTGCGGTGGCGGCGCGCTGCCCGGCGCCGGGCCGCCGCGCGTGATGGTCATCCGCCCGCGCGGGTTCCGCATGCGCTTGAGGATCTCCTCTTTGTCCGCGGCACCGACCTTGACCGGCTGGTAGCGGACCGCCGGTCCCGCCACCGCCTTCCCCGACGCCGGCACCCAGTCCACGTGGTAGTCGCCGACGCGCGCGATGCCCACGACCCCCTGGCCCGTCACCGCCCAGTCGTCCTGCGGCGCGAAGGGCTCCTGCCGGATCATGATGGACCGCGCGGCCTGCCCGCCCGACACCTTGATGCCGAGGTTCGGCCCCTTGATCCGCGCGATCGTGTCCAGCGCGTTCGTCGCCCGGTTCCACCGCAGCACCGGCACGGTGTCCGGCACCTGCGCCTGCGGGTTCACCTGCATCGTGCCGCCGCCGAAGGCGAAGGGGGAGCCCTGCAGGTAGAGCCGCCCCTGCTGGTCGGCACCCCTGAAGGAGACCATGCCGCCCAGCTTCTCGGGGAAGGGGATGTTGCCGGCGGCCTTCCCGTCGGGACCGACGCGGAAGAAGCGCCGCTGGATCGGGTCGGGGACCAGCGTCGTGTCGCCCGGCAGCGCGATGACGCCGCGCGGGAACTGGTACTCGTTCGGGCCCTGCCCCTCCCGCCCCACCTGCGTCACCGTGCCACTCGCGAAGTCGGCCACGGAGACCGTCTTCGCGAACACGTCCGCCACCACCACGCGGCCGTCCCGGAGCTCGCGCACGCCGGCGACCATGTCGAACGGGTCGGCCAGTTCGGCCGCGGGCTTCGACAGCGTGACCACGGCGGGCTTCCCCTGCGCGTGCAGCGCGGCGGCGAGCAGCAGGATGGACGGCGACAGCACGGCGACCCGCACGGACGGGCGGCGCATCGGGACCTCGCAGGTTGGTGGGGCATCACGGCCCGCCACGCGGTCGGCAGGCTCGCTTGCTGGGATGCCTCGCCGCCCCGGAGGGTCGCAGGAGCCCGAACGCGAGGCGGCCCCGGGAAGTTTCCCGGGGCCGCCCTCAGCTCGATCCATCGCGCGTCCGCCGCGGTCGCCCAGGCCGCCGGGCTCACGGCTGGGGCTGCTGCGGAATCGCCGTCCCGCCGCCCGATTCCCGCGCCGGCCTGAGGAGGAGGACCGTCGGCGCGCCGGGCCCGAGCGCCCCCGGCCCGGGGACCCGCACCACCCCCGCCACGCGCCCGCGTTCGTCGCGGACCTCGGCCACGGCGATGCCGTTCGGGTTCGTCCGGTGCGTCATGGGGTCCTCCTCGGGTCTCGGGTCCATCCGGTCCGGGCGGCGCCCCGGCCGCCCACACTTCCTGAGATGCATCCAATCCCGTGAAGGTTGCGTAAGGGCCTCCCCCACCCGGCCGGTCGGCCAGGCCCAGGGGGCCCCCCCCCACGCAACCCTATTCGGCGGGGGCGGTGTCAGAGGGACGTCACGCAGGCCGTACCACCCGCGGGGATCACAGTGGACGAACCGGAACTGATCGCCCGCACCCTCGCGGGAGACCCGGCGGCGGAACGGGCGCTGTTCGAGGCGCACGTGGACCGGGTCTACCGGCTCGCGTACCGGATCACGGGCGATCCGGACGTGGCGCAGGACTGTGCGCAGGACACCTTCATCCGCGCCTTCCAGCGCCTCGGGACCTTCCGGGGCGATTCGAAGCTCGGCACCTGGCTCGGAGCCATCGCCATCTCCACCGCGCTCAATGCGGTGCGGAGCCGGAAGCGGGGGGAGCGGTTCAGCGCCCCCCTCGACGAGGCGGTCGAGTCGGGGCAGCTCCCCGTCGCCGCGGACCCGGACCTCCGGGACCGGCTCCATGCGGCGATCGACGGCCTCCCCGACGGCTACCGGACGGTGTTCCTCCTGCACGACGTGGAGGGCTACACCCACGAGGAGATCGGGCAGCTCCTCGGCGTGCAGTCCGGGACCTCGAAGGCCCAGCTGTTCCGCGCCCGCGCGAAGCTGCGCGACGCGCTCGCGGATTTCGCGCTCGGCTGAGCGCGCGAGGAGACGAGAGATGAGCGACACCCCGCAGGACGAGGCCCCGCTGGACCCCCGGCTCCAGGAGCTGGCGCGGAGCTACAACGCGCCGCCCCCGCCGCCGCGCGCGGCGATCTGGGAGGCGGTCCGCGCGGCGCGCGAGGCGGAACGCACCGGCCGCACGGCCGCTCCGGCCGGGACGTCGGGTCCGGCGGCGCCGGGCGGCGCCGACGTGCTCCCGCTCGAGCGGCGTGGCCCGCGGACGCGGCGCCTCGCGCCCTGGGCGCTCCCCCTCGCCGCCGCGGCGCTGCTCGCCGTCGGCATCGGGATCGGGCGCCGCATGGGCCGCGGCCCGGTCGGGACGCCGGTCGCCGTGGCGCCCGCTCCCGCCGCGGGGCAGCCGAGTCCTGCGCTCGAGGCGGCCGCGATCGCGCACCTGCGCCAGGCCGAGACGTACCTCACCCTCTTCCGCGCGTCGGTGGGCGGGCCGGAGGAGACGGGGGCGCTGCCGGTGCGCACCGCGCGCGAGCTCCTCGCGAGCAACCGCCTCCTCCTCGACTCCCCGGTCCGGAACGACCCGCGCCTCGCGCCGCTGCTCGAGGACCTCGAGCTCGTGCTCGCGCAGATCGCGCAGCTCGGCGGCACGCCGGGCCGGACCGACCTCGACCTGATCACCAGCGACCTCGACCATGGCGACGTCCTCGCGCGGCTGCGCGGGGCGGTGCCCGCCGCCACCCGGCGGCCGATTCCCCAGGGAGTGCTCTGATGTCCCGCGCCCTCGCGTCCCTCGTGCTCCTCGCCGCCGCGCCGCTCCCCGCGCAGGTGGTGGCCCCGACGCCCCCGGCCGCGCCCGGCACCTGGACGGTGCCCAGCGCGCCGCTGGCGCTCGCGCCGATGGCCCCGCGCCTCGCGGCGATCACCGCACGGGGAGAGCGGCTCGCCCCGCTCGCGGCACTGGCGGCCGTGGAGGGCGCCGCCGCGCCGGAGCGCACCCCGCCCGCCGCCTGGCTGCAGGGCGACCCGGCCGACTCCCTCTACCGCGCCGCGCGGCAGCTCCTCGCGCGCGGGCGGTACGCGGACGCGGCGAACGCATTCCGCGAGGTGCCCCGGCGCTACCCGCGCTCGGGCTACGTGGCGGAGTCGTACTACTGGCACGCCTTCGCGCTCCAGCGCCTGGGAGGCACGACCAACCTGCGCGTGGCGCTCGCCTCGCTCGAGCAGCAGCGCAGGGCGCTCCCGGCGCGCGGCGAGGACGCCGAGCGCAAGCGTTCGGAGAACGAGGCGCTCGCCGCGCGGATCCGCGCGCAGCTCGCCTCGCAGGGCGATGCCGACGCCGCGGCCGAGGTGGCGGAGGCAGCCGAGGCCGCCGCGGCGCCCGAACCCCCCGAGCCGCCCGTGGCGGTCACCGCGAGCGGGCGTGCGCCGCGGCCCCCGCGCCCCCCGCGGCCGCCCCGGGGCGGCGTGACCGTGCACGACGGCGACGACGACGCCTGCGACAACGAGGACGACGTGGCGACGGCGGCGCTGCAGGGGCTGATGCAGATGGACAGCGAGCGCGCGATGCCGGTGCTCCGTAAGGTGCTCGCGCGGCGCGACCCGGGCTCCTACTGCCTGCGGCGGCGCGCGGTGTTCATCGTGGCGCAGCAGCACGGCGAGGGGACGGAGCGCACGCTGCTCGAGGTGGCGCGGACCGACCCCGACGCCGGGGTGCGCGGGCAGGCGGTGTTCTGGCTGTCGCAGGTGCAGGGGCCGGCGGCGGTGGCGGCGCTCGACTCGATCCTCCGCACCTCGAAGGACTCGGCGGTGCAGGAGAAGGCGATCTTCGCGATCGCGCAGCAGCAGGACCCGAAGGCGGCCGACCTGCTGCGCGACTACGCCGCGCGCGACGGCGCGCCGGAGGAGCTCCGCGCGCAGGCCATCTTCTGGCTCGGCCAGCGCCGCGAGCCCGTGAGCACCGCGTTCCTGCGCGACCTGTACGGGAAGCTCCGGAACGAGGAGCTCAAGCGGCGGATCCTCTTCGCCGTCTCGCAGGGCGGCGACGAGGGGGCGGGGGCCTGGCTCGCGGAGATCGCGCGGAACCGCGCGGAGCCGATCGAGGTCCGCAAGCAGGCGCTCTTCTGGGCGGGCCAGCGCGGCGCCTCCACGGCGGAGATCGCGACGCTGTACGCGCAGCTCGACGACCCGGAGATGAAGCGCCAGGCGGTGTTCGTGCTCGCGCAGCGGCGCGACCGCGCCGCGGTGGACCAGTTGATCACGATCGCGAAGACGGAGAAGGACCCGGAGATCCGCCGCACCGCGATCTTCTGGCTCGGCCAGAGCCGCGACCCGCGGGCCGCCGAGGCGCTCGAGCAGTTCCTGACGGGAGAGCAGAAGTGAGCACGCGCGCGGTGCTCGTGGCGGCGCTGGCCCTCGCGGCCGGCGCGCGCCCCGCGGCGGCGCAGTCGCTCGCCGAGCGGCTCCGCCAGGTGGGCACCGGCCCGGTGCGCTTCAGCTTCGCCGCGCGGCCGGACGTCTGCGGCAACGGCGAGAACATCTCGTGGGGCCGCGGCCGGGACCGCGACTGGGCAGCGGACTGCGTCGCCGGCCCGGTGCGCGTCTCGCGCGAGCTCGCGCGCGGCACGCTCGTGCGGCTCCGCACGCGGGTCGGCGGCCGCTGGACGGCGGCCGCCGCGGGCCCCGACCTCGGCCTGGTCCCGGCGCGCGAGGCGGCGGCCTGGTTCCTCGCGCAGGCGGAGGGCGCGGGCCCGAAGGGCGAGGACGCCATCCTCCCCGTCATCCTCGCCGACAGCGTGGAGGCGTGGCCGCGACTCCTCGACCTCGCGCGGAACCCCGGCGCACCCGCACGCGTCCGGAAGAGTGCCCTCTTCTGGGTCGGACAGGCCGCGGCCGAGGAGGCCACGGCCGGCCTCGCCGAGGTGGCGGGCGACGCCGGCGCCGAGCGCGAGGTGCGCGAGGCGGCGGTGTTCGCGCTGTCGCAGCGGCCCGCGGGCGAGGGCGTGCCGGCGCTGCTCCGCGTCGCGCGCACCGACCGCGACCCGAAGGTGCGCCGCTCGGCGATCTTCTGGCTCGGGCAGGGCGGCGACCCGCGCGCGGTCGCGTTCTTCGAGGAGGTGCTCACCACCCGCGGCGGAGGACGCTGACAACCTTTTCCGCGCGGCCGGCGTCGAATGAGGGAATGCGCTCCCGAGCGGGAGCACTCCACCCGACGATGACGACGAGGTCCCGGCCGCATGATCGCCGCCCTGCTCCTCCAGGTCTCCCTGGCCGCAGCCGCCGCGCGCGGCGCCTCACCGGCGCCCGCTGCGGCGGCTGCGCGTTCCGACGCCCCGACCGCCGTCCGCGCCGCGCGCTCCGCCGGCGGCATCGCGGTGGACGGCGACCTCTCGGACGCGGCGTGGCAGCAGGCCGCGCCGATCGCGAACTTCGTGCAGCGCGAGCCCGCCGAGGGCGCGGCACCGACCGAGCGCACCACGGTGCGCATCCTCTTCGACGACGACGCGATCTACGTGGCCGCGGAGCTCCACGACACGCAGCCCGACTCGGTGCGCGCGCTGCTCGCGCGCCGCGACACGCGCTCGCCGAGCGACGCCTTCTACGTCTTCCTCGACTCCTACCGCGACCGGCGCAGCGGCTTCTACTTCGGCGTGAACGCCGCTGGCACGCAGTACGACGGCACGCTCTTCAACGACGACTGGGACGACGACACCTGGGACGGCGTCTGGCAGGCCGCGGTGCGCCGCACGCCGGAGGGCTGGGCCGCCGAGCTGCGCATCCCGTACTCGCAGCTCCGCTTCCGCGCCGGTGCCGAGCAGGAGTGGGGCATCAACTTCAAGCGCGACATCGCGCGGAAGAACGAGTACGACTACCTCGTCTACACGCCGCAGAACGGGAGCGGCTTCGTCTCGCGGTTCCCGGCGCTGGTGGGCCTCACGGGCGTCCACGCGCCGCGGCGGCTCGAGGTGCTCCCCTACGTCACCGGCCGCGCCGAGTTCCTGCGGCACGACGCCGGCGACCCGTACAACGACGGCTCGCGCTACCGCCCGGGCGTGGGCGCCGACGTGAAGATGGGCCTGGGGCCGAACCTCACCCTCTCGGGGACGGTGAACCCCGACTTCGGCCAGGTGGAGGTGGACCCGGCGGTGGTCAACCTGAGCGACGTCGAGGTCTTCTTCCAGGAGCGGCGGCCGTTCTTCGTCGAGGGCGCCAACCTCTTCGAGTTCGGCTACGGCGGGTCGAACAACTTCTGGGGCTTCAACTGGGGCGGGCCGCAGTTCCTCTACACGCGCCGCATCGGCCGGGCGCCGCGCGGCAGCCTCCCCGACGCGTCCTTCTCCGACGTGCCGCAGGGGACGCACATCCTGGGCGCCGCGAAGGTCTCGGGCCGGGTGGGGTCGTGGAACGTGGGGACGCTCTCCGCGCTCACGCAGCGGGAGTTCGCGCGCCTCACCGCGCTCGACGAGGCGGGCGGGCCCGCGCGCCAGTGGCGCGCCGAGGTGGAGCCGCTCGCGAGCTACAACGTGATCCGCGCGCAGAAGGAGGTGGACGGCGGCCGCCAGGGGATCGGCGTCCTCGGCACGGCCACGCAGCGCTTCTTCGGCGACCGCCGGCTCGACGCCGAGATGAACCGCGGCGCCTACGCCGTGGGCCTCGACGGGTGGACCTTCCTCGATCGCGGGCGCGTCTGGGTGCTGAACGGCTGGGCCGGCTCGAGCCTCGTGACGGGGACGCCCGAGCGGATGCTCGCGCTCCAGCGGAACAGCACCCACTACTTCCAGCGCCCCGACGCGCGGCACGTGCGCGTGGACTCGGCGGCGACCTCCCTCTTCGGCTGGGGCGGGCGGCTCACGCTCAACAAGCAGAAGGGGAACACGATGGTGAACGCGGCGCTCGGCGTCATCGACCCGGGCCTCGAGCTCAACGACCTGGGCTTCGCGCCGCGCACCGACATGGTCAACGCCCACGCGGTGGTCGGCTACCGCTGGACGAAGCCGACCCGCTGGTACCAGCGGGCCAGCGTGAACACCGCCCTCTTCAGCTCGTGGGACTTCGGCGGCAACAACACCTGGGCGGGGGTCTTCCACACCGGGAACCTGACGCTCAGGAACTTCTGGCGCCCGCGCTGGCGCGTCGCGGTGAACCCGCGGACGGTGAACGTGCGCGCGACCCGGGGCGGCCCGGCCATCCTGAACCAGCCCGGGGTCGAGCTGGGCGGCGGCTTCAGCTCCGACGACCGGAAGCTCCTCACCTTCGGGGTGGAGCTCTCGCTCAACCGGTTCGCCAACGGCGCGGACCGGAGCTGGGGGGTGGAGACCTGGGCGGAGTGGAAGCCGACGCAGCGCCTGCAGCTCATGTTCGGCCCGAGCCTCTTCCGGAACGTGGACGGGGCGCAGTACGTCGGCACCTTCGCCGACCCGCTCGCGACCGCCACGTACGGGAACCGCTACGTCTTCGGCGACCTGCGCCAGACCACGCTCTCGGCGAACGTGCGGCTCAACTGGATCTTCACGCCGAAGCTCTCGCTCGAGCTCTTCACGCAGCCGTTCGTCTCCTCGGGCGAGTACGCGACGCTCAAGGAGCTCCGGCGGCCGCGCAGCTTCGACTTCCTGCGCTACGGCACCGAGGGCTCGACCTGGGACCGGGCCTCGGGGACGGTGGATCCCGACGGCGCGGGGCCCGCGGCGCCGATCGGCGTGGGGAACCCGGACTTCACCTTCGCCTCGCTCCGCGGGAACGCCGTGCTCCGCTGGGAGTACGCGCCGGGCTCCACGCTCTTCCTCGTCTGGACGCACAACCGGAGCGCGGCGAACGCCGTCGGCCGCTTCGCGCCGGGGCGCGCCTTCGACGACCTCTTCGCCACGCCGGCGGACAACGTCCTGATGGTCAAGTTCACCTACTGGTGGAACCCCTCCTGACCGGGTGACGGCCGGCCGGGCGGCTATATTGTCGCCCATGCCGAGCCACCCCCTCCGCCGTGCCGGGGCCGGCGCGCTCGCCGCGCTGGCCCTCGCTGCCTGCGGTCCGTCGAGCCCGCCCCCGCCCGAGGTGACCCTGCCCGACGGCGGCGACACCGTGGTCGTCCGCTTCGCCGAGGCGCGCGACGCGGCGTGGCTCGGGGGGAACCGCTGGGCGGTCCTCCTCCCGGGCGGGCCCGAGGTGGAGGTGGTGGACCTCGCCGCCGGCACGGCCGTCCCGGTGGGCGGGGCGCTCAAGAACCCCGTCAGCCTCTTCCGCGCCGGCGACTCCCTCTACGTCGCCGACGTCTTCCCGCCGCGGCTCACCGTGCACGGCCTGGACGGCGCGCTCACGCGCAGCCTCTCGGCCCCCGCGATCGTGCGCGGCGCGCTGCCCCGGGCCCGCGACGCCAGGGGCAACTTCTACGTCGAGCTCCGCCCGGCGCCGGGCCCCGACGGGAGCGGCAACCGCGACAGCGCCGTGGTCCTCCGCCTGCCCGCCGACCTCGCGCGCGCCGACACCGTGGCGCGCCTGGCACCGCTCGACCTCGCCAAGGTGCAGTCCGCAACGGGCGAACGGTTCGAGCGCCGCGTCTTCAGCGGCGTGGACCGCTGGGGGGTGCGGCCCGACGGCACCGTCTGGGTCGCCCGCGTGTACCACAACCGGCTCGACCGGATCGCCCCCGACGGGACCACGCGCCGCGGCGACGGCCTCCCCGACCGCGTCCTCGAGGTGACGCGCGCCGACCGCGAGGCCTTCGTGCGGAAGTTCCCCGCGGAGCTCCGGGCGAGCGCCGAGCAGCTGCCCTTCGCGCCGACCAAGGCGGCGTTCGACGTCGCGTTCACCGACGCGCGCGGCAACACCTGGCTCGAGCGGAGCCGCGCGGTGACCGACACGCTGCAGGGCTACCTCGTGGTGGACCCCGACGGCCGTCTCGCCGGCATCGTGGACCTCCGCGGCGACGGCCACGTCATCGGCGCCGGCGACGGCACCGTGCTCGTGGCGGAGTACTCGCCCCTCGGCACCCGGCTCCGCCAGGTGGCGGTGCCGCCCCTCGTCCCGGCCGCACCGACGAAGCGGCCGTAGTTCCCGACGCCCCAGGAGATCGCGTGACCCCGAACCGCCTCGCTCCCCTCGCCCTCCTCGGCGCGGTGGCCATCGGCTGCGCCGCCACCGCGGAGAAGGCCGCCCCGCCCGTGACGCTCGCGCAGGACGCCGCGCTCGCCGCCACCTTCGGCGGGGTGAGCAACGTGGTCGAGCTCGCCGACGGGCGCGTCGCCTTCGCCGACACGAAGGACAAGCGCTTCCTCCTCGCCGACTTCGCGACCGGCAAGGTGGACACCGTGGGGACCCAGGTGGACTCGCTCGCGGGCGACGCCGCGGGCCAGTACAAGTTCCCCGGCGCCGTCGCACACCTGGCCGGCGACACCCTCGCCCTCGTGGACTTCGCCGCGACGCGCACCACGCTCTGGACCGACCGGGGCGCCTTCGCCCGCGTGCTCCCGCTCCCGGCGGTGGGCGGCGCCACCCCGGTGCTCACGTACGACCGGGCGGGCCACGGCTACAAGACCGACTTCACCGCGGTGCTGGGCGGCGGGGAGCCGGGCACGCCGGTCCGCCCCGACAGCCTCGCCGTGCTCCGCATCTCGCTCGGGAACGGGGCGGTGGACACGGTGGCTCGGCTCAGCGCCCCCGAGTACGGCGACGCGACGTTCGGCGAGCAGGTGCAGTCGGTCGCGAAGGTGTTCGGCCCCAACGACGCCTTCGGCGCCACCGCCGATGGCGCCGTCTGGGTGGCGCGGGCGCGCAGCTTCTCGGTGGACTGGCGCGCGCCCGACGGGACGTGGACCCGCGGGAAGCCGCACGCCTGGACGAAGGTGCCGGTGACGGAGGCGGACCGAGCGGCGGTGCTCGAGCGGCTCTACGCGCGCGGGCTCCCGAAGGGGGTCGAGGTCAAGTTCCCCTTCGCCGAGACGAAGCCCGCGTTCGAACTGGCGCTCACGCGCGCGACGGGCGAGGTCTGGCTCCAGTACAGCCGCGCGAAGGACACCGACGCCGCGCGCTACGCGGTGTTCGGCCGGGACGGGGCGTTCGTGCGCGACGCCATCGCGCCCGCGGGCGTGCTGCTCGCGGGCGTGGGCGCGACGAAGGCGTACGGGGTGACGAAGACGGCGGACGGGCGGCGGCAGCTGGTGCGGCTCGCCGTGCCCTGACGCTCAGTCCATGATCGGCGGCGGGGCGTCGGGCGGCACCGGCGGCTCGCGGTCGGTCTTCCGGCGGTCGCGGCGCTGGCCCTCCTCGTACCAGCGCCGCGTGATCTCCCCCGCGAGGTCGCGGTTCCCGAGCCCGAAGGCGAGGCCGGCCGCGAGGGCCACGGCGCCGAGGATGAGCGTGAAGGCGCTCGTCACGATCTCCTCGGCGACGCCCACCTGCTGCAGCGCCATGAACATCGCGATGAGCACCACGACGCCCTTCGCCACCTTGGCCACGGTGGGGACCCCGCTCACCGTCCCCGCCGAGGCGAGGATCACGGCGCGCACGAACTCGCCCACGATCATCCCCAGGATGACGATCACGATCCCCACGATGAGCGTGGGGATGAAGGCGAGCATCCGCCCGAAGGTCTCGTTGATGCTCTCGAGCCCGAGTGCCGCGCTCGCGAGGAGGATGACCACCAGCATCACGAGCCAGAACAGGAGGTTCGCGAAGGCGCGCACCGGGTCGAGGTGCGTGCCGGTCCGGACCACCACCTGGTCGAGTCCCTGCTCCTTCGCCACCCGGTTGAAGTCGAGCCGCTTGAGGGTCTGGTCGGCCCACTTCTGCAGCTGCCGCGCGAGCAGGTAGCCCGCGAGGAGGATGAGGAGCGCCGCCAGGAAGGCGGGCGCCACCTCGAGGATCTGCGCGCCGCCGGCGCGCAGCCGGTCCAGCAGCTCGTTCACGTCGCCACCTCGATCACGAGTTTGCCCGCCTGCGCGCCCCGCGCCATGCGGGCGTACGCCTCGCGCGCCTGCGCGAGCGGCACCACGCCGTCCACCCTCGGCCGGAGCCTGCCCTCCCCCGCGAGCGCCGCGAGCGCGGCGAACTCCGCGCGGCTCCCCATCGTGCTGCCGAGGAGCGACCACTGGTGCCAGAAGAGCTTCCGCACGTCGAGCTGCACCATCGGCCCGCCGGTGGCGCCGCACGTGACTAGGCGGCCCCCGCGCCGGAGCGCGCGGAGCGAGCGCGTCCACGTCGGCTCGCCCACCGTCTCGACCACCACGTCGGCGCCGCGGTTCGCCGTGACCCGCCGCACCACGGCGAGCACGTCGCCGGTGGCGTGGTTGACCACGTGGTCCGCGCCGAGCGCCCGCGCGACGGCGAGCTTCGCGTCGTCGCCGCTCGTCGCGACGACGGTGGCGCCGAGGTGCTTCGCCACCTGCACCGCCGCCTGCGCCACGCCGCCACCCGCGCCCCACACGAGCACCGTCTCCCCGGCGGCGACGCGCGCCCGCGTCGCGAGCATCCGCCACGCGGTGAGCGTCGCGAGCGGGAAGGCCGCCGCCTCCGCCCAGCTGAACCCGGCCGGCGCCGGCGCGAGGTTCGCCTCCGGCACCACGACGTAGTCGGCCATCGTCCCGTGGCGGTGCTCCCCCAGGAGCTGGAAGGCGGGGCAGAGCGACTCCTCGCCCGCCCGGCACTCGGCGCAGGTGCCGCAGGAGAGGCCGGGGTTCAGCATCACGCGGTCGCCGGGACGCACCGCGGTCACCGCGCTCCCGACGGCGTCCACCACCCCCGCCCCGTCGGCGCCCACCACGTGCGGGAAGGCGTACGCCACGCCCGGGAGGCCGTCGGCGACGAAGAGGTCGAGGTGGTTGAGCGCCGCGGCGTGCACGCGCACGCGCACGTCGTGCGGGCCGTCGAGCGCGGGGACGGGGAGGTCCACCAGCGCGAGGTGCTCCGGCCCGCCGGTGGCGGTGAGCGCGAGCGCGCGCATGAGGAGCGGGGCGGCGCTCACCGGAAGGCGGGCGACTGCACCTGCTCGCCGGGCCGGAGGCGCACGGTGGCGGGCGCGGCGCCGGGCGTCGCCGCCTGGATCACGAGCGCGAAGCCGCCGGCGCCGCGCTCGGCGTCGCTCCGGGCGCTCACCCACGCGAGACGGCTCCCGTCGCGCGAGACGGCGAACCCCGTGACCGGCCGGTCGCTCGTGGCGAGCGTCACCGGCGCGACGCCGCCGGCGGGGCCGGCGAGGATCGCCGAGCTGCTCGTGCCGCGGTCCACCACCCACGCGAGCCGCCCGCCCGGCAGCCAGCGCGGCAGCCGCTCCCGCTCGGGGGTCGTGGTGAGGCGCCGCTCGTCGGCGCCGTCGATCCGGATGTCGTAGAGGTCGGCCCCGGAGGCGTCGCTCCGCACGAACGCGACCCGCGCGCCGTCGGGCGAGACGCTGGGCGACGTGGCACTCGCGGTCGGGGCGGTGAGCGGGCGGAGCCCCGTGCCGTCGGCCCCGACCACCCAGAGGCGGCTCGTGCCGCCGCGGGTGGAGCTGAAGACCAGCGCGGAGCCGTCGGGAAGCCACTGCGGCTCGCCGTCGAAGGCGGGATCGTCGGTCAGGCGGCGGCGGTTCGTGCCGTCGGCGTCCGCCACCCAGACGTCGTAGTTCCCGCCCTGGTTCGAGGTCCACGCGAGCCGGGTCCCGTCGGGCGAGAGGGCGGGCTGCACCGCGGTGGCGCCGTCGTCCAGCACGAGCCGGAGCGAGTCGGGGTTCGCGACGGTGAGGTCGTAGATCGCGGGCCGGCCGCCGCGGGTCGAGGCCACGAACAGGTCGCCGGTGACGAACACCGGCACCTCGGCGCTCCGCCCCCACGGCGCGGTGGCGGTGATGGTGGCCCGGCCGCGGGTGCCGGCCTCGACGGAGCCGTCCGGCCGCACGCGCGCCACGCGTGGTTCGCTCGTCACCCAGCGGGCCCCCTCGAGCGGCCCGAGTTCCTTTCCGTCGGGGTCGAGGAGCCGCGCCGAGAGTTGCGCCGCGCCGTCGGGGGCGAGGCCGAGGCGCGCGGGGCGGATCGCGACGTCGGCGGGGACGACCTCGATCTCCCAGGTCGCGGGAGCGACGCCGGGGACCTTCGCGGTGACGGTGGTGCGGCCGGCCGCGAGCCCGGTCAGTGCGCCGCGGGCCCGGTCGAACGCGACGAGCGCCGTGTCCCCCACGGTCCATGCGACCGTGGCCCCCGCCACCGGCCGCCCGGCGGTGTCCACCGCCTGTGCGGAGAGGGTGCGGGTGCCCTGCACCGCGAGGCGGAGCGGCCCCTTGCTGAATGGGGGCGAGACCTCGAGTCCCGCCACGGCGGAGTAGACGGTGATGGGAATCCGGAGCGCGACGTCGGGCCCGACCATGACGGCGGCGGCCGTCCCCGGCGCGCGCCCGGCGACGATCCCCTGCGGCGTCACGGTGGCGACGGCGGTATCGGAGCTCGTCCACGCGAAGCCGCCGCCCAGCGGGCGGTCACCCTGCGCGGGGACGATGGCGCGGATCGAGTCCACGTCCCCCACGCCGAGGCGGAGCTCGGTCCGCGTCACGCCGACGTCGGCGGGGACGACCTTCACGGTGGCCGTGGCGATGAGCCCCGCCGCGAGCGCCTGCACGACGCCGGTCCCCGCGGCCAGCGCCTCCACCGTCCCGGCGGCATCCACCCGGACGAGGGCGGGGTGGAGCGTGCGCCAGGTGACGGGGCCCGTCTCCGCCTCGCCGCCGTCCGCCCGGCGGGCGACGAGCCGGAGCGGCTGCCGTTCGCCGGGGATCAGCACGAGGGGCTGGGGCTCGAGCGCCAGCGAGACGGGGCGGGTGGCGGCGCTCGGCCCGGTGACGGTCACGGTGATGGCCCCCCGCCGGGACCCGGCGATCGCCTCGATCCGCGCCGCACCGGGCCCGGTGGCGGTCACCGTCCCGTCCGGGGCCACCGTCGCCACCGCCGTGTCGGAGCTCGCGAAGGTGACCTTCACGTCGAGGAGGACGTTGCCGTCCTTGTCGAAGGCGAGGGCGGAGACCGGCTGCCGGGCCCCGGTCGCGAGCGCCAGGGACGGCGGCGTCACCCGGACCTCCGCCACGGGGGCCTGGGCGGAGGCGGGCCGGGGGCCAAGCACGGCAAGCCCGGCCGTCACGAGCAGGAGGAGTCGGCGCGGGGTCGGGGTCACTGGCGGGCTCGGCGTGGCGGCGGGGTTCGAGGTGCGGGAAGTATACGCGCCCACCTGCGTGCGCGCAGTCTTGCAGAGCGGGACAACTTGTGCATCTTAGACGGCAACCGCGGGAGGCGTCCCGCCTCGTCCCGCAGCAGTCCCCGCCACACGTTATCGCCCCAGAAGGAGCCGACCATGGCCGAGCTGGATTCGATGGAGTCGGGCTGGCAGAGTGCAGGGTGGATGGACGAATTCCCGGGCTCGTCCGAGCCGGCACCGCCGCCGCCCCCACCCGCTCCGGCTCCCGCGCCGGTGATGGCGCCCGCCGCCCCGGCTGCGCCCCGGGCCCCGGCCAAGCCCAAGGCGAAGGCGAAGCCCAAGGCCAAGCCCGCGCCGAAGAAGGCGGCCAAGAAGGCCGTGAAGAAGGCGGCGAAGAAGGCAGCGAAGAAGACCGCCAGGAAGGCGGCCAAGAAGACGGCGAAGAAGGCCGCGAAGAAGGCGGCGAAGAAGTCGGCCAAGAAGGCCGCGAAGAAGGCCACCAAGAAGACGGCGAAGAAGGCCGCCAAGCCGAAGAAGAAGGGCAAGAAGCGCTAGGCGCCGGCCTCCCGCCGGTCCGTCCCGGGCGCCCTGGCCGTCGCGGCCGGGGCGCCCGCGTCGTTCCCCCGGGCTTGCATCGCCGGGCCGGACCGGTGACCTTCCCCGGGTCCCGAGCCCTTAAACCCATGTCCCTCCGACGTTTCGCGCCCCTCGTGGCCCTCCTGGCCGCGTGCCACAAGGCTCCCGCGGTGTCGGTGGATCCGTCGCCGAAGAGCCTCGACCCCGTGCGCCTCACCGAGGTGCTCGCCGAGCAGTTCACGCGTTCGGCCGACGCGTGGAACCGCGGCGACCTCGACGCCTTCGTCGGCGATTACGCGGCGGACAGCGCGACGACGTTCATGGACGGCCGCCGTCCGCAGCACGGCCTCGCCTGGATCCGCGCGCACTACGCGCCGCTCTTCCAGCCGGGGGCGAAGCGCGACAGCCTCCGGTTCGAG
Source organism: Gemmatimonadales bacterium (assembly GCA_037916975.1). GTDB lineage: Bacteria > Gemmatimonadota > Gemmatimonadetes > Gemmatimonadales > GWC2-71-9 > JAGGAG01. Next base: position 45,276 of record JBAIWX010000009.1, read on the forward strand.
GAGTTCACCGCGCGCCCGCTCGGCACCACCTGGGCGCTCGTCACGGCGCGCTACATCCTCTACCGGAACGGCGCCACGACCGCCAGCGGCCCCTTCACGCTCGTGATGGAGGAGCGCCCCGAGGGCTGGAGGATCCTGCATGACCATTCGTCGAGCGATCCGCGCTAGCGCGCTGGCGCTCGCGGCCCTGCTCGGGCTCGCGGGCTGCCGGAAGCTTCCCCCCACGGGCGTGGCGCTCGTGGGGGTCACGGTGTTCGACGGCACCGGCGCCCCGCCGAAGCGCGACATGGTCGTCGTGGCGCGGAACGACGTGATCGAGGCCATCGTCCCGCGCGACGGCTTCAAGCTCCCCGCGCGCACCCTCGAGGTGGACGCCGCGGGCCAGTTCGTGCTCCCGGGACTCATCGATTCGCACGTGCACGCGGCGCCGTGGACGCTGCCGCGGTTCCTCGCCTACGGGGTCACCGCCGTCCGCGACGTGCACGGCCCGCTCGACTCGGTGCTCGCCCTCCGCGAGCACGCCGCGCTCGGCACGCTGCGGGCGCCGCGCATCTACGCCGCCGGCGCCATGATCGACGCCGCGCCTGCCACGTACCCGGACGCGCTCGCCGCCGCGGACGCCAACGCCGCGCGGAAGGCGGTGGACCGCCTCGCGGTGGCGGGCGTGGACTACGTGAAGGTGTACACGCGCGTCGCCCCGCCGATGATGCGCGCCATCCTCGACGAGGCGCAGACCTTCGGCCTCCGCGTCACGGCCCACCTGGGACTCACCGACGCGGTCACCGCCGGCGACCTCGGCGTGAAGGCGATCGAGCACCTGAGCGGCGTCCCCGAGGCGACGCTCGGCGACGCCGCCCCCATCTTCGCCGCGCACCGCAGCGGCTTCTTCCCCGGCTGGACCGCGTTCGAGCGCGCGTGGCCGGGACTCGACTCGGCGGGGATGGCGCGGGTGGCGCAGCACCTCGTGAACGAGCGGGTGACGATGGTCCCGACGCTCGTGCTCCACGAGACCTTCAGCCACCTCGACGACCCCTCGGCGCTCCAGGACCCGGACCTCGCCGCAGTCCCCGACTCCGAGATGACGAAGTGGAACGTCCCCGGGATGATCCAGCGCGCCGGCTGGGGCCCGAGCGACTTCGCCGCGTTCAAGGCGGCGCGGGCGAACCAGGACCTCTTCGTCCGCATCTACCGCGCGCTCGGCGGGCGGGTCGTCGCGGGCACGGACGCGGCCAACCAGCTCCTCGTGCCGGGCGCGAGCCTGCACCGCGAGCTCGAGCTCCTCGTCGGCGCCGGCTTCTCCCCCGCCGACGCGATCCTCTCCGCGACGCGCGACGCGGCCCAGCTCCTCGGTGCCGACTCCATCGGCACCCTCGCCCCGGGCAAGAAGGCGGACCTCGTGGTGCTCCGCGAGAACCCGCTCACCGACATCCGCAAGACGCGCGAGATCAGCTGGGTGATGGCGCGCGGCCTCCTCATGCCGGCGGACTCGCTCCGGAAGCGCTGGTAGCACGGATGTCGTTCGGGCGCGTCGCGCTCGGCTGGCTCGCCGTGGCCGCCTGGTTCCTCCTCGCCGACCGCCTCACCGGCCGCCTCCGCGGCGAGACGGCGACGCCCGCGTGGGTGCCGCCCGCGGAAGCGGCGTTCTTCACGCTCTTCGCGACGCTCTGGCTCGCGAGCCTGGGCGGCGGCACCCCCTGGCTCGTCTTCCCGCTGCTCGCGCTCGTCGCCGACACGGCGCCCCGGCTCCGGAGCGCGGAGGAGCGGCGCAAGCCGGCCCGCGTCGCCGTGCGGGCCGCGGTCGCCGCGATCCGTTTCGTCGTGGCGGGCCTCCTCCTCGGCTGGATCACGTGAGCGCCGTCGCGGCGGCCGCCGAACGCGCCGCGGCGTTCCTCGCCCGCCTCCCCACCCGTCAGGGGCTCCTGGCCCGCGCGCGCCTGGGCGCCCCCGACCCGGGCGATGCGGCGCTCCGCGCCACGCTCGTCCAGCGCTGCACGCGGGAGGTGCGGCCGGACGGGAGCGTCGGCGCGAGCCTCCTCGCCACCGCCTGGACCGCCCTCGAGCTCATGGACCTGGGCGTCGCCGCGACGGAGCAGCCGACCGCGCGCCTCGTCGCCTGGCTCCTCGCGCAGCAGGGCCGCCCCGGTGGCTTCGACGGGACGCTCGGCGAGAGTGGCCCGCTCGCGCACGAGATCGGCACGCTTCCCGGCGGCTTCTTCGCGCCGGCCGCCCCCGACCAGCGGGTGGCGCCGCTCACCCTCCCCACGGGGAAGACCTTCCGCGCCGAGGCGGCGGCCCGCTTCGCCGCGAGCGCGCTGGCGCTCCGCGCGGTGCTCCGCGCCGGCCTCGGCCCGCGCGAGCAGGTGCGGCTCCACCTGCAGAGCTTCCAGCGGCTCGGCCGCCACTTCCGGGCGTGGGAGCCGGGCTTCTTCGCGCCGGACGTGATCGCCTGCGCGGTCGCGCCGCTCGCGGTGGCGGGGACGCAGTGGCGGGAGACGCTCCTCCCGCTCGTGACCTTCGTGGCGGGGCACCAGGGGGCGGACGGGGAGTGGCCCCACGCCGAGCTCTTCCACGTGCTGGAGGGGCTGCTGCTCGCCGACGCGCCGGATGCGCGCGCGGCGGTGGCGCGGGCGGTGCCGGCGCTGCTCGCGCGGCAGAAGGGGGACGGGAGCTTCGGCGGGCCCGCGCGCGAGGAACGGGCGTGGATCGGCTGGCAGGCGCTCGAACTGGCGGCGCGGCGCTAGCGCCTCACGCGGCCACCACGCCGGCCGCCCGCAGCACCCACCACACGCCCACCACCACGCCCGCGGCGCCGACCAGGCGCGCCGCCAGCCGGCCCCACGCGAGCGACCGCTCCGCCGCCTGCCGCATGGCGAGCGCCGCCACGGACGCGAAGAGCGTCATCCCCACGATCGTCCCGCACCCGAAGGCGAGCAGGTAGCCGAGCCCGAGCCCCTTGCTCCGGAGCAGGGTCACGGGGAGGAGCGCCACCACGGCGCTCGTCCCCGCGAGGCCGTGCATCAGCCCCACGAGGGTGATCCCCTGGTGGTCGTGCGCGTGGCCGCCGGGGCCGTGGCGGTGGGGATGGTGCGGGTCGTGGCGGGCGTCGTGCGCGTGGGCCGGCGCGTGCTCGTGCGGGTGCGGGTGCGGGTGGCCGGCCGCGGCGTGGTCGTGCCCGTGGCCGGGCGCGTCGGGATGGTGGTGCCCCGCGTCGTCGTGCGGGTGATGGTGCGCCGAGCCGTCGTGGTGGTGGTGCGCGTGCTCGTGCGCGGGGTCGCCGGGATGCGCGTGGAGGTGGGCGTGGCCGCCGTGCCCGGCGGGGTCGTGCAGGTGGAGCCGCGCCGCGGAGCGGAACGCCCAGAGGCCGAGCCCGACGAGCATGAGGCCGACGACGCCCTCGCCGAGCGCGTCGAGCCGGTCGGGGAGCCGGAGGCCGGTCACGAGCAGCACGCCGCCGGCGAGGAGCACCGCCGCCGAGTGCCCCACGCCCCAGCGGAAGCCGAAGTTCGCCGCGGTGGCGAGGGCCGGCCGCCGCGTGACGAACGCCGTCACCGCCAGCATGTGGTCCACCTCGAGGGCGTGCAGGAAGCCGAGCAGGCACGCCGTGCCGAGCACCACCAGGGATTCCACCGTCACCCTCCGCCGCACTGCGTTATCTTCGGGCCGTCCCGGCCCTCGCTCCCATGTCCGACACGCCCCGCGACCAGCGGCCCGCGATCCGGCTCTCGAGCCTCTCCCACGGCGCCGGCTGAGCCTGCAAGCTCGGGCTCGCCGAGTTGACGCACGTGTTGCGTCAGGTGCCGGGGATCGCCGACGACCGCGTCCTGGTGGATGCCTCCACCCGCGACGACGCGGCGGTGTACCGGATCGCGCCCGACCGGGCGCTCGTGGCCACGGTGGACTTCTTCACGCCGATCGTGGACGATCCCGGCACGTGGGGCGCCATCGCCGCCGCGAACGCGCTGAGCGACGTCTACGCGATGGGCGGGACCCCGCTCTTCGCGCTCAATATCGCGGGGTGGCCGCGCGAGCGGCTCCCCCTCGAGCTGCTGGGCGAGGTGATCGCGGGCGCCGGCCGCGTGGCGCGCGCCGCGGGGTGCCTCGTGCTCGGCGGCCACACCGTGGACGATCCCGAGCCCAAGTTCGGGATGGCGGTGACCGGCGAGGTGCACCCCGACCGGATGCTCGTGAACGCCGCCGCGCGCCCCGGCGACCGGCTCGTGCTCACCAAGCCGCTCGGCACCGGGATCCTCACCACCGCGTTCAAGCGGGACGCGATCGGCGAGGCGGACCTCGCCGCCGCGGTGGCGAGCATGACGGCGCTCAACGCCGGCGCCGCGCGCGCCGCGGTGGCGACCGGCCTCCGCGCCGCCACCGACGTGACGGGGTTCGGCCTCCTGGGCCACCTGGGCGGGATGCTCGAGGCGAGCGGCGCCGCCGCCGAGCTCGCAATCGACGCGCTGCCGCTCCTCGCGGGTGCCCTCGACCTCGCAGGGCGGGGCTTCGTGCCGGGCGGCACGCGCCGGAACCTCGAGGCGGCGCGCGTCACGTGGGACCCGTCGCTCGGCGAGGCGGAGCGGCTGCTCGCCGCCGACGCGCAGACCTCGGGCGGGCTCCTGCTCGCGGTGCCGCCGGCGCGGCTCGACGCGCTGCTCGCCGCGCTCGCCACCGAGGGGACGCTGGCGCGCGCGGTGATCGGCCGCGTGGTCGCGGGCGAGCCCGGCCGCATCACGGTGCGGCGCACCATCGACCCGGTAAGCTAGCGAGGCATCGCTCCCGCATGTCGCCCGTCCGCTGGACCCCCGAGATGATGGACCGCCTCGAGCAGGCCGCCCGCCGGGGGCTGCGCGTCCAGGTGTCGCGCCGCGGCACCGAGTACGTCGTCGTCGCGCGCGCGGTGCGGAGCGTCGGCCGCGACGAGGCGCTGGTCGGCTTCCTCCCCATGACCGGCGAGGAGCTCACCTTCCGCCTCGCCGACCTCGACGACTTCCAGGTGCTCGGCACGTGAGCGGGCCCGTCGTGGTCCACCTCGACGAGAGCTGCCTCGGGAACGGCCAGGAGGGGAGCAACCCCGGCGGGGCGGGCGGGCTCGTGGAGGTGCGGACGAAGGCAGGCGTCGTCCGCCGCGACTTCTTCCTGCACGCCCCCGCCACGACCAACAACCGGATGGCGCTCCGCGGCGCCATCGAGGTGCTCGACCTCCTCGGCCGGAAGGGGGCGCGGCTCCACGTCCTCTGCGTCTCCGACTCGGAGTACCTCGTGAAGGGACTCCGCGAGTGGGCGCCGGGGTGGGAGGCGCGCGGCTGGCGGCGGAAGGGCGGCGCGATCGAGAACCTGGAGCTCTGGCAGGACCTCGTCCGCCTCGCGCGGCAGCACGACGCGCAGTGGACCTGGGTGCGCGGGCACAAGGGCCACGCGAAGAACGAGTACGCCAACGACCTCGCCATCCGCGCGGCGCGCACCCAGGCGAGTTCCGCCGGGCTCGTCGAGTCGGGCTTCGGCGAGTGGCTGGCCGCGAAGCGGAAGCAGGCCCTCTACCTCGCCTACGACCCCGACGAGAGCTTCACGGCGATCGAGGCGCGCCTCGCCCGCGGCGAGCGCTGGCCGCTCCGCGAGGGGCGCTAGCGTCGCGGCCCCGCGCGCGCCTCGCTAGAATCCGGCTGGTTCGCGCGTCCCGACGTCCGGCCCCGCCCGGAGCCCCGATGACCGACCTCGACCGCCTCTTCCGCCACCTCGTGAGCGTGCTGGCGCAGCGCGACCCCGCGCGGCTCCACCAGCCCATCGCGCTCGGCGAGCTCACCGGCACCATCCTGCCCTACCGGGCCGCGCGCCGCGCGCTCGGCGTGGACACGAGCGAGGACTACGAGCTCCTCGTGATGCGCCTCGCGAGCGGGGAGCGCGAACTGGTGGCCACGGAGCCGGAGACCGTCCGCGCGCGCTTCGCCGACGAGGCGCGGAACGCGAATCCCGACCTGGGGCTCCTGCGCGAGTTCCGCGACGCCACCCTCCGCCTCCGGACCGAGCCGCTCGCCTATGCGCTGGGCGGGAGCGCGGACGAGCGCGCCTTCGCGCCGCCGGAACCGCCCACGGAATCGGGGGTCGGCGCACCGCCGTGGGGGGACCTCACCGAGCCCGCCGAGCCCGCGGAGCCGCCGGCGCCCTGGTCGCCACCCGCCGCGCCCGCGGCCGCATCGCCCGGCGGCGCGGCCGACGACCTGCCGCTCGATGCGGTGCGCCGCGTGCCGCCCACGCCGGCGCCGATGCCCGCGCCCCTCTCGCCGCGCGCCGTGCCCGCGCCGATCGCCCCGCCGGCGAACTGCGCCTTCTGTGGCGGCGCGCTCCCGCCGAAGCGGCGCGTCAACTTCTGCCCGCATTGCGGCGAGGCGCAGGCCACGGGACGCTGCCCCGACTGCCGGGCGGAGGTCGAGGTGGGGTGGCGGCACTGCGTCGGCTGCGGACGCGCCCTCGAGGCGCCGCACTGAGCGGAGGCCGCACACCATGCCCGACCCGGCGATGTGGGACGAGCGGTTCAGCGAGCCGGCCTATGCGTACGGCACCGAGCCGAACGACTTCCTCCGGGAGGTGGCGCCGCGCATCCCGCGGGGCCGCGTCCTCTGCCTCGCCGAGGGGCAGGGCCGCAACGCGGTCTATCTCGCCTCGCTGGGCCACGACGTGACGGCCATGGACCTCTCCGCCGTCGGGCTCGCGCGGGCGCGCGAGCTCGCGGCCGCGAAGGGCGTGCGGATCGCCACGGTGCAGGCGGACCTCGCCGACTTCGTGATCGAGCCCGGGGCGTGGCAGGGGATCGTCGCGATCTTCATGCACCTGCCCCCCGACCTGCGCGCGCGCGTGCTCCGCGCGGCCGCGACGGGGCTCGCACCGGGCGGGGCGTTCGTGCAGGAGACGTACGGCCCCGCGCAGCCGCGCTACGGCACGGGCGGCCCGCGCGAGCCGGACCGGCTCGCTTCGCTCGCCGAGATGCAGGCGCTGCTGCCGGGCCTCGAGTTCGCCGTGGCGCGCGAGGTGGAGCGGGACGTGGTCGAGGGCCCGCACCACACGGGCCGCTCGGCCACCGTGCAGCTCCTCGGCATCCGGCCGGGGCGCTGAGGGCGGCGCGCCGGCGCGGCGGCTCGTCGAACACCTCACCGGGCGGGTGACGCGCAGATGGGGCCGGTCGAGTCCGTCGAGCACCTGGTGGTGGGCGCCGGCCCCGCCGGCCTGCGCGCGGCGCAGGTCCTCGCCGAGGCGGGGCGCGAGGTGCTCGTCGCCGAGAGGAACGCCGAGGTGGGGCCCAAGACCTGCGCCGGCGGGCTCACGGTGAAGTGCGTGCGCGAGCTCGCGGCGCTGGGCCTCCCCGACGACGTCGGCCTCACGAGCGTGGGCCACGCCGCGTTCAGCCGCGGCGACGCGATCGCCCTCGACCCCGACCTCTGCGCCGTCCGCACCGTCGCACGCCGCACCCTCGGCCGGTACCAGCTCGAGTGGACGCGCCGGGCCGGTGCGGAGGTCCGTACCGGCACGGCGGTGCACCACCTCGACCTCGCGGCGCGCACCGCGCAGGTCGGCGACCGCACCATCCGCTGGACCCACCTCGTCGGCGCCGACGGCAGCGAGTCGCGCGTGCGCCACGCCCTCGGCCTCCCCGCCCCGCGCGCCTACTTCGCCTGCGAGTACAACGTCCCCGGCGTCCGGCTCGGGCCGCTCCGCGTCGAGTGCGACCCGGTCGCCTTCGCGAACGGCTACTTCTGGGTCTTTCCCCACGAGGACTACACCTCGATCGGGTGCGGTGCGCCGAAGCACCAGGTGCGGCCCGCCGACCTCCACCGCGAGCTCGACCGGCGGATGGACGCCCTCGGCCTGGCCTCCGACGCCGCGCCCTTCGAGGGGGCGACGATCGAGGTGGACTTTCGCGGCACCGACTTCCCCGGCAACGTCCATCTCGTAGGCGACGCGGCGGGGCTGCCGTCGTCACTCACGGCGGAGGGGATCTACGCGGCACTGGTGAGCGGAGAGGCGGTGGCGCGGCGGATCCTCGAGCCGGGCCATCCCGCGCCGGCGCTCCGCCGCTGGCTCCGGGTCAAGCGCCGGCACGACGCCCTCGCGACGCTCCTCGGCGCGAAGGCGGTGCGAGTGGCGCTCCTGCCGGTGTTCCAGGCGCTCGCGGCGCTGCCGCCGCTCCGCCGGGCGATGGCGCGCTTCTACCTGGGCGGCTGAGCGGCCCGGCGCGCGGGGAAGGCGAGCCGCACCCCGATCGCGGCGAGGAGGACGAGCGCCGCGAGGCCCACCGCACCGAGGATGCGGTCCAGGGTCGCGACGCCGGTCCACTGCAGGTAGTGGATGCGGTACAGGAGGTCGATGCGGTCGGTGTCGCGGCCGCGCTGGGACAGGGTGAGCGCGGGCCAGTCGAGGGTGATGCGGGCACCGGTGCTGGTGCGCACCGTGTCCCCGTCCACGGCGGTGATGCTCCCGTAGCGTGCGCGGTCGGCGGCGATCGCGTCGTCCACGAGGCGCCGCACGTCGTCGGCGCCCGGCCGCGGGCGCGGCGCGCTCGTCTCCGGATCCACCTGCCGCCAGCCGCCGCCGTCCCGCACCAGCAGGTGGAGCCCGAGTACGGTCCGGAGCATCCGCGTCTCGCGCCACGCCGTGTCGGGGACGGCGATCTGCATCGCCTCGAGCGGGTAGCGCCGCACCGTGAGCGGCGCGTACGCCGCGCCGTAGCCCGGCTTGAGGAAGAAGACGAGCCCCGTCGCCGCCCACCCGAGCATCGGGAGGAGGAGCACGAGGCCGAGGAGGCGGTGGAGGCGGCGGGGCGCGGTCACGGGCGGGAATCTATATTCCCCGGGTGCGCCGGGATTCCCCCGGCGCCGGATCGCACGGACCCGTCGCATGTCCTCCCCCGACATCGTCTTCCTGAGCGCCGTCCGCACCGGCTTCGGCACCTTCGGCGGCACGCTCAAGGACTTCTCCGCCACCGAGCTCGCCACCCTCGCCGCCACCGAGGCGATCGCCCGGAGCGGCCTCGCCGCCGACGACGTGGGCCACGTCATCGTCGGCAACGCGCAGCAGACCTCCGCCGACGCCATCTACCTCGCCCGCCACGTCGGCCTCGGGGCGGGCTGCCGCATCGAGACCCCCGCCGTCACGGTGAACCGCCTCTGCGGCTCCGGGTTCGAGGCGGTGGTCCAGGGGGCGCAGCGGATCCTGCTGGGCGAGTGCCGCGCGGTGCTCGCCGCCGGGACGGAGAGCATGAGCCAGGCGCCGCACGTCGTGCGCGGCGCGCGCTGGGGGATCCGCTTCGGGCAGTCGCCGCCGTTCGAGGACTCGCTCGCGCAGGCGCTCACCGACTCCTGGTGCCGGCTCCCGATGGCGGAGACGGCGGAGAACCTGGCGCGGCAGTACGGCATCTCGCGCGAGGACTGCGACCGCTTCGCGCTCCAGAGCCAGGAGCGCGCGCGCGACGCCTGGGCCGCCGGCACCTTCGCCGAGGAGGTGATTCCCGTCCCCGTTCCCGACCGGAAGACGAAGCAGCCCGCGCCCTGGGCGGCGGACGAGCACATCCGGCCGGCGACCACGCTCGAGTCGCTCGCGAAGCTGGCCCCCGCCTTCCGGAAGGACGGGATCGTGACCGCGGGGAACGCCTCCGGCATCAACGACGGCGCGGCGGCCCTCGTCGTCGCGGACGCGGCGCTCGCGCGGGAGCGGGGCCTGAAACCGCTCGGCCGGCTCGTCTCGTACGCGGTGGCGGGCGTGGACCCGTCCGTCATGGGGATCGGCCCGGCGCCGGCGGCCCGCGAGGCGCTGGCCCGTGCGGGGCTCGCGCTCGCGGCGATGGACCTCGTGGAGGTGAACGAGGCCTTCGCCGCGCAGTACCTCGCGGTCGAGCAGGAGCTGGGGCTCGACCGCACGCGCACCAACGTGCACGGCGGGGCGATCGCGATCGGCCACCCGCTCGGTGCCAGCGGCGCCCGGATCACCGCGCACCTGCTCCACGCGCTCCGGCGCACCGGCGGCCGCTACGGCCTCGGCAGCGCCTGCATCGGCGGCGGCCAGGGGATCGCCGTCGTCGTCGAGTCGCTCCCGGCCTGAGGGGAGGGCCCCATGGAAGTGCTCATCGGCCTGCTCGCCATCGCGGTGGGCTACACCTTCGGCAGCCTGCGCGTGCTCAAGCAGTACGAGCGCGGCGTGACCTTCTTCCTCGGCCGCTACTGGGGCACGAAGGGGCCGGGGCTCGTCTTCCTCCCCTTCGGCTTCGCGCACCAGAAGCGGGTGTCGCTCCGCATCGTGGCGCTCGACATCCCGCCGCAGGACGTGATCACCCGCGACAACGTCTCGGTCAAGGTGAACGCCGTCCTCTACATGCGGGTGGGGGACCCCGCCAAGGCCGTCATCGAGATCGAGGACCACCTCTACGCCACGAGCCAGCTCGCGCAGACCACGCTCCGCTCGGTGCTGGGCGAAGTCGAGCTCGACGAGCTCCTCGCCGACCGCGAGAAGATCAACGCTGTCCTCAAGAAGATCATCGACGAGCGCACCGACCCGTGGGGCATCGACGTCTCCGCCGTCGAGGTGAAGGACGTCCTCCTCCCCGACCAGCTCAAGCGCGCGATGGCCCTCCAGGCCGAGGCCGAGCGCGAGCGGCGCGCCAAGGTGATCGCGGCGCAGGGCGAGCTGCAGGCCTCGGAGACGCTCGCCCAGGCGGCGCGCACCCTCGCCACGGAGCCCACGTCGCTCCAGCTCCGCTACCTGCAGACGGTGACCGAGATCGCCGCCGAGAACAACTCGACGACGATCTTCCCGCTCCCGATCGAGCTCTTCCGGCCGTTCCTGCAGGCGGCGCAGGGCGGGCTCGCCGGCGGGCTCCCGCAGGTGCGCGCAGCCGCGCCGGCCGCGATCCCCGCCCCCGCCCCGGGCGGGCTGCCCCCCGCCGAGTCCCCGATGGCGGCGGCCGAGATCATGGACCTGATGCAGCAGCTCCGCGCGGAGGCGGCGGCCCGCTCGGCCACGAAGGGCGATGACTGAGCGGCTCCCCGCCCGCTTCGAGCGCGCGCAGCTCGAGCGCATCCTCCAGCGCGCCGCGGAACTCCAGGCGGGGGAGCGGGAGCTGGGCGAGGTGCTCACCCCCGAGGAGGTGCTGGCCCTGGGCAAGGAGGTCGGCATCCCCGACCGCTACCTGCGCCAGGCGATCCTCGAGGAGACGACCCGCGCCCCGCTCGCCGAGGCGGAGGGGTGGCTCGACGAGGTGAGCGGCCCGGGGACGGTCCGCGCCGAGCGCGTGGTGCTGGGGGAGGTCGAGGCGGTGGAGGCGGCGCTCCTCCGGCGGATGGAGGACGAGGTCTTCCGCGTGCAGCGGCAGGTCGGGGGGCGCATCACCTGGGAGCCGCGGAGCGGCTGGCACGCCCTCGTGCGGCAGGTGTCCGGCGAGGGCGGCCGGATGCTGGACAAGGCGAGCCTCGTCGGCGCGACGATCACCCCGCTCGAGCCCGGCTACGTGCACGTTGCGCTCACCGCCGAGCTGCGGGAGCGCCGCGGCCAGTACGTCGGCGGCGCCGCCGCGCTCGCGAGCACCGGTCTCGCCGCCACCACCGTCCTGGCGGCGCTCCACGCCTTCTGGGGCGTGATGGTGCTCCCGCTCCCGTTCGGGCTCGTCTTCGCGTGGACCGCGCTCCGCGCCTTCCGCCCCGTCGCGGAGCGGGCGCAGCTCGGCCTCGAGGTGATCCTCGACCACCTCGAGCGCGGCGCCGCCAAGCCGGCGCACGTGACGCCGCCGCGGGGGAGCGGGCTGCTCGAACAGGTCGCCACCGAGATCCGCCGCGCCCTCGAGGCCCCGCGGACTCCGCGCCCGCGCTCCGACGGCGGGACGCCCCCGCGGTGACGGCGCCCGGCCCCATCCCCGGCCTCACCTGCGTCGGCGTCGCCGGCGCGGGACAGATGGGGAGCGGCATCGCGCAGGTGGCGGCGGCCGCCGGCTACGCCACCGTGGTGCGGGACGTGGACGCCGCCGGGCTCGAGCGGGCGCGCGCCGGGATCGCGAAGTCCCTCGGCAAGCTGGTCGAGAAGGGCCAACTCGACGCCGCCACGCGGGACGCCGCCCTGGGCCGCCTCACCTTCACCACCGACCTCGGCGCCCTGGGCGCGGCCGGCCTCGTGATCGAGGCGATCCCCGAGGAGCTCGGGCTCAAGACGGACCTCTTCCGCGCCCTCGACGCCCGCTGCGCGCCGGACGCGATCTTCGCCACCAACACCTCGAGCCTCACCGTCGCCGCCATGGCGGCGGCGAGCGGCCGCCCCGACCGGTTCGCCGGGCTCCACTTCTTCAATCCCGTCCCGCTGATGCCGCTGGTCGAGGTGGTCCGCTGCGTCACCACGAGCGACGCCACCCACGCCCGCGCGCTCGCCTTCGCGCGGAGCCTCGGCAAGACCGCCATCGAGGCGCGGGACGCGAGCGGGTTCGTCGTGAACCTCCTCCTCGTCCCCTACCTGCTCGACGCAGTGCGGGCCTACGAGCGGGGGGTCGGGACGATCGCGGACATCGACGCGGGGATGACGCTGGGCTGCGGGCACCCGATGGGGCCGTTGACCCTGCTGGACTTCGTGGGGCTCGACACGGTGGTGAAGATCGGCGAGATCATGTTCGACGAGTACCGCGAGGCGCGCTACGCCCCGCCGCCGCTCCTCCGGCGCATGGTGCTCGCCGGCTGGCTCGGCCGGAAGAGCGGGCGCGGCTTCTACGACTGGTCGGCGACGCCGCCCCGCCCGGTGGAGGTCCGGTGATCCGGCGCGCCCCGCTGCTCCTGGCGGCGCTCCTCGTCGCCTGTGACCCCACCTCGCTGCGGCCCGCCTTCAGCCCGGTACCCGAGGCGCAGAAGGTCGAGACCCGCTTCCGCATCGTCCCCGCCACCGACCGCCTCGCGAAGGCGCTCCAGGACCACGACATCCCGCTCACCACCATCGCGCTCCGCGACGGCTACGTCGAGTCGCCGTGGATCGACACCACCACCATGAGTGCCACCACCGCACGTCCCCTCGGCGAGGGCGTGGTGCGGGTCCGCGGGTGGGTGACCCCCGGGCAGCTGGGCTACAGCTTCCTGACGGTGGAGGTGGTCTACCGGAAGGTGGTGGACCCGAGCCTGCCGGGACGCGAGCTCGACGTGCCGGTGCCCGACAGCCACCCGGTCCGCAAGCGCGTCGCCGAGGCGCTCGAGGGACTCAAGTCGAAGCGGACCGCGACGCCGCCCGTGCCCGCGCCCGCCGCCGCCGACTGACGCGCCCGGACGCAACTCGGCGGGCTTGCCCGCGCGTCAGTGCTGCCGGTAGAACCGCCCCGGCCCCGCAGTCCCGTACATCTCGACCTTCCACCAGAGCGGCGTGAGCGAGTCGGGGAACGCGGTGAACCGTACCCGCTCCCCCGTCGGCGTCCCGTCGGGCCGGGTGAACTTCACCACCAGCTCGTTGTCCTCGAGGTACCAGGTCGCCGGCTGCTCCACCGGGCCCTTGCCCAGGACCTCGGTGCGGAGCGTGGCGTGGCTGTCGGGGCCGAGGAAGAGTTCGCGCACGAGGCCCCGGACGTCGGCGGCGCGGAGCGTGTCGGTGCGCCAGACCCCGTCCATCGGCGGGAGGGGGATCGTGTCCGGCTGGTAGGCGGGGTAGATGGACGCCGCCGGCTTCTCCGGCCAGCGTGGCGTGCGGCCGCGGTTGCGTTCGAGCTCGGAGCTGGCAGGGAGGCAGGCGGCGGCCGCGAGGGCGGCGAGGACGAGCGGGAGGGTGCGGGGACCGGCCATCAGGCGACGTAGCTCTTCACCCACTCCTCGAAGTGCGCGAGGTCGAGGAGCGCGTCCTTGCAGGGGCCTGCGGGGAGCGTCATCGTGAGGCCGAGCACCGGGACCTTGTCGGCCACGTCGTGCAGGCCGCTCACCATGTCCCGCTCGCACGCCACCGCCACCACCGCGCGCGGCCGCCGCTCGCGGATCACCCGCCGGGCGAGCTGCCCGCGCGTCGCCACGAACACCGGCACCTCGTACTTCCCCGCGATCTGGAGCACGCCATCGAGCGTCTCGCGCGAGAGGCAGCGCGGGATGAGGACGAGCAGCTCCCCCTTCCCGACCCTCCGGCCCCGCGCCCGCGCCAGGGCGTTGTAGACCTTCACCGCCGCGTTCTCCACCCAGTCGCGCCGCCCGAACCGCTCGGCGACCCGCGAGGTGAGCCGCATGAGCCGCAGGAAGGCGCCGCGCTCCGCCATCGGCTCGGGGAGGATCGGCCGGCGGATGACGTAGGCGAGGAGGATGAGCCCCCACCAGGCCCACACCGTCGCCGTGAACCCGGCGAGCGTGACCCAGAGGAAGGACGGCAGCCAGGCGGCGACCCGCTGGAGCTGCGGCTCGAGCAGCCAGACGAGCCCCGCGATGACGGCGAGCCCGACCGCCAGCGAGACCGCCGACCACCCGAAGAAGAGCCGGGGGGCGGAGTCGTAGTCGCCGCGGTTGGGCAGCGGCTTCCCGTCCCACTCGTCCCACTCGTGGCCGAGGCGGCGGTCCACTTCGATATGGATGAGCTGCGCGCGCGGGGAGTCCGACATAGGCGAGAGAGATAGTCACTGATGCGGCCCCCGTTGGCAAGAGCGGCGCCCGGCCCGACCTTTCCCCCCATGCCCGCCCGCCCGCCCATCCGCGGCACCGTCCGCACCGACGAGCGCGCCCGCGCCGCCTACGCCGAGGGCGCGGGGATCTACCGCATCGTGCCGGCGATGGCGTGCGTCCCCGCCGACGAGGCCGACGTCGCGGCGCTGCTCCGCTGGGCGTCGGCCGAGGGCGTGGCCCTCGTCCCGCGCGGCGCGGGGAGCGCCATGGGCGGCGGCAACGTCGGCGAGGGCGTGGTGGTGGACCTCACGCAGCTCGCGCCGCGCCGGCTTGAGGTGGACGCGAACCGCCGCCGCGCGCGGACCTCGGCGAACGTGACGCTCCGCGAGCTCGAGGGCGCCGCCGCCCCCCTCGGCCTCCGCATGCCGGTGGATCCCTCGAGCGCCCGGTGGGTGACCCTGGGCGGGATGCTCTCGACGAACGCCGCCGGCGCCCGGTCGGTGCGGTGCGGCGCCGTGCGCGCGTGGGTCGAGGGATGCACCCTCGTCACCGCCGACGGCGAGCGGCTCGCGCTCGTGCGCGGCGAGGCACCCGAGCCGGCGGTGGCGGCGGTGGCGCGCTTCGCGCGCGACGTGGCGCCCGCGGTGCGCGCCGCGGCGGCGGAGGTGGCGACGCGCGCCCCGCGCACGCGGAAGAACACCGCGGGCTATGCCCTCGACGCCTGGCTCGCCTCGGGCGACCTGCTCGACCTCGTGATCGGCGCCGAGGGGACGCTGGGCGTCGTGACCGACGTGACGTGGCGGCTCGAGCCGTCGCCGGCGGCGCGCCTCGGGCTCCGCGTGGAACTCGACGCGCTCGACGCGATCGCCCCGGCGGTGCGCACCCTCCTCGCCACCGGGCCCGCGGCGCTCGAGCTCCTCGACCGGACCTTCCTCGACGTGGTCCGCTCGGGCGGCGCCGGCGACGTCCCCCCCGGCGAGGCGGTGCTCCTCCTCGAGTACGAAGGCGGGAGCGAGGCGGAGGTCCGCGCCGCGGCGGAGGCGGCGGCCGCGGCGGTGCGGCATCATGCGGCGCGCGTCACCCTGTCGCGGAATGCCGCGGAGACGGCGGCGATCTGGGCGCTCCGCCACGCGGCGAGCCCGATCCTCGCGCGCCTCCCCGAGACGCGCCGCTCCCTCCAGGTGGTGGAGGACGGCTGCGTCCCCCTCGAGCGGCTGGGCGAGTACCTCGCCCTGCTGCGGGGCGCCGCCGAGCGGCGCGGGATGCCGATCGTCCTCTTCGGCCACGCCGGCGACGGGCACGTCCACGCGAACCTCCTCCCCGACGTGACGGCACCGGGGTGGGAGCGGCTCGCCGCGTCGCTCCTCGAGGAGGTGACCGACGGCCTCCTCGCGCTGGGCGGCACCCCCGCGGGAGAGCACGGCGACGGGCGGCTCCGCGCTGGGTTCGTCGAGCGGCTCTACGGTCCGACGGTGATGGGCCTCTTCCGGCGGCTCAAGGCGGCGTTCGATCCCGCCGGCGTGCTCAATCCCGGCATCAAGCTCCCGGCGCCGGGCGCGCCGGGCGGTGTCGCGCGGCTCAAGGTCGGCGCCGGCGCCGAGCCGATCCCCGCCGACATCGAGGCGGCGCTCCGCGCGGTCGAGCGCCACGGCGGCTACGCGACGCCCCGGCTGCTCCTCGCCGACGGCGAGGCGCCGGGCGCCGGGCTCGCCTGAGGGCGCCCGCGCCGCGCGCGCGGG
>JBAIWX010000010.1:0-11381 GCA_037916975.1 Gemmatimonadales bacterium
GTTGGCGACCGCCGGCGCGCCCTGCAACTCCCAGGCGTAGAGGATCTGGAGGGCGCGCGCGCGCCCGCGGGTCTCCTCGCGCAGCATCACCGCGCCCTCAGCTGGACCAGCGCGTCGGCGAGTTCGAGCGCCGAGGCCGCCGCCTCGTGCCCCTTGTTGCCCGCGGCGCCGCCGGCGCGGTCGAGCGCCTGCTGCTGGGTGTCCACCGTGAGCACGCCGAAGGCGACCGGGATCGCGTGGCGCACCGCCACGTCGCTCAGGGCGCGCGCCGCCTCCCCCGCCACGAAGTCGAAGTGCGGCGTCTCGCCGCGGATCACGGCGCCCAGCGCCACGACGCAGGCGTAGCGCCCGGTGCCCGCGGCCGCCGAGGCGGCGGCGCCCAGCTCGAAGGCGCCCGGGACCCAGACCACGTCCAGGTCGGCGTCGGGGACGCCGGCCTCGCGGCAGGCCGCGCGCGCCCCCTCGAGGAGGCGGCCGGTCACGAGCTCGTTGTAGCGGCTGACCAGGATGGCGACCCGGCCCGTCGGGCGGGGGCGGCCGGCGATCTCGGGCACGGGCTAGTGGGCGAGGAGGTGGCCGAGCTTGTCGCGCTTCACGTCGAGGTACGACTGGTTCTCCGACGTGGGCGTGGCGACGAGGGGGACGCGCTCGGTGATCTCGAGGCCGTAGCCCTCGAGGCCCACGAGCTTGCGCGGGTTGTTGGTCATGATGCGGATCGAGCTGAGGCCGAGGTCGCGGAGGATCTGCGCCCCGATGCCGTAGTTGCGGAGGTCCGGGGCGAAGCCCAGGCGCTGGTTGGCCTGCACCGTGTCGTCGCCCGAGTCCTGCAGCTCGTAGGCCCGGAGCTTGTTGAGGAGCCCGATCCCGCGGCCCTCCTGGTCCAGGTAGACGATCACCCCGCGCCCCTCCTGCCCGATGCGCCGCATCGCGGCGTGCAGCTGCTCGCCGCAGTCGCACCGCATCGAGTGGAAGACGTCGCCGGTGAGGCACTTCGAGTGCATGCGCACGAGCACCTCGCGCTCGCCCGCCACCTCGCCCATCACGAGCGCCACGTGCTCGGCCCGGTCCACGTCGTTCCGGTAGCCGACGATGTGGAACTCGCCGTAGGGGGTGGGGAGCCGCGCATCCGCGACCCGGTGCACCAGCTGCTCCTCGCGGAGCCGGTAGGCCACCAGCTGCGCCAGCGTGACCATCGTGAGCCCCATCCGCTCGGCCAGCTGCAGCAGGTCGGGCCGGCGCGCCATCGAGCCGTCGGCGTTGAGGATTTCGCAGATGACCCCGGCGGGATAGAGCCCCGCGAGGCGCGCGAGGTCCACGCTCGCCTCGGTGTGCCCGACGCGCTGGAGCACGCCGCCGCGCCGGGCGCGCAGCGGGAAGATGTGCCCCGGCCGGCGCAGGTCCGAGGGGACCGTCTGCGGGTTGAGCGCCACGTGGATCGTGCTCGCGCGGTCGCTCGCCGAGATCCCGGTGCTCACGCCGAAGCGGCGGTCGGCGTCGATGCTCACCGTGAAGGCGGTGCCGAGCTCCTCGGTGTTCCGGTCGGTCATCTGCGGGAGCCCGAGCTCGTCGCAGCGCTCCGGGGTGAGGGCGAGGCAGATGAGGCCGCGCCCGTGCACGGTCATGAAGTTGATGAGCTCGGGCGTGACGAGCTGCGCCGCGCAGACGAGGTCGCCCTCGTTCTCGCGGTCCTCGTCGTCCGCCACGATGATGATCTTGCCGTTGCGCAGGTCGTCGATCGCCTGCTCGATCGTGTGCCGCGTCATCGTCCTTCCGTGCCCCCGAGCGCCGCGAGCCGCGGGGCGAGGAGCGCCTGCACGTACTTGCCGAGGGCGTCGCCCTCGAGGTGCACCCGGTCGCCGGGCCGGAGCGCCCCGAGCGTGGTGTGCTCCAATGTAAACGGGATGAGCGAGATCTGGACCGCGCCGGGCGCGGGGATCGCGTTCACGGTGAGGCTCACCCCCTCGACCGCGATCGAGCCGAGCGGCACCGACACCGCCGCCACCGCCTCCGGCACCGCCAGGTCCACGAGCCACGCGTCCCCGCGGGCCCCGGTCGCCGTGACGGTGCCGACGCCGTCCACGTGCCCCTGCACGATGTGCCCGCCGAGCCGGTCGCCCACCCGGAGCGCGCGCTCGAGGTTCACCCGCCGGCCCGCGGCATAGGCGCCGAAGTTGGTGCGCTCGAGGCTCGTCGCGATGACGTGCACGGTGAACGTCCCGGGCGCCGCCGCCTTCACCGTGAGGCAGGCGCCGTCCACGGCGATGCTCTCGCCCAGCTCGAGGCCCTCGTAGGGCGCCGCGACCTCGAGCTCGAGCCCATGCGCGTCCCGCGCCGCGCGCCGCACGGTGCCGACGGCGGTGATGAGTCCGGTGAACATTCAGCTCCGATCCGCCACGAGCAGGGTGTCCTCGCCGAGGGCGCGCCGCTCGACCACGCGCCACCGCGGCGCCTCCGCGAGGGCGGGCGACGGCAGCCCCCGCCACGCCGGCACGCCGGCCTCGCCGAGCCAGAGCGGGCTCTGCACCCAGCAGAGCCGGTCCACGAGCCCTGCGGCGAGCAGGCTCCCGGCGAGCCCTCCCCCGCCCTCGACCAGGAGCGCGCCCACGCCCTGGCCCGCGAGCGCCGCGAGCCCCGCCGCGAGGTCGGGGGCGGCCAGCACCTCGACCCCGGCCGCCCGCAGGCCCTCGGCGCCCGGCGGGCTCCCGCCGATGGCGAGCAGCGTCGTCGGGACCTCGCGCGCAGTCCGCACGAGGGCGAGGCCGGCCGGCACGGCGCCGCCCCCCGTGATCACCACGCGCCGGGGCGGCACCCGGGGGGCCACCTCGCCGCGGACCGTGAGCGCCGGGTCGTCGGCCCGCGCCGTCCCCGCCCCGACCGCGATCGCATCGTACCCCGCACGGAGCCAATGGACCCACGCCCGCGCCTCGGACCCGCTCAGCCACCGGGCCCCGCCCGAGCGGTCGGCGATCCGGCCGTCGAGCGACGTGGCGAGCTTGAGCGTGACGAACGGCCGGCCGGTGCCGGCGAAGCCGTGCACGAAGGAGGCGTTCTGCGCGCGCGCCTCGTCCGCCCGGAGCCCGAGCTCCACCGTGACGCCGGCCGCGCGGAGCCGGTCCGCGCCGCCCTGCGCGATCGGGTTCGGGTCCGCGAGCGCGGCGACCACGCGCGCCACCCCCGCCCGCAGGATCGCGTCCACGCAGGGCGGCTGCTTGCCCTGATGCGCGCAGGGCTCGAGGGTCACGACGAGCGTGCTCCCCCGAGCCCTCGCACCGGCGGCCTCGAGCGCGATCGGCTCGGCGTGCCGGTCCCCGTACTCCGCGTGCCATCCCTCGCCGGCCACGCTGCCCCCGGCGAGCACCACCGCGCCCACGAGCGGGTTGGGCCGGGTCCGTCCCCAGCCGCGCCAGGCGAGCGCCAGCGCGCGCGCCATCGCCTCCCGCTCGGTCACGCCCCTAGAAGCCGAAGCGCAGCCCCACGCCGCCGAAGACCCGACCCTTGGTGGTGTCGAAGTCCTGGAAGCTGGTGGTGAGCTTCTGGTCCTTGCCGGCCTGGTAGCCGATCTCGCCGAGCAGCTTGGCCGGCCCGAAGTCGAGGCCCGCGTTCCCGAAGAGCTGCCAGCGCTCGTTCGCGACCGCGAAGTCGATGGGTGGCTCGGGGAGGGACGTCACGGGGTTCCGGAACGCGATCGTGGCGCCGCCGGTGTAGCGGTCCCAGCCGAGGCCGGCGGCGAGGGCCAGGATCGCGACCTTCTTGCTCACCGCGGCGCGGACGTTCCACGCCTGCAGGTCGATGCCATAGGTGAAGTTGTCACCGCCCGCGAGCGAGCCGTACGTGATGCGCGGCAGGGTGCGGCGCATCACGCTCACCGAGACGCCCGGCAGCACCGCGCTCTCGCGGAGCACGCCGATGCGCCCGCCGACGCCGAAGCCGAGGGCGACCGAGCCGATGCGCGTGGCGTTCGGGTCCACCGCGAGCTTGTCGATGAGCGAGGTCGGGAGCGGCTGGGCGGAGCCCAGCACGTCGAGCGCGAGGAAGCCGTGGCCCAGGCCCCGGAAGAGGCCCGCCGACGCCTCGACGAGCGGCACCGGCGCGAAGACCTTGTCGCCGGCCGGCACCGTCGTGGAGCCGCCGTTGTACGCGAGGTCGGGCAGCACGACGCGCGAGCCGTTCGCGCGCACGGTCAGGGTGAGGTGGCCGAACCCGCCGAGCGTGCTCGCCGTGCCGAGCACCGGGTTGCCGCCGCTCAGCAGGAGGCCGGCGACCGGGTGGAAGGCGCGCGTGCCGTCCACGGCCGCGCTGCAGACGTTCTCCACCTGCTGGTTCCCCGCGTACGCCGCGCACTCCGCGGCGCCGCCCTGCGCACGGGCGGGGGCGGCCAGCATCGCCGCCATGCAGACGGCCGTCATCCCGGTACGGACCTGCATCGTGCCTCCTCGGCTCAGCGGGCGAACAGGACCGCGCGGCTCCCCGCGCGGACCTCGCCCATGACCCACGTCTCGACACCCGCCGCGGCCGCCGCGGCCTGCGCCGCGGGCACCGCCTGGGGCGGCAGGACGCCGATCATGCCGACACCGAGGTTGAAGACGTCGCGCATCTCGTCGGTGCCGACCTGCCCGGCCTCCTGCAGGTAGCGGAAGAGCGGCGGCAGCTCCCACGACGCGGGATCCACCACCGCCTCGCACCCCTCGGGCAAGATGCGCACCAGATTCCCGGCGATGCCGCCGCCGGTGATGTGGGCCAGGCCGTGCAGCCGGTCGAGCACGGGCGTGACGCAGGACACGTAACTCCTGTGCACCGCGAGCAGGACGTCCGCCACCGACCGCCCGGTGCCCGGCAATTCCGCGTCGAGCGGCAGCTTCTGCCGCTCGAGGATGATGCGTCGTGCAAGGGTGTAGCCGTTGGTGTGGAGGCCGGTCGAGGCGTAGGCGAGCAGCGCGTCGCCGGGCCGGACGGCGTCCCCGTGCAGGGCCTCGTCCTCCTCCACCACGCCGACGATCGTCCCCGCGAGGTCGTAGTGCCCCGGCTGGTAGAGCCCCGGCATCTGCGCCGTCTCGCCGCCGGCGAGCGCCATCCCGTGCGCCCGGCAGCCGCGCGCGATCCCCTCGACGAGGCCGGCGATCTGCGCGACGCTGAGCCCGGCGCCCGCGATGTAGTCCATGAAGGCGATCGGCCGAGCGCCGTGGACGAGGATGTCGTTCACGCTGTGGTTGACCAGGTCCTCGCCCACGCCGTCCCAGCGCCCCGCCTGGAGCGCCACCAGCACCTTGGTCCCGACGCCGTCGGTGCTGAGGACGAGCACCGGCTTCCGCATCCCGGCCGGCACGCGCACCATCCCGCCGAAGGCCCCGACGTGCCCCGTGCTGAGCGGCGTGCGCGTCCCCGCCACGAGCCGCCCGATCCGCTCCTTCGCCGCCTCGGCGCCGGCGAGGTCCACGCCGGCGGCGGCATACTGGGGCCCGGTCACTCGATCGGCTCCGCGAGGTCCACGTGGGTGAGCTCGCGGAAGGCGCGGGCCCGGCGCTCGACGTCGGCCCGCTTCACCCCCTCGAACCCGTGGATGCTGAACTGCGAGACGGCGAAGGAGCCCATCACGCTCCCGTACACCATGGCGCGGCGGAACTCGAGGTCGTTGATCGTGCCGTTCCGCGCCAGGTAGGCCATGAAGCCGCCGGCGAAGGCGTCCCCGGCGCCGGTCGGGTCGAACACCTCCTCGAGGGGGAACGCCGGCACGTAGAAGGTGTGCCCGCCGCCCATGAGGAGCGCGCCGTACTCCCCCTGCTTCACGACCACGCGCTTGGGCCCCCGCTCGAGGATCCAGCGCCCGGCGCGGTGGATGTTCCAGTCGCCGGAGAGCTCGCGGGCCTCGGAGTCGTTCACCATGAGGATGTCCACGCGGCGCAGGAGCTCGAGGAGCGCCTCGCGCTTCGACTGGATCCAGTAGTTCATGGTGTCGCAGGCCACCAGCGTCACGTCGGGGCACTGCGAGAGCACGTCGAGCTGGAGCTCGGGGTCGATGTTCCCGAGGAAGAGGAACCGCGACGCCCGGAACGCCGCCGGCAGGCGCGGCTGGAACTGGGCGAAGACGCCGAGGCGCGTGTCGAGCGTCTCGCGGCTCTGGAGGTCGTAGGAGTACTTCCCCTTCCACCGGAAGCTCTCGCCGTCGGCGCGCTCGACCCCGGACCAGTCGATGCCGCGCGCCGCGAGGCGCTCGAGCTCGTGGGTCGGGTAGTCGCGCCCCACGACGCCCACCACCTGCACCGGGTGGAGCAGCGACCCCGCGACGCTGAAGTGCACGGCGGAGCCGCCGAGCGCGTCGGCGGTCTCGCCGAAGGGGGTGAAGATCGAGTCGAGGGCGACGCTCCCGACGACGAGCAGGCTCATGGGGTCACATCCGGTCCGGCGCCGAGACGCCGAGGAGGGTGAGGCCGTTGGCGAGCACGGTGCGCGCGGCGCGGCAGAGGAGGAGCCGCGCCCGCTCGAGCTCGGGCGCCTCGCCGACGGTGCGGGTGTGGTGGTACCAGCCGTGCACGACGGTGGCCAGCTCGTGCAGGTAGCCGGTGATCCGGTGCGGCTCGCGGTCGCGGGCGGCGCGCGCCACGTGCTCGGGGAACTCGCCGAGCTTCTTGAGCAGCGCCGTGTCGTGCTCGCTCGGCAGCACGCCCGGGTCGAGCGCCCCCGCCACCGCCTCCGGGGCCACGCCCGCGGTGCGGAAGATCCCCGAGAGCCGCGCATGCGCCATCTGGACGTAGAAGACCGGGTTCTCGTCGGTCTGCTTCTTCGCGAGGTCCACGTCGAAGACCATCTGCGAGTCGCCGCGCCGCATGAGGAAGAACCACCGCGCGGCGTCGGGGCCGACGTCGTCGACCAGGTCGCGGAGCGTGACGAACTCGCCCGCGCGCTTCGACATCTTCACCTCGTCCCCGCCCTTGACCACCTTCACCAGCTGCACGACCTCCACGTCGAAGCGGTCGTCCGCATGGCCCAGCGCGCGCAGCGCGGCGCGCATCCGCGGGATGTAGCCGTGGTGGTCCGCGCCCCAGACGTCGATCAGCCGCTCGAAGCCCCGCTCGAGCTTGTCGAGGTGGTACGCGATGTCGGGCGTGAAGTAGGTGTAGCTCCCGTCCTGCTTCCGCAGCACCCGGTCGAGGTCGTCGCCGAAGTCGGTGGTGCGGAGCCAGAGGGCGCCGTCCTTCTCGTAGGTGAGCCCCCGCCGGTGCAGCACCTCGAGGGTGTGCTCCACGGCGCGCCGGTCGTAGAGCGCCTGCTCCGAGGCCATGACGGCGAAGCGCACGCCGAACTCCGCGAGGTCCCGGTCCTGCTCCTCGCGCTGGAGCGCGGCGCCGAGGGCGCGGCAGCGGCGGATCCCCTCCTCCGGCGGGAGGTCGGCGAAGGCCCGGCCCTCCCGCTCGAGCACCGTCGCCGCGTTCTCCCTGAGGTACTCGCCGTGGTAGCCGCCCTCGGGGATCGCGGCCTCGCGGCCGACCGCCTGCTGCACGCGCGCCCAGAGGCTCTCGGCGAGGCGCCCCACCTGCACGCCGGCGTCGTTGACGTAGAACTCGCGCGTGACGTCGTGGCCCGCCCACTCGAGCAGCGTGGCGATCGCGTCGCCCAGCGCGGCCCCGCGGCCGTGGCCCACGTGGAGCGGCCCCGTCGGGTTGGCCGAGACGAACTCGACGTTGTAGCGCACCCCCGTCGGCGCGGCCGCGCGGCCGTACCGCGGCCCCTCCGCGAGGATGCGCGCGTGCAGCGCGGCGAGGGTGTCGCCGGCGAGCCAGAAGTTGATGAAGCCGGGGCCCGCGATCTCCACCTTCGCGACCACGTCGGCCGGCAGCGCCAGCGCCTCGACCACGCGCTGCGCGACCTGGCGCGGCGGCGCCTTCACCACCTTGGCGAGCACCAGGGCCAGGTTCGTGGCGAGGTCGCCGTGCCCCGCGTCGCGCGGGCGCTCGAGGACGAACGGCGCCTCCGCCCCGCCCTCCCCGAGCGCGGCCGCGACCCGGCGCAGTTCGGCCTCGATCAGGCCGTCGACGGTCGGCGCGGTCACCCGGCGGCCTTCTTCCCGGTGGCGGGCTTCTCCGTGCCGGTGCCCTTCGCCTCCGCCTTGCCCTCGGCCTTCGCCGGCGTCGCGGGTGCCTCCGCCTTCGCCTTCGCCTCGCCCCCCTCCGCCTTCCGGGGGCCCTTCCCGTCCTTGCCGTAGTCGGTGATGTAGAAGCCGGAGCCCTTGAACACGAGCCCGGCGCCGCCCGAGATCTTCCGGCTGGCGGCGGCGCCGCAGGTCGGGCACTTGGCCTTGGGCTTGTCCGAGATCTTCTGGAAGACCTCGAAGTGGTGGCCCTTGGTGCAGGTGTACTCGTAGGTCGGCATCGGGTCCCTCGCTGATTCCCTAAGTCGAGACAAGCCCTGAAGTTAGCGACCGGGAACCGCCGGTTCAAGGCGGGACGGCGCGGGGGTGCCGCACACGACTCGGGCGGGGAACGCCCTGCCGCCGTCCCCCGCCCGTGCCCACCACCCGGACGTGCCCGGCCTCAGCGCATCGCCGGCGGCACCGACTGGAGGTCGCCGGCCTGCACCCGCCGCAGCACCGTCTCGACGTACTTCACGTCGTCCCGCCCGCCGATCACGAGCGGCGTGCGCTCGTGCAGCGACTGGGGGGCGATGTCGAGGATCCGCCGGAGGCCGTCGGTGGCCGCGCCCCCCGCCTGCTCGGCGATGAAGGCCATCGGCGCGCACTCGTAGAGCAGCCGCAGCTTGCCGCGCGGGTTCTTCACGTCGGCCGGGTACATGAAGATCCCGCCGGCGACGAGGTTCCGGTGGAAGTCCGCGACGAGCGACCCGATGTACCGGCTGTTCTTGCCCTGGATGAGGTCGGGCAGGTCGCCGTGGAAGCCGCGCACCGCGAGCTGGGTGCCGCGCTCCCAGCGCGCGAAGTTGCTCTCGTTCACGCTGTAGTACTTCCCCACCGGCGGCGTGCAGATCCGCTCGTGCGAGAGGAGGAACTCGCCGATGGTCGGGTCGAGCGTGAAGCCGTGCACCCCCTGCCCCGTGGTGTACACCATCATCGTGCTCGAGCCGTAGATCACGTAGCCCGCCGCGACCTGCCGGTGGCCCGGCTGCAGCACGTCGGTCACCGTGCCGCGCCCCTCGAGGCTCACCCGCCGGTAGATGCTGAAGATCGTGCCGACGGCGGCGTTGACGTCGATGTTCGAGGAGCCGTCGAGCGGGTCGTAGAGGACGGCGTACTTCCCCGCCGGGTACTCGGGCGGGATCGGGATGATGTCGTCGTCCTCCTCCGAGCCCATCACGCACACGCGCCCGGTGTGGTTGAGCGCGTTCTTGATGGTCTCGTTCGCGAGGACGTCCAGCTTCTGCTGCTCCTCGCCCTGCACGTTCCGCTGGAGGGCGGAGCCCAGGATGTTCTCGAGCCCCGCGCGGCGGATGGCCGCGGAGATGATCTTGGCCGCGAGCGCGATGTCGTAGAGGAGGTTCGAGAGCTCGCCCGTCGCCTCGGGGTAGTTCTTCTCCTGGTCGAGGATGAAGCGCTCGATCGTGGTGACCTGGGTGCGCATCCGGGAGCCGCTCCGTTCAGGGGGTGGCCGATGCCGCGGCGCGGGCGTCGAGGATGCGCCGCCGTGCGCGCCCCTCGACCCGCACCGTCCGGCCGTCGGTGCGCACCGTGACCGTGCCGTCCCGGTCGGTGCGCCAGATCTCCGCGCCGTGCGCCGCGAGGCGCGCGAGCGCCTCGGGCGCGGGGTGTCCGTACGTGTTCCGTCCCACCGGGACCACGGCGACCTGCGGCGCGAGCTCCGCGAGCCAGCCGTCGCCGCTGCTGGTGCGGCTCCCGTGATGCCCCACCTTGAGCAGGTCCACCGGGCCGACCCGGCCCGCGAGCGCCGACTCCGCGGCGAAGCCCGCATCCCCCGGGAAGAGGGCGCGGAAGCCGCGGTACTCCACGAGCAGGATGACCGAGTCGTCGTTCACGTCCTCGCCCCAGCGCGGCCAGGCGGGATCGGGGCGGAGGACGGTGAACGCCACGCTGTCGATCGTGAAGCGCTCGCCGGGGCGGGCCGGCCGCCAGGGCACCCCGGCCCCCGCCACGGCCTCGAGGAACGCGCCGTACGCGGCGTCGGGCACGGGGGCGCCCGGCTCGAGGACGAGGCCCACGCGTACCCGGTCGAGCACCGCGCCGGCACCGCCGACGTGATCGAGGTGGCCATGCGAGGCCACCAGCACGTCCACCGACCGGATTCCCGCCCGGCGCAGCCAGGGAACCACGACCCGCCGCCCCGCATCGCCGTCGGGGCCGGCGGGCCCCGCGTCCACCAGCACCACGTGGCCGCCCGGCGTGCGGATCACGGCGGCGTCTCCCTGCCCGACGTCGAGCAAATGTAACGCGAGTTCTCCCGGGGCCCCATCGCGGCCGGCGAGGAGCCCGTCGGCGGCCGCCTCCCGGCCCAGCGCCACCCAGAGCACCGCCGTCACGATGCCGAGGCTGCGCCATCCTGCGACGCGCGCCGTCACGTGTCGCCCGGTCGCCCAGCAGGCGGCCACCAGCAGCGCCAGCCACGGGACCGCCTGCGGCGGCCCGGGCGGCACGGTCAGGTGCCCGAGCGGGAGTCGCCCGCCGGCGCGGGCCAGCAGCTCGAGCAGGTGGAGCGCGAGTCCCGACCCGGCCGCGAGCGCCCCGGCGACGGGGGCGGCGAGGGGTGCGAGCAGGAGGCTCGCGAGGACCCCCGGCACGGCCACCGCCGCGACGGGAATCGCGGCGAAGTTGAGGATGATGCCGACCGGTGCCACGGTGCCGAGCACGGCGGCGGTGAGGGGCGCCCCGGCGAGTGTCGCGCCGACCGAGCCCGCCCCCATCTCGAGGAGCTTTCCCCGGCCGACCTCCGCGTCGGTCCAGCGCGCGAAGCGCGTGGCACCCCAGAGCGACAGCACCGAGAGCCACGCGCCCAGGTCGGCGACCGCCCACGGGTCGAGCAGCAGCACCCCGAGCGCGGAGACGCCCAGGAGGGCGTCGGGCTGCGCGGCGCGCTGGCGGAGCCGCAGGAGCGCCAGCAGCCAGGCGAGCCACGCCGCTCGCACGGCGGGCGCGGGCCAGCCCAGGAAGCCGACGTACGCCGTGGCGAGCACCCCGGCCCAGAGGAGGGCGGGCTCGCGCCGCACGCCCGCCGCGCGCAGGCCGAGCACCACCCAGGCCACGATGAGCCCGACGTGGAACCCCGAGATGGACAGGAGGTGCACCAGGCCCGACGCGGCGAAGTCGTCGCGCAACGCGGGGTCGAGCCCGCCGCGCCGCCCGTTGACGAGCGCCTCGACGAGCGGCGCGCGGCTCCCGTAGAGCCGTTCGCTCGTGCGCGCGATCCACGTGCGGAGCCGTTCGG
>JBAIWX010000011.1:0-14495 GCA_037916975.1 Gemmatimonadales bacterium
GGCCGCGTCGCGTTCAGGCCACGCTGAACGAGGCCCCGCGCGGACGGCGCGAGGCTAGGCCGCCCCGTACGCCGCCGCGAACGCCGGCGCGAGCCGCTCGAGCGTGCGCGTCCCGGTGCGCTCCGGCGTCGCCGGCGCCGTGAGCGAGAGCAGCCCGGCGTTGATCCCGTGCGACATCTCGACGAAGAGCGCCGCAAGGTCGGCCGCGAAGCCCGAGGCGACGAGGCCCTGCACCATCCCCTCGTCCGGGAACTGGACGTAGGCGAGGTCCGGCCTGCCGATCGCGGCCCCGACGATCGCCGTCGCCTCGCGCAGCGTGTACGGGCGCGGCCCCGCGAGCTCGCGCACCACGGTGCCCCGCACGTCCCACCGCAGCAGCATCCGCGCCGCCAGCTCGGCGATGTCCGCCGTCGCGATCATGTCCACCGGCACGTCCGGCGCGATCACGCCGCCGTTCACGCCCTGGTGGCGGATGAGCCCGAGGCTCCCGAAGAGGTTCTCGTGGAAGTAGCCCGGCCGGAGCACCAGCAGGTCGATCCCGGCGACCGCGCCCAGTGCCTCCTCCGCCGCGTGCAGCGCCCGCACCGGCCCCGTCCCGGCGGCGTGCTGACCGCCCAGCGAACTCAGGAGTGCCACGCGCGCCACGCCGCCCTCGCGGATCCCCCGGATCGCCGCGTCCACGATGCGCCGGCACCGCCCGAAGTAGTCGGGCGCGGAGTAGTCGGGCGGGATCATGACGTACGCAGTCGTCGCCCCCCGGAACGCCCCGGCGACGAACGCCCCGTCCTCGACGTGGCCCACTGCCGCCTCCGCCCCGCGTGCCGTGAACCGCGCGAGCCGCTCCGCCGAGCGGCCGATCACCCGCACGCGCTCCCCCGCCGCGAGCAGCGCCTCCGCGATCGGCGCCCCCGTGTTCCCCGTGGCGCCCATGATGACGAACATCCCCAGCCCTCCCGTCGTTTCGTTCATAATGTGATCGTGAGTGTTACACTTGTGTCACGCCGGACCCGGCCCGCTCCACGCCCGGCTAGTGCGCGGCGCCCGCCCGGCACTCGGCCATCACGTCGGCCACCGTGACCGCGTCGAGCGCGGTCGCGAGCGCCCGCTCCCCCCGCGCGAAGTGCGGCGCGAGGGTGTCCTGGATCGTCCGCCCCACGGGGCACCGCGGGTTGGGGCGCGACGCGTGGAGCGCGAGGAGCGGTCCCGGCTCCACCGCGCGCAGGATGTCCGCGAGCGAGATCCGGTCCGCCGGGCGCGCCAGCACCACGCCCCCCTTCGCCCCCAGTTCGGTGCGCACGAGCCCCGCCCGGGCCAGCTGCCCCACCAGCCGCCGCACCACCACCGGGTTCGTGTTCACGCTCCCCGCGATGAAGTCGGAGGTGAGCGGCCCGTCCGCCTTCGCGGCGAGCAGGGTGCACACGTGCACCGCGACCGCGGTGCGGGAACTGGTGGCCAGGCGGGGCTCCGGGGATGGTTGACTGTCACCAACGTAGTTACATATTACCGCGTCGTCAACGAGCCACCCGCACACGGGACCCGACCATGCGCTACCGACTCCTGGGCCGCTCCGGCCTCCGCGTCTCCGAGCTCGCCCTCGGCACCATGACCTTCGGCGAGGAGTGGGGCTTCGGCGCCGGCCGCGAGGAGAGCCGCCGCCAGTTCGACCTGTTCGCCGAGGCCGGCGGCAACTTCATCGACACCGCCAACCGCTACACCGAGGGCACGAGCGAGACGTTCGTCGGCGAGTTCATCCGCGCCGACCGCGACCACTGGGTCGTCGCCACCAAGTACACGCTCTTCGACCGGAAGGGCGACCCCAACTTCAGCGGCAACCACCGCAAGAACCTCCTGCGCTCCGTCGAGGGGAGCCTCCGGCGCCTCGGCACCGACCACGTGGACCTGCTGTGGGTGCACGCGTGGGACTTCACCACGCCGGTGGACGAGGTGCTCCGCGGCCTCGACGACCTCGTGCGCCAGGGCAAGGTGCTCTACCTCGGCATCTCGGACACGCCGGCGTGGGTGGTGGCGCAGGCGAACACGATGGCGGAACTGCGCGGGTGGACGGCGTTCGCCGCCCTCCAGCTCCGCTACTCGCTCATCGACCGCACCGCCGAGCGCGACCTCCTGCCGATGGCCCGCGCCTTCGACCTCGCGGTGACGCCGTGGAGCGTGCTGGGTGCGGGCGTGCTCTCGGGGAAGTACCTCGACCAGCCGGGCGCCACGGGGCGCGCGGCGCAGGGTGCGGCGAAGAGCGAGCGGAACCTCGCCATCGCGCGCGTCGCCGCCGAGGTCGCGCGGGAGGTCGGCGCCACGCCGCCGCAGGTGGCGATCGCGTGGGCGATGCACCAGCCGGGCGTGGTGATCCCGCTCCTTGGCGCGCGGAACCTCGCGCAGCTCGAGGACAACCTCGGCGCCGTCCGCGTCACGCTCGAGCCCTCGCACCTCGCGCGGCTCGACCAGGCGAGCGCCATCGAGCCCGGCTTCCCGCACGACTTCCTCGCGACCCCCAACATCCGCGACCTCGCCTCGGGCGGGACGCACGCGCAGCTGGTGAACCACCACCTCCGGTAGGGCGCCGCACCGGGAGGAGCGGACCGGCGGGCGAGCGGGGACGCGCAGGGATACGCGAACGGCCGCCGGGACCTCGGGTCCCGGCGGCCGCTCCGCATCCGCCAGCGGTCAGAAGAAGTACTGCACCGTGGCGAACAGCATCCGCGACTGCCCCGGCACCACGAAGCCGCCCGCACGAAGCTCCGGGTACGCCCGGTCGAGGAGGTTCCGGAGCCCCACGTCGAGGAGCGCCTGGCCGAACTGGATCCCGGCGCTCGCGTGCACGAGGGCGTAGCCCCCGACCTCCGTGCCGGGCTCGTCGAACGGCGCATAGGGCCCCACGACGTTCGTGGCGACGCGGACGTGCCACGGCGCGTCGGGCGGCGCCACCTCCACGTAGCCGCTGCCCACGTACTTCGCGGTGTTGAAGACCCGCGCGCCGGTGAGGGTGTCCCCCTCCGCCGTGACGAGGGCGCGGTACTTCGCGTCGGTGAAGGTGACGCTCCCCCCGGCGTGCACCCACCCCGAGAGGCGCGCGCGCGCCTCGAGTTCCACGCCCTGGCGCCGGCTCCGGCCGCCGCTCGTCGAGGTGAGGGTGACGGGATCGAAGGTCTGCTCGTCGCTCACGTCGGTGCGGAAGGCCGCCGCCGACGCGTTGACGCCCCGGGCGTCGAGCTTGATGCCCGCCTCGTACGCCCACGCGGTGATGAAGGGGAGCGCCGGGTCCTCGATGACGCCGTCGGTGCGCCGGTACCCGCGCGACACGTTCGCGTAGAGGTCCACGAGCCGGTGGACGTGATAGAGCGCGCCGAGCTTGGGCGCGAAGACGCCCTTCGACGCGCCCGCCGTCGAGCCGCCCTCGGGCGTGGTGCGCGTGTCCTGCACCTCGCCGCGCCCCCCGGCGGCGAGGCGCAGGTGGTGCCCGACGTCGGTCGTGGCCTGCACGAAGAGCGCGCCGGCCAGCTGGCGCGCGCGCACGAGCACGTTCGCCGAGTCGCGGACGCGGTTCGTGGTGTACCAGTTCTCGTAGTGCGAGCGGTCCCACCGTCCCTCGAACCCCACGGTCACCGACGTCCGCGCCACCGCCCAGGTGAGCGCGCTCGTGGCGCCGAGGCCCAGGCGGCGGTCCTCCTCCTCGAGCTGGCTCCCGCTCCCCTCCGTGGCGCCGCCCTCCGGGGGCGTGGTGAGGAAGAGCTGCCACCGGCCCTGCGTGGCGTAGAGCGTCGAGCGCCAGAGCAGGTTCGGGCCGCCCACCACGCGCAGGCTCACCCGCTCCTGCCCGCGGAGCTTGTAGCCCCGGTCCGTCGGGTTCGCGACGACGTCGTACGCACGGCGATCGAACTCGTCGAGCGTGAGGAAGCCGGGCGAGCGCCAGTCGCTCCCGTAGAGCTCCACGCCGGCGTCGAGCGCGGTGGACGACGAGAGGTCCTTCACCACCCGCCCGTGCACCTGGCCCAGCGTCCACTGCCCGTTGGGCCGCCAGCCGCCGTCGTGCTGGACGCGGACGCCGAAGACGCCGCCCGCCCCGGGCCGGTCGAACCCGGTGAGCAGCGTCCCCTCTGCGCGCTCGTGGAGCCCGGCGGTCGCCCACGCGCGCGTCCCCGTCATCCGCTCGAGCGTGCGCACGTTGACCGTCCCGGCGAGCGCGAAGTTCCCGTAGAGCGCGCTCGTCGGGCCGCGGAGCACGTCCACGTCGCGCACCGCCTGCGGGAAGAGGACGTTCCAGTCGTTGTAGCCCTCGGCGTGGCCGTTCACCGGCTCGTTGATCGGGACACCGTCGATCCAGAGCGCGACGTCGGTCGAGTGGTCGGAGGTGAAGCCGCGCATCGAGGCGTTGGCGGCGAAGCCGGGGCCCTGGCCCTGGTCGTGGACCTCGAGGCCCGCCGCCTGGCGGAGCAGGTCGTAGGGATTGAGCGCGGGCGTGCGCTGCAGCGTGACCGGCGTGAGGGTCACCGCGCTCGCCGGCTCTTCGCGCCGCACGCGCTGGGCGCTGACGGTGATCTCCTGCAGCTGGAGCGGGGGGCGCGTGAGCGTGTCCCCGTGCTGGTGGAGGGAGTCGCGGGCGGCGGGCGGCTGCTGTTGCGCCGCGGCGGACGGTGCGCGCGCGAGGCACAGGGCGAGGGCGCCCGCGAGGGCGCGCGTCGGACGGACGCGGGGCATGGGATCTCCGTGCAGGGTCCGGCGCCGGCAGCGACGCGGCGGGCGTACCGCCAATTACCGCGGCGAGGCTGGCCCCGTCAAGGACGCGCCGCTCAGAACGCGCCGTAGCGCGCGGCCGCGGCGCGCGACGCGGCGGCGTCCCGCACGTGGCGCGCGGTCTCGTCGCTCCCGTGCGGCCGGGGGAAGTCGCCGGGGAGGAGGGGCCGCTCGGTCACGGTGAGCTCCACCTTCCGCGCCTTCTGGTCGCGCACGAGCGTGAGCCGGAGCCTCGCACCGACGGTCCAGTCGCCGAGGGCCTGCCGGAGCCGCTCGGCGGAATCGATGCGCGTGCCGTTCACCTCGGTGATGATGTCGCCGCCGAGGAGCACCGGCTGCCCCTGCAGCGTGAGCTCGAAGCTCCCGCCCTGCACCCCGGCCCGGTCGGCGGGGCTCCCCGGCTCGACCGCCTCGACGAGGAAGCCGTCCACGAGCGGCACGCGCAGCAGCTCCTTGAGCCCGGGGGCCACGAACTGCCCCTGCACGCCGACCCACGGCCGCACGACGTGCCCGTGCTGCACGAGCTCGGGCAGCACGCGCTGGATGAGGTCGGTCGGCACGGCGAAGCCGATGCTCTGGGCGTCGGGGAGGATCGCCGTCGTGATCCCCACGACCTGCCCGCAGCGGTTCACGAGCGGCCCGCCCGAGTTGCCGGGGTTGATGGCGGCGTCGGTCTGGATGAGCGGCTCCGTGAGCGACCAGAGCGCGCGCGGGAGCACGCGGTTCACCGCGGAGACGATGCCGCGCGTGAGCGTCTGGTCGAGCCCGAGCGGGTTGCCGATGGCGTACACCTCGTCGCCCGGCTGGAGCCCCGCCGAGCTCGCGACCGGCGCGGCGACGAGCGTGCCCTCGCGCGGCGCGGCGATGCGGAGCAGCGCCACGTCGAAGATCGGGTCGGCGCCCACGAACTGCGCCGGCACCGTCGTGCCGTCGTCGAGCCGCACCGTGATCACCTGGCGGCCGAAGACGACGTGCGAGTTGGTGAGGATGAGCCCCGCCGGGTCCACGATCACCCCCGAGCCCATCACGCGGTCGAGCCGGTGGTCGGGATCGTAGGGGTTGATGGACATCGCGCCGATCGAGACCACCGCAGGGGAGAGCCGCCGGTAGATCGTGCTGAGCGAGTCGGTGCAGGCGGCGCCGGGGTCCTGCGCCCGGGCCGGCGGCGCGGCGACGGCCAGGGCGAGGAGGAGCGTGGCGGCGAGGCGGCGGGACGGCGGGCGCGACATGGGACGGCTCCGGGGTGCCAGGGGGACTCGAGTTCCCTTTCGACCCGGACGATACTACCTTTGTTACAGACATAGCCCGCAAGGGCCCCGGCGGGTTCGGCAGGCCGGGTGATTTTTCTGCCGGCGAACCTTCGTCCCGGTGAGCGCAATGCGCTCAACCGGGCGTCGTGTTTTTCGGGGGTTCTGGGCGGGACCCGCGGGCCGTCAGCGCCCCGCCTTCCGCGCCATCAGCTCCTCGTAGCCGCTCGCCCGCAGGATCGCCTCGGCGTCGGTCGTGGTGAGGAGGTCGCGCAGCGCCGCGCGCTTGTCGGCGGCGCGGTCGTAGTACGCCTTCGCGATCCGCGAGCCCACGTAGTAGCCCAGGTCGGCCGGACGGTCGGTGGCCTTCTCCCCCTGGTACATCCACCGGCTCACGTCGGTGCCGCGCATCGCCTCGCGGAACTCCGCCCAGAGCGCCGCCTCGTGCGCGTCGCCGTACGCCTGCTGCGCCGTGTTGAAGGTCCCGCCCGAGGCGAGCTGTCCGACGAAGTCGGCGGTCCCCTCGCGCAGCGCGCGCGCCAGCAGCGTCCGCGCCGTCGAGTCCGGGGGCTGCTGGAAGTGCACGAGCTCGTGCAGGACGATGTGCGGCAGCACCTCGCGCGTGGTCACCACGGCGCGCTCCCAGGCGCCGAGCTCGTCGAGCGGGGTATCGGGGCCGAGCGCGAACATCTCCGTGCCGATGTAGAGCCCGGCGTCGCCGGCCGTGCCGCCCGAGTTGATGCGGCCGATCACGAAGTACACGTCCGGGAAGCGCGCCTCGGGGTAGAGCGCCTTGAACTGCCGGAGGCCGGCACGGATGCGCGCCTTCACGCTGGACGCCGTGTCCACGGCGAGGGTGGCGGCGCGGATCGCCGCGTAGAAGCGCGGGCGCGCCGCGACCGTCGCCGCGAGCGCCCGCCCGGAGCCGATGCGCCCCGGGACGAACCCCTGCACCCCGGGCGAGCCCGGGTCGATGTACATCCGCTGGAAGCGCTCGGCGGCGTTCACGAGCGTCGCCCCGTCGTACGCCTGCCAGAAGCGCGGGATGTCGCTCGTGACGAGCTGCACCTTCTCCGGGTCGCCGTTGAGCGTCTGCGCCGCGGCCGGCGCGGCGGCCAGAAGGGCGAGCGCGGCGACGAGCCGTGGGATGCGACGGGACGGGACGGCGGACATCGGGGCTCCGGGTCGGGGTGGCGCCGCCGCGGGGTGCGGTGGCGCGCGTTGCGGCAGTATGACGGGACGTCGGCCGGAAAGGTTGCAGCCTGCACCGGAACGGCAACGGCCCCGCCCGCACCGTCCGGGTGCGAGCGGGGCCGTGGTCCGGCGCCGGTCGGGCCTACTGCCGGCGGCGACGGCCCATCGCGTCCTTCGCCTCCCGGGCGGAGTAGGAGCGCCAGCGCGCCTGCTTGAGCGACACGGCGTCCCAGGCCGTCCCGTGCCGCGCGGACTCGTCCTCGAGCTCGTCCACGAGCGCGCCGAGTTCGAGGTCGTTCCCCGCGTACTCGCGGATGCGGCGCGCGGTGGCGCGAAGCGCACGCTGCGCCTGGTCGAGGTCGCCCGCCCGGTTCCGCTCCGCCGCCTCCTCGCGGGCGCGCGCCGCGTAACGCGCCGCCACGACGCGATCCACCTCGACCTCGCGCGGCTGCCGGTCGTTCGCCTGGTGCGAGGCGTACTCCCACGTCAGGGCCGCCGGCGCCTCCGCGAGCACCCCGTCGCGATGCGTGACGCGCACGCCCACCGCGACGCGCTCCCCCTCGCGCCCGTGCGGGAAGAGGAAGCGGACGGCGAGCTCCACCTCCTGCCGCGCGACCAGGTCGTCGAGCGCGATGGCGAGCCGGCCGTCGCGCACCTCGGTGCGCCGGTCGTCCAGCGACTCGGCGACGACGCCCTCGGGGAGCTCCAGCTCGACCATGACGTCCCGCGCCACCACCTCGAGCGCCTCGCCCAGCTCGCTCGACAGGAAGTCCGGGATCTGCCGGGCCGACTCGATGAAGTAGAAGTTCCCGCCGCCGGCGCGGGCCATCCGCTCCATCAGCCGCTCGTCGAAGTCGGCCCCGATGCCGAAGGTGCTCGTGGCGACGCCGCGCGCCCGCAGCTCGGCGGCGTGGCGCGCGAGCACCTCGGGATCCTGCTCGCCCACGTTGGCGAGGCCGTCGGAGAGGAGGAGGACGCGCGCCACCGACTCCTCGCGGAGCACGCGCGCGACCGCCTCGCAGCCCGTGAGCCACCCCTGGGCGAGCGCGGTGCTCGAGCCCGCCTCGAGCTGGTCGATGGCGTGGAGGAGGGCGCGGCAGTGCCCCGCGTCGAGGGGGTGCGCCTCGGCGAGGAGCGTCACGTGGCTGTCGTAGGCGACGAGCGCCACGCGGTCGCGCGCGTCGAGCAGCTGCACCGCACGGCGCGCGGCCTCGCGCGCGAGGGCGAGCTTCCCGCCCGCCATGGATCCGGAGCGGTCCACGACGAGGGCCACGTCGAGCGGCAGGCGCTCGGTGCGCCGGCGGGCGTCGGGCGCGGTGAAGCGGATGGTGGCGTAGCGCACGCTGTGGGCGCCTGCGCGCACGAGGGTCCGGTCGGTCCGCACGTCGAGCGTCATGGGCGTTCCTCCTCCTGGTGGAAACGGCGGGCGGCGTCGATGAGCCGCTCGACCAATCTGTTCTGGGGCAGTGACAGCGGCCGGCGCACGTGGAGCTCGATGTCGGGCCCGAGCTCGATCCGCTCCCAGGCAGCGCGGCGCACGCCGAAGAGCCGGCGCTCGGGTTCCGCGGGCAGGCTCAGGTCTTCGGCGGCGACGGAGGCCTTCGAGGCGAGGCCGGGCGCCGAGAAGGGGGTGAGTCCCGGGCTCGAGGGGCGGGCACGACCGGCCGGCCGGTGCCGCTCGGCCTCGAGGGCCTGGCGAGCGTATTCCGCCGCCGACCCCCGCGCGACCGGCGGCGCTTCCGCCGCGAGGGCCTCGGCGACCTCCGTGTCGGTCATCGCCTCGAGGCGCCGCCGGATCTCGGCGAGGGGCAGGTGCTCCCGCTGGAGGAGGCGGATGAGGCGGAGACGATCGAGGTCCGGCTGCCCGTATCGGGCGCCCGGCCCCTTCTGGCCGGGGGAACGGAGCAGCCCCTGCTGCTGGTAATACCTTACTGTTCTTATACTTACACCAGCTGATCCGGCGAGTTCTGCGAGGTCGATATCGGCGGACTCTTCTCTCATTCGGAGAAATATACAGTTAACACCGCAACTGTCAATCAACCGGAACCCGCCATCGGGTGCCCAAGAGCGGCGCACCCGATGGCCGGCATCCGACCGGCGTCAGCGGCGCGAGAGCTGACCGATCCGCTCCCACTCGGGATCGGGGTGGAGCGTGACCATGACCACCAGCAAGTCGTGTTGGCGGTCCACGACCGCCCCCTGCTGGGCGAGCTGCGCCTGGACCTGTTCGGGCTTGAGCTTGTAGAGCCCGCCGGCGATCGCGTCCACCGCGAGGCCGGGCAGGCCGCCGAAGAGGAGGTTGCCCCACACCCAACCGCTCGTCCCGCGGCTGAACTTGAGCTCGTACGGCGCGTAGCCGTCGAGCGAGAGCTTCACCGCGTGCTGCTCCTTGCGCTTGAGCTTGGCGACGATGGGCGTCTTGCCCATCTCGATGTCGTCCACGGTCACGCGTGCGCCGGTCGGCGTGCTCGCGATCGAGACCTCCTGCGACGTGCCGTTCATGATCGTGGCGCAGGCCGCGAGGCCGGCGGCGACGCCGCCGAGGAGCGTGAGGGTGAGGACTCGGGTCAGTCGTGCGGAAGGCATGGGGACTCCCGGTGCTGGAGGTGGTGCGGATCCACCCGGATCCGCACCGTCCAGGATCCCCGGGGGCTGTGACATCGCCGGTACCGCGCCCGCGCTCGCCGCGACTGTCACACCCCCGTGCTACGCGCCGGCGGGCATCGGGCGCACCGATGTCCCCTACCTGATCTCCACCGCGCCCGTCTCCGCGCGCCAGGTGCCGTCC
Source organism: Gemmatimonadales bacterium (assembly GCA_037916975.1). Taxonomy (GTDB): domain Bacteria; phylum Gemmatimonadota; class Gemmatimonadetes; order Gemmatimonadales; family GWC2-71-9; genus JAGGAG01. Next base: position 9,976 of record JBAIWX010000011.1, read on the forward strand.
TTGCGGCCGGTGATCGTCACGGTGCCGTGGCGGTCGGTGCGGTAGATGGCCCGCGCGTAGCGCCGGTAGTAGCTGAGGGCATTGGGGCAGGGATGGCCGTAGCCGTTCGTGGCCCCCACGCTGATCACGACGACCTCGGGGCGCGTCGCCATGATCCAGCCGGGGTTCACGCCGTCGTCCGCGCCGTGGTGGCTGGCCTTGAGCACGGTGACGCGCGGCACGCCCAGGTCGATGAAGTGGCGGAGCTCGGGACGCTCCGCGTCGCCGGTGAGGAGCACGGAGAAGGCGCCGTACTCCACCAGCAGCCCGACCGAGGCGTTGTTCTCGTCTTCCGCGTCGGCCGGCGGGCCGTACCAGGTGAGGCGCACCCCGCCCTGCTCCACCGTCCGCTTGCCCGGCGCCACCACGACCCAGGGCACGCCCAGCTCGCGCGCCGAGCGGCGCAGCGACCGCAGCGTCGCCGAACCGCCGCCGTTGCCGTTGTCGAGGTAGGCGCGGACCACGCGGTTCCGCAGCACCCACTCGATCCCGCCGATGTGGTCGGCATGCCCGTGGGAGGCGACCACGGCGTCGAGGGTGTCCACGCCGAACTCGTCGAGCCACGCGAGGACGTCCTGCCCGCGGCCCGCATCGTAGAGGAGGCGCAGCCCCGGCGCCTCGACGAGAACCGCGTCCGCCTGGCCCACGTCGAGGAAGCGGACGCGGAGCGTCTCCTGCTGCGCGCCCGCGGGGACGCCCAGGCCCGCGAGCAGCAGCGCCGCGAGCGCGACGAGGCGCAGCACGCGCCGCAGCGTGCCGCCCCGTGGCGCCGGCGCCGCGCCGGGCTCACCCCTCGCCGCGGGCACGCGCCTCGAGTTCCGCCACCGCCCGCGCGAACTCGCCGAGGAGCCGCCGGTTCACCTCGGCGCGCGCGGCGAAGGCGTCGTGCAGCGCGCGGTAGTACCAGGCGACGCCGTCCCGTCCCGCCTCCGGGTTGAAGCGCGCCCACACGGCGTCGCCCTCCGCGCGGTGGTCGGCGACGATGGCGCGCGCGTTGTGGACCTTGTCGGCGAGGGAGACGAGGAGCGCCGACGGCGGCGCGTCCGCGAGGTGCGCGACGTACCGTTCCTTCCGCGCCCGCCACGGGGGCTTCGCGCCGCCCGCGCCGGGGACGCCGTCGGTGCAGGCATCCACGATGTCGGTCACGGCATCGCCGAATTCCTGCCGGATGCGCTGCCGCGTCCGCTCGCCGCCCTGGTCCTCGACGGCATCGTGCAGGAGCGCCGCGATCGCCTGGTCCTCGCTGCCGCCGTGCTCGAGGACGAGGGCCGTGACCGCGAGCAGGTGCGCCACGTACGGCACCTGCGTCCCCTTCCTCGGCTGCATCCGGTGGAGGTCCACCGCGAGCTCGAGGGCGCGGTCGAAGCGCAGCGAGAGCGGCTCGGCGAGCGGGGTACGGCCCTTCTCGGACATGCGATCCTCCGTGGGGGACGTCAGTGGCTCTCCCAGGCCGAGAGCGGGCCGTCGAGCAGCGGCCGGAGGCGCTCGAGGAGCCGCGCAGCGAGCGCGCCGCTCGGCCCCGGATCCTGCGCCGCCATGACCTCCAGCGCCATGCAGCACTCGGCGAGGGCGCCGAGCATCGCCGGCGCGTGGGCGACGAGGATCGCATCGAGCGCCGCCTGCGTGCGCGGCCCGTGCAGCGTCGCCACGAGCGCGCCGCCCGCCTCCTCGACGCGCGGGATACCCGGCGTCGGCGGGATGGTCACCGTCCAGCTGCCAGACATGTTGGTCGTCCTTTCCTTCGGGGGGAAGGTGCGGCGCCACCGGCACCCCGCCGGCCGCCTGACCGCACGATCGCTGAGGGTGGTGACAGCCGCCCTCCAGCCCGTCACCGGGCCGCGCTACCTTCCCTGCCATGCCAAGTCCCAAGATCCAGCGGTGGGTGGACCTGCTCGCGGCGCTGCTGCGCCGCACCCTGCCCGCGACGCTCGACGAGCTGCGCGAGGACGTGCCCGCCTACCTCCCGACGCGCCGCCCCGGGTCCGACGCCGAGGCGGCGCGGCAGCGGGAGGCGAGCCGCCGGATGTTCGAGCGCGACAAGGACGAGCTCCGCGCGTTCGGCATCCCGATCGAGACGAAGCGCGACCCCGCCGGCGAGGTGGTCGGCTACCAGTTGCGGCGGGACCAGTTCTACCTGCCCTACCTCTCGCTCCTCCGCGCGGGGACACGCACCGCGCCGCGCCGCCCCGACCGCTACGGCTACCAGACGCTGCGGACGCTCTCGTTCGATTCGGCGCAGTTCGAGGCGGTCGTCGAGGCCGCGCAGCGCGTGCGCCGGCTCGGCGAGCCGCGCCTGGTCGCCCTCGCCGACTCGGCGCTCCGGAAGCTCGCCTTCGACCTCCCCGGCGCCGCGAGCATGCGCGACGGGATGCCGCGCGTCCGGTTCGTGGACGGGCCGCCACCGCCCCCCGGGCTCCTCGCGGCGCTCGACGCGGCGCTCCAGAAGCGGAAGCGCGTCACGATCCGCTACCACGCCATCGGCAACGACACCGTCACCGACCGCACCGTCGAGCCGTTCGGGCTCTTCTTCCTCGGGCACCACTGGTACCTCGCGGCCCGCGACTCGGCCGATGGGCCGGTGAAGAACTTCCGCGTGAGCCGCATCCGGTCGGCCACGCCGAACCCGCGCCAGCCCGCCACCCCCGACTTCGAGGTCCCCGCGTCGTTCGACCTGCGCGAGCACGCGCGCTCGCGGCAGGCGTGGGAGCTGGGTGATGCCCCGGCGCTCGAGGCGATCGTCGCGTTCCGCGGCGAGAGCGGGCCCGCGATGGCGGCGCGCCGCCTGGGCGAGGCGGTGCCGGGGGCCCCGACGGAGCGCCGCTTCACGGTGCGCCGCCCCGACGTCTTCGCGCGCTGGCTCCTCTCCTTCGGGGGCGAGGTGGTGCCGCTCGCCCCGCCCGAGCTGGTCGCCGCCTTCCGCGGCGCCGCGCGCGATGCCCTGGCCCGCCACGGAGGCCCCGCATGACCGACACCGCCGCCGACCAGCTCCGCCGGATCCTGCACCTGATCCCCGCGCTCGCCGACGACGCGGAGCACTCCATGGACGAGGTCGCCACGCGGCTCGGCATCGACCGCGCCACGCTGGTGCGCGACCTGCACTCGCTCGCGGAGCGCTACGACGATCCGGGCGGCTTCGTGGAGGGGGTGCAGATCTACCTCGGCGGGAGCACCGTGTCGCTCCGCTCGAACCACTTCCTCCGCCCGATGCGCCTCACCATCGCCGAGCTCGGCGCCCTCGAGCTGGGCCTCGCCCTCCTCGCCGGGGAGCGCGCGCCCGACGATCGCCCGCTCCTCGACGGGGTCCGGCAGCTGCTCCGGCAGGTGCTCGCCCGGCTCCCCGACGACCCGCCGGCCCCCGATGCCATCGTCGCCTCGACCGGCACCTCGGCCGACGGCATCCACCTGGGCCTCTTCCGCCGCGCGATGCGCGAACGGCGGAAGGTGCACCTCGCCTACCGCGGCAGCGGGACGCACGGGCGGAGCGAGCGCACGGTGTGCCCCTACGCCTCGGCGCTCGCCTCCGGGGCGTGGTACCTCGTCGCGCACTGCGAGCGGAGCGGGGGGATCCGCGTGTTCCGGGTGGACCGGGTCGAGTCCGCGGCGCTCCTCGAGGAGCGCTACGCGATGCCGGACGACTTCGAGCTCGACGAGATCGTGCGCGACGGGCGGGTGTTCGCGGGGACGCCGGCGGAGACGGCGCGCGTCCGCTACGCGCCGGCGGTGGCGCGATGGGTGGCGGAGCGCGAGGGGCGGGTGGCCGACCCCGACGGCTCGATCACGGTCACCTACCCGCTCGCCGACCCGGACTGGGTCGTGCGCCACGTGCTGCAGTACGGCGCCGACGCGGAGGTGCTCGAGCCCGAGCACGCGCGGGCGGCGGTGCGCGCCCGGCTCGCCACGCTGCTCGCGGAGTCGTGAGCGGGCGTCACTCCCGGCCCAGGGGGACGAGCCGGCCCGCCGCGGCTTCCCCGGTGAGCACCGCGAGGAGCCGCGCGTAGGTCTCGACCTGCGCCCGGTACGCGGCGGTGCGGGCGTCCTGCCCGTCGCCCGACGCGAGGTCGGTCTTCCAGTCGAGCACCTCCCAGCCCTCCGGCGTGCGGCGCGCGGCGTCGATGATGCCCTCGCGCACGAGCACCGTCCCCTCCTCCTCGCGCGCCACCATGAGCGGCGCCTCCACGAGCGCGTCGAGCCCCCCGGCCCAGCGTCCCCCGGCCTCGAGCCGCGCGACCAGCTCGAGCAATTGTCCCGCGTCCTCCACGCCCCCGTCGGCCGCGACGGCGTGGGCGAAGCGCACGAGCGCCTCGCCGGTGCGCCCGCGGCCCCGCGCCTCGAGCACGCGGTGCACCGCACGGCCCCAGTCGCGCCCGCGGCCCACGGCGGCGTTCGCGCCGGGCTCGAGCTCGTCGCGCCCGAGGCGGGACTTGGCCTCCGCGGTGACGGTGCGGCGGGCGCTCCGGGCCGCCGCCGCCGCGTCGCGCCAG
>JBAIWX010000012.1:0-2744 GCA_037916975.1 Gemmatimonadales bacterium
GGCGCTCGCGGGACGCGGGCGATGCGAGTAGCGCCTCAGCGAGATGCACGAGGTGGCGGCGATGCGACCGCATCTCCGCGCCGTCCTCGCCCCACATCTTGCAGAGGAAGTCCGTCGCAGTCTCGAAGTCTCCTCCGGCGCCCTCCCACCGCCGCCGAGGCCCGAACACAACACCGACGGCAATCCCACCGGCCAGAACTCCCAGCACGAGCGGCTCGCAGAGTCGCTTGAGCTCGAGGAGGTCGCGGGTTTGAAGCCGATCGAGGAAACGGCGTTGCATGCGCCGGCGCACTCGGCCCAGGGTGTCCTTGTCCGGCACGATGGAAGCCGTTGTCCACGAGGTACAGGTGAGCTCAAGCATGACGAGGTGGCCGGCCTCGTGGACGGCGGTACGCCAGCGTTCGCGGTGTGTCGGCCTCCGCATCCCAGAGTCTCCCGTCAGGGCGTGTCGGTGGAACCTCAACCGCCGGCGCCCGGCGCGGAAGGCGGAATCGTGCGCGGGGCTAGCGCAACAGTTTGAGCGGGGGGCGCGTGTCGCCGATGTCCCGAAGCACGCCGGCCTCGAGCTCGGCGAGGAGGCGCCCGAAGTTGGGGACGACGGCCCGGTGCAGCGACACGGGGCACGTCGCCCCCGGCGCGACGATCAGGATGTCGCCGCACCTGATCCCCAGGTCGGGAAGGTCGCCGAGGGCGCGCAGGGTCCAGCGGTCGCGGGTCATGCGTGTGCCTCCGACTGTGCCTTTCTTGTGCCAATCTTTGGGGGAAACGGGGCGAAAATCGCGTCTCTCCCGTGCCCCTGCGTGCCCCTAAGTCGTTGTTGCGTATGCTCCGGTGCTCCCCATGCCCCCCGCCGGTGCGAACTCAAAATCCTCCGGGGTTCGCCCCGTAAGGGTTCGACTCCCTTCTCGGGCACTTGCGGGACAACGACTTAGCGCCGGCGCGGCTCACGAGCTCGTCGGCGCTGTGCCTATCTTGTGCCTTTCTTGTGCCTTTCTTGGCCCGCTCATCGTCCCGCCTCGGTCCGCTCGGGCGCCAGGTACGCGGCCAGCCGGCGGACGCCCTCGCGCAAGTCCCGCTCGTCCACGATGTCGTAGCGTCGGAACACCTCGGCCGTCTTGTGGCCGGTGAGCGCCATCGCCGTGTGCAACTCCACGCCGGCGCGCACGAGGTTGCGGACGGCCGAGCGGCGGCAGTCGTGCGGGTGGCGGGTCGGGGCGCCCGTCGCGTCCACCAGCCCGGCCGCCCGGCACGCGGTCGCCCAGGCATCGCGGAAGTCGCGGATGGGCTTGCCGCGGCGGTGGAACACGAACGGGAGCGCGCGCCCCTCCATCGCCTCGAGGGTCTCCGTGTAGGCGCGCCGGCGCTCGAGGAGCGCGCGGAGCGCCGGCAGCACGTCGAGGGGGAAGGTGCGGCCGCTCGCGTTCTTCGAGTCGAGCAGCACCACGACGCCGGCGGCGAAGTCCACGCGGTCCCACCGGAGGGGCAGCACTTCCGACGCGGCACGCCAGCCGGTCAGGTAGGCGAATTGCACCACGTCCGCCACGTCGGGCGGCAGGTGCGCGAGGAGGGCGCCGAGCTCCTCCGGCGTCAGGAACACCTTGCGGGCGTTGTGGACGGCGACGGTCGGGAAGGTGGGCGCGGTCGGCAGCACGCGCGCCGTCGTCGCCAGCTTGAAGCCCTTCCGCAGCACCGCGAGCTCGTAGCGGAGCGTCGCGCGGGCGGCGCCCTCGCCGAGCCGCTTCGCGGCGTAGGCGTCGAGGAGGTCCGGCGTCACGTCCACGGCCCGGCGCGTCCCGTCGAGGCACCGCTCGAGGTGCTTCCGTGCGCCGGCGAGCCGCTTGGTGCTCCGCCGGCCGTTCACCCGATAGTGATGCGCGACGCGCTCGAGGAGGTCGGCCACGGTCACGCGCCGGACACTCTGGCCGGGCGCCCGATGCGCCGCGACGTCGCCGATCTTCTCGCGGAGGAGGCGGAGCGCCTCGGTGCGGTTCCGCGTGCCGCTCGACTCGCGGATGCGCTCGCCCCGCACGGAGTAGTCGAGCCACCAGGTCGCCCCCCGGCGGTAGAGGCGACCGTTGCCGTAGCTGTCGGCGCGTGCGCGAGCCATCAGGACCTCCGGGGCAGGGCCGCCCGGATGCGCCGGGCCGGCGTCAGGCAGTCGGCGGCGTGCCGCTCGAGGGCCGCGGCCACGGCCGCCGCGGTGGCGGGCGTCGCGTTGAGCGCGCCCGACCGGATGCGAACGAGCGTTGTATGCGCGACGCCGGCCTCGCGGGCGAGCGACCGGAGGGGGAGAGGGGCGGCCACCAGGGCGGCGCGCACGGCAGCGGTCAACGAGGCCATGAGCACCAATTTGGTGCGTCCCGTCTCAGCTCGCAAGCCGGCGGCGCCGTGCGAGGTACGCCTCGGTCGCCCGGAGGGAGAAACGGAGCTCCCGCCCGTCCCCCTCGAGCCGGAGCGCGCGGTAGGTGTCGCGCGCGCGCTTGTACACCGTCTTGGGCGAGACGCCCAGCCGCGCCGCGACCTCGTGGACCGTCAGCGCCCGATCCTCCGGCGCCGCCGGCGCCTCGCCCTGGACGAGCGCCTCGAGCGCGCGGCGAGGGACGCTCACTTGGTCGGCCGCCGTCGTCTCGAGGAGAGCGCGCACCAGCGCGAAAGCGTCAACCGTCACGCAGTCTCCTCCTCGCGCGCGGCCTCGGTGCGGGTATCGCGGGCCGCCTTCGACGCCGCGGGCTTCGATAGCTTGT
>JBAIWX010000013.1:0-18145 GCA_037916975.1 Gemmatimonadales bacterium
CCGCCCGCCCCTCCCCGACCTAGCCCAGCAGCGCCTCGCGGAAGAATCCCGGCGCCACCGGCCCCTGCCCCATGTACGCCTCGTGGAACGCCTTGGCGCTGAAGCGGGCGCCTTGCCGCTCCCGGGCCGCCTCGCGCAGCGCCACGATCTCGCCCTTCCCGAGGTTGTAGCAGATGGCCTGCGTGGGCCACTTGGAGTAGCGGTAGAGTGCCCGCTCCGCACCCTCGAGGACCGCGCGCGCCGTGGCGTCCGACGCGGCGCGCGCGCGGGCGCCGGGCACGAAGTTCACGTGCTCGCAGAAGTAGTCCACCGCCTCGTCGAAGCCCATCCGTCCCGAGTGGATGCCGGTGTCCACGTGCACCCGCACCGCGCGCAGCAGCTGGCCCTGCAGCTCGTAGAGGAGCTCCGCCGGGCTGTAGAAGCCGGCCGGGTGGCCGGTCGCGGGCTCCGCCATCAGCTCCTCGCTGTAGAGCCCCCACCCCTCCGTCGCCATCGAGTCGATCCACATCGACGAGGAGTCCTCGACCGCGCCCGGCGTGAACCAGCGGATGTTCGAGATCCCGGCGGCGTGCTGTGTCATGTACTTGTAGTGCCAGTCGTGCCCCGGGAACCCCTCGTGCACCGCCGTGTCCGCCACCGAGGCGCGGTTGTTGAGCCGGAGCGCCGCGGGATCGCTGCCGGTCGGCGTGAGGTAGAACCGGCCCACGCCGGACTTCCGGAACGGCGGCGCCGGGTAGTACGCCGCCTCGATGGTGCTCCGGAGCACGGGGGGCGTCGGGTACACGTCGAGGCGGTAGTCGGCGGGGATGTCGAAGAGGCCCTGGTCGCGGCCGTACTGGACGGCCCGCCTGCCGGCCTCGACGTACCAGCGGAGCAGCTCGTCGTCGTCGCGCGGCGAGTCCTTCCCGAGCCAGTCCATCACCGCGCGGACCGACCCGCGCGCCGCCGCCGGGCTCGCGAACGAGAGCCCAAGCTTCGCCGCCGTCGCGACCTGCTCCGCCACGGCGACCAGACGGCGCTCGTACTCCGCCACCTGCGCAGCGCCGTAGTCGAAGAGGTCGGCCACCGAGCGCTCGAGCCGGAGGCAGTGCTTGATCCGCCAGGCGTACTCCACCTCGCCCGCCACGAACCGGTCCTCCGGGTCCTTCGGGTCGTACGTCGCGCCGAGGAAGCGGGCGAAGTCCGCCCACGCGGTCGCCGCCTTCCCGCCGGCGGCGTCGAGCCGCGCGAGCAGCGTCGCCGCGAACGGCCGGTCGCCGAGGAAGGGCTTCGCCGTGGCGGGCAGCGTCGTGCGGAAGTACTCGGCGTTCGCCGTGCTGCCCGCGATGCCGTCCTTCTGCACCATCCGCCGGTCCGGGAGGTTGCCGGACGCCTTGCCCCGGGCCAGCTGGTCACGCGCAGCCTCGAGGTAGTGCGGGATGGCCTCGACCCGGCGCGCGACCCGCTCCCATTCCGGCTCGGTGCCCAGCTGCCCGTTGCCCACGTCGGTCATCTGCTGCACCTGCCAGTCCACGCCGCGGAACGGCTCGGCGACGTAGCTGTCCACGGCGCGCTCGTGGTAACGCCGCTCGACGAGCTGGTGCAGCAGGAACCCGACCTGCGCGCCGAGCACCGCGTGGTCCACGCGGAGCGCCGGGGAGAGCGCCTCCGGCCGGATGGCGCCGAGCTGCTCCTGCACCTCGCGATAGAACGCCCGCTCCGCGTCGAGCGCCGACGGGGTCACGTCGCGGAGCGTCGCGTTCACGTCGGCGAGCGCGTCGCTGTAGCCGTCCCCGCCGACGTAGGTGGCGGCGACGGGGGCGAAGGCGAGCGCCTTCACGAAGTAGCGGTCGCGGAGCGCGCTGAACCCGGCAGCGTCGCCGGCGCCCGTGCCGTCGGCGGGCCGGCAGGCGCCCGCGAGGCGCAGGATGCCGAAGGCCGAGGCGGACGCGGCCGAGGCGCGGAGGAAGTGGCGACGCTGCATGGGGCTCTCCGGGGTGGTGGCGGGGATCGCACGGGTGTTGGCGGCGGTGCTCGCGGAGGCGGCCGGCGACGGCCCGCCTCAGTCCGCCGCGAGGATGCGCTCCACCTGGCGGCGGTGGCGCTCGGCGTGCTCGACGGCGAAGACGATCCAGTCCACGCCATCGAGCGGGCCCAGCATCGGGTGGGGGCGGCGGCGCGCACGGAGCGTGGCGGGATCGGTCTCCGCCAGCCGCACGAGGTCGAACCGCGCGCTCTCGAAGGTGGCGATCAGCTTCGGCCGGTCGGCCCAGCGGCCCGTGGGCAGGAACGGATCGGGGGAGGTGGGCCGGCGCGCGTCGTCCCGGAGTGCCGTCCGCACCCGCGCCTCCGCGGGCGGGCCCCCGGCGGCGTCCGCACGGGAAGTGAGCATCGTGCCGAGCAGGCGCACCAGGCTGATCTCCACTGCCGTCACGTGCTCGGCGATCTCGGCGGGACTCCACGCCCCCTCCGCGGGCCGGAGCGACCAGCGCCCCTCCGGCACCCCGGCGAGCGTCGTCACGAAGCGCGCCGTGCCCTCCGCCACCTCGTCCCGCAACGCCATCGTGCCCTCCCGTCTCTCCGGGACCGTCCCGGCGCCGCGGCTCACTTCGCCGGGTAGCCCGCGCTCCGCTTCACCTCCGCGACCTGCTGGACGTGCCGGTCGGTGTGCGCCGCGAGCAGCACGACCCACTGGTACCCGTCGAGCGCCCCGAAGGCCGGGTGCTGGAGCCGGTGCTCGCGGATGGGCGCCGGGGTCTTCCGGATGAATTCGCGGAGCGAATCGTCGGTCCGCTTGAACGCCCGGATCAGCGCCTTGCGGTCCGGCCAGCGGCCCGTGGGGAGCACGCGCTCCGCCGCGGGCACCTCCCGGCTCCGGTCCGCCGATTCCTCGCGGATGCGCGCCGTCACGCGCTCGGCCTGCGGGTCGGGCTCCACGACGGGCGTGGCGAGGAGGTCGGTCGTGACGAGGCGCAGCATGTCCTGCTCCACCATCACGACGTGCTCCGCCACCTCGGCCACCGACCAGCGGTCGGGCGCGGGCTTGAAGCGCCACTGCCGGTCGGACAGGTCGTCCAGTTCGCGAAGCAGCCGCTCGCGCGCGCCCTCGAGCGCTGCGAGCAGCTCGGAGCGCTCCCGCGGGGTGAGCGGCGCCGGGGCCGCCGCGGTCGAGGGCAACGTCGCGAGCAGCACGGCGGCAAGGGCGAGGCGCAGCGGGGACTCCGGGGGCGGGGTGCCCCTCAACTTGGCGCGGCGCGGGGGCGGCGCAAGGGGCGCGCGGTCAGTCCCGGTGAAGGAAGAGCGCGTACGCGGGATTCGCGCTCTCGTCCCACCACCGGTAGCCGAGGCCGGCGAGGAAGGCGTCGAAGCGCGCGCGGTCGCCGGCCGGCACCTGGATGCCGCACAGCACCCGCCCGTAGTCCGCGCCGTGATTCCGGTAGTGGAAGAGCGAGATGTTCCAGCCCTGCGCGAGGCCATCGAGGAACTGCCGGAGCGCACCGGGCCGCTCGGGGAACTGGAAGCGCAGCAGCCGCTCGTCGCGGAGGCCCGGTGCCCGCCCGCCGACCATGTAGCGGACGTGGACCTTGGCCATCTCGTTCTCGCTCATGTCCGTGACCCGGTAGCCCGCATCCTCGAGCGCGGCGACGAGCTGGCGCCGCTCCGCCTCGCCCTCGCGGAGCTGCACGCCGACGAACACGACGGCGTCGGCCGGGTCGGCGTAGCGGTAATTGAACTCGGTGATGCTCCGCGGCCCGATCGCCTCGCAGAAGCGGCGGAAGCTGCCCGGGCGCTCGGGGATCGTGACGGCGAGCAGCGCCTCGCGCCCCTCGCCGAGTTCCGCGCGCTCGGCGACGTGGCGCAGGCGGTCGAAGTTGACGTTGGCCCCGCAGTGGATGGCCACGAGGGCCCCGGGCGGGCGGCCGGCGCGCGCGGCCCAGCGCTTGAGGCCCGCCACCGCGAGCGCGCCGGCCGGCTCCGCGATCGAGCGCGTGTCGTCGAAGACGTCCTTGATCGCGGCGCAGATCTCGTCGGTGCTGACGCGCACCACCTCGTCCACCACCTCGCGCGCGATGCGGAAGCACTCGGCGCCGACCTGCCGCACGGCGACGCCGTCGGCGAAGAGCCCCACCTCGTCCAGCACCACCCGCTCGCCCGCGGCCAGCGAGCGGGCCATCGCGTCCGCGTCCTCGGGCTCCACGCCGATGACCCGGACCTCCGGCCGGAGGAACTTGACCCACGTCCCCACGCCGGCGACGAGCCCGCCCCCGCCGACGGCCACGAAGATCGCCGCGATCGGGTCGGGGTGCTGGCGGAGGATCTCGAGCCCGATCGTCCCCTGGCCGGCGATGACGTCGGGGTCGTCGTACGGGTGCACGAAGGTGAGCCCGCGCTCGGCCTCGAGGGCGCGCGCGTGGCGGGCCGCGTCGTCGTAGGTGTCCCCGTGGAGGACCACGGTCGCGCCGAGGGCCGCCACCGCCTCCACCTTGATGGAGGGCGTGGTGCGCGGCATCACGACCACCGCCTCGCAGCCCAGGGTGCGCGCCGAGAGCGCGACGCCCTGCGCGTGGTTGCCGGCGGAGGCGCAGATGACCCCGCGGCGCAGCTCCGCCGGCGCCAGCGCCGCCATCCGGTTGTAGGCCCCGCGCAGCTTGAAGGAGTGGACCGGCTGCAGGTCCTCGCGCTTCAGGCGCACCGGCGCGCCGAGGCGCGCCGCGAGTCGCGGCAGCGGGTCGAGGGGCGTCTCGACGGCGACGTCGTAGACGCGGGCGGTCAGGATGCGGCGGACGTAGTCGGTCATCGGGCGGCTCGCGGAGGTGCCCGGAAGGTAGCGCGGCCGGCCGCGGTCGCGCGGGACAACCTTCAGCATCCCTTCATGGACGGCGTGCTACGCTGGGGACGGTACCCCCACGCGCCCCGCTGCGCCCCTGCCCCGAGGGACCGATGCCCACCACGGAACCCGGCACCCCCGCGCCCGCCGTGCCGCGCCCGATCGAGGAGCTCGACAGCGTCGTCATCCGCTTCGCCGGCGACTCGGGCGACGGGATGCAGCTCGCCGGCGACGAGTTCTCCCACGCGGTCGCGAGCGGCGGCCACGACTTCGCGACGCATCCCGACTACCCGTCGGAGATCCGCGCCCCGGTGGGCACCCTCTTCGGCGTCTCGGGCTACCAGCTCCAGTTCTCGTCGCACGAGGTGTTCACCTCGGGTGACCAGGCCGACGTGCTCGTCGCGATGAACCCCGCCGCGCTCAAGCTCAACCTGCCGGACGTGAAGCCCGGCGGGATGCTGATCGTCAACAGCGGCGCCTTCACCGCCGGGAACCTGGCGCGCGCAGGCTACGCCGCGAACCCGCTCGAGGACGGGAGCCTCGCGCACTACCAGCTCTACGCGCTCGACGTCGGCGCGCTCACCGCGCACGCCGTCGAGGGAACGGGGCTCGGGCGCAAGGAGGCGGCGCGCTGCCGCAACTTCTTCGCGCTCGGCCTCATGTTCTGGCTCTACCACCGCCCCCTCCAGGACGAGGTCGCGGACGTCGAGCGCCGCTTCGCGCGCCGGCCCGCGCTGGCCGCGGCCAACGTCGCGGCGCTCCGCGCCGGCTACGCGTACGGCGAGAACAGCGAGCTCTTCCCCGTCTCCTTCTCCGTCCGCCCGGCGCCGATCGAGCCCGGCACCTACCGGAGCGTCACGGGGAACCAGGCGCTCGCGCTCGGCTTCGTCGCGGCGTCGGAGCTCGCGGGGCTCCCGCTCTTCGTGGGGTCGTACCCGATCACGCCGGCCTCCGACATCCTGCACACGCTGTCGGCCCTCCGGCACTTCGACGTGACCACCTTCCAGGCCGAGGACGAGATCGCCGGGATCGCCTCGGCGATCGGCGCGGCGTTCGGCGGGGCGCTCGCCCTCACGACGACCTCGGGCCCGGGGATGGCGCTCAAGACGGAGGCGCTCGGCCTCGCGACGATGCTCGAGCTGCCGCTCGTGGTGGTGAACGTGCAGCGCGGCGGCCCCTCGACGGGGCTCCCCACCAAGATCGAGCAGGCCGACCTCCTGCAGGCGGTGTACGGCCGGCCGGGCGAGTGCCCCGTCCCCGTGCTCGCCGCGCGCTCCCCCGCGGACGCCTTCGACTGCGCGCTCGAGGCGGTCCGCCTCGCCGTCACGTACATGACGCCGGTGATCCTCCTCTCCGACGGCGGCATCGCGAACAGCGCGGAGCCGTGGCGCGTCCCCGACGCGGCGTCGCTCCCGCCGATCCCGGTCACCTTCCGTACCGACCCGGCCAACTTCCTCCCGTACGCCCGTGACGCGCACCTCGCCCGCGCGTGGGTGCGGCCCGGCACCCCGGGGCTCGAGCACCGGATCGGCGGGCTCGAGAAGGACTTCCTGACCGGCGACCTGTCGGGGGACCCGCGGAACCACCAGCGGATGGTCGAGGTGCGCGCGGCGAAGGTGGCGGGGATCGCCACTGCGCTGCCGCCGCTCGAGGTGCACGGGGCGCCGTCGGGGGAGCTCGTGGTGCTCACCTGGGGCAGCCCCTGGGGCGCTGCGGCGCAGGCGGTGACGCGCGCGGTCGAGCACGGCGCGCCGGTGGGCCACCTGCACCTCCGGCACCTCAACCCGCTCCCCACCGACCTCTGCGCCACCCTGGCGCGCTACCGTCGGGTGCTCGTCCCCGAGCTCAACCTCGGGCAGCTCGCGCGACTGGTACGCGAGCGGTGCCTCGTGGACGTGGAGCCGCTCGTGAAGGTGCAGGGGCGGCCCTTCCGCGTGGCGGAGATCTACGATCGGATCATGGAGCTGCTGCCATGAGCGCCCCCTCGGCCCCCATCCCGCTCACGCGGAAGGACTTCGAGACCGACCAGGACGTCCGCTGGTGCCCCGGCTGCGGCGACTACGCGGTGCTCAACCAGGTCCTCAAGCTCCTCCCCTCCCTCGGCATCCCGCGGGAGAATTTCGCCTTCGTGTCGGGGATCGGCTGCTCGAGCCGCTTCCCGTACTACGTGGACACCTACGGATTGCACACCATCCACGGCCGTGCGCCGGCGATCGCGACGGGCCTCAAGGTGTCGCGCCCCGACCTCTCGGTGTGGGTGGTGACCGGCGACGGCGACGCGCTCGCGATCGGCGGCAACCACTTCATCCACGCCATCCGGCGCAACGTGGGGCTCAAGGTCCTGCTCCTCAACAACCGGATCTACGGCCTGACCAAGGGGCAGGCGTCGCCCACCTCCGAGCTCGGCAAGAAGACGAAGACGTCCCCGTTCGGCTCCATCGACCGGCCCTTCAACCCCGTGGCCCTCGCCCTCGCCGCCGGCGCCACCTTCGTGGCGCGGAGCGTGGACGTGGAGACCGAGCACCTGGGCCAGGTCCTCCGCGCCGCAGCGGCGCACGAGGGAACCGCGGTGGTGGAGATCTACCAGAACTGCATCACCTTCAACGAGGGCGCCTACGCCTTCCTCACCGACCGCGCGACGAAGGCCGACGCCCAGCTGCACCTCGAGCACGGCCAGCCGCTCCGCTTCGGCGCCGACGGCCGGAAGGGGATCCGGCTGCGGGGACTCGACCCCGAGGTCGTGACCGTGGGCGAGGACGGCGCGACCGAGTCGGACCTGCTCATGCACGACGCGCACGCCCCCGGCACCGGGCTCGCGTGGCTGCTGGCGCAGCTCGGCCCCCCGGACTTCCCCACCCCGCTCGGCGTCTTCCGCGCCGTCGAGGCGCCGACCTACGAGGCGCTCAGCGCGGGGATCGCCCGGCAGGCGCGCGAGGGGCGGGGACGCGGGTCGCTGCAGCAGCTGCTCGCGGGCGGGATGACCTGGACCATCCGGTAGGGCCGCGCCCGGGGCCGCCGGGTTGCGGACCGGCCAACGGCGCTGCACCATAGGGCACACCGTCCCAGGAGTTCCCATGGTCTCGCTCGGCCAGCTCTGGCTGCCGATCCTGCTCGCGCCCGTGCTCGTCTTCGTCGCGAGCAGCGTGATGCACATGGCCCTCAAGTACCACAACACCGATTACCGCGGCCTCGCCAACGAGGACGCGGTGCGCGCGGCCATCAACGCCGGCGGGGCGGACGCCGGCACCTACCTGATCCCGTACACCGCGGACATGAAGGAGATGGGCACGCCCGAGATGCAGCGGAAGCTGGCCGAGGGCCCCGTCGGCATGCTCACGCTGCGGAAGGCCGGCGCCGTCGGGATGGGCGCGAGCCTCGTGCAGTGGTTCGTCAACGGGCTCGTCATCTCCCTGCTCACCGCCTACGTCGCCATCCACGCGCTCCCGGCGGGCACCCATTATCTCCGCGTCTTCCAGGTGGTCGGGACCGTGGCGTGGCTCGGCTACGCCGGCGGGCGCGCGCAGGACAGCATCTGGATGGGCCGCCCGTGGGGCATCACCGTGAAGGACATCGCCGACGGGCTCGTCTACGCGCTGCTCACCGCCGGCTGCTTCGGCTGGCTCTGGCCGCGCTGAGCACCGCGACGGCCCGGGCCGGACGGCAGGCGGGGCCGGGCGGATCGCCCGGCCCCGCTCCGTTTCAGTGTGCGACCGCCGGCTCGAGCGCGATGCCGAGCGCGCCCTCGACGATCTCGGGCGGCCCGACCTGCACCGGGAGGCGCGCCTGCATGACGAACTCGGCGGCCTTCCGGTTCGACGCGTGGATCCCCTGCTCCGTCTCGAAGAGGCTCATGGTGATGAGCACCCCGCCGGAGAGCAGCATGTAGTAGCCGTGGAACCCGGGGAGATCCTTGATCATCGGGACGAAGGCGTCCTGGATGCGGCGGCGCGTCGCCTCGGTGTCGGCGGCCGAGGGCTCGCCGAGGATGGTGTAGCGGCGGATGGTGGCGAACATCGCAACCTCCTTGCCCGCGGGCGCGGGCGGTGCGAGGGCAGGCGGCGGGACACCGCCGTCGTCCCCACCATGGGCGCCGCCGGCGGGGCCGTCAATGGTTGCAGGCACCTGAAACACGAGCGCCTCGCCCGGGATGCGGGCGGGGCGCTCCGTTCCCCACGAGCCGTCCCCTACCGGCCCGTGATCCCCGCCTCCTCGACGATCGCCAGGTAGCCGCGCAGCGCCTTCACGCGGGCCCCGGCGAGCCGCACCTGCTCCGGCGTCAGGGCCTTCACGAGCTTGGCGACCTCCGCCACCTTCGGCTCGTGCGGATGATGCGCCTCGGCCCAGATCGGGTACACGTCGGGCGGCAGGATGAGCGCCATCGGGTCGATGGCGGCCAGGAACTGCTCCTTCAGCATGGTGGCTGGCATACAGCCCTCCGGAATGGAGCCTGACGCAATATGGCGCCGGCGGGATGAGCGGGCCGTGAGCCCGGCGGGAAACTTCCGTCAGCCCCTCCGCCGTAGATTGAAGGCCATGACCGCGACCCTGCCGCCCACCGCGCCGCCGGCCAGCCCCGCACCACCCATCCCGCCGGCCGCGCCCCCGCGGGACGACGCCACCCGCGCCGCCGAGCTCGCGGCGATGAAGCGCGTCGCGAACGGGCTGCTCGTGGTGGCGGCCCTGGTCTACGTGGTGGCACGCTGGTTCGAGCGGACCCACCCCTGGGCCGGCGTGATCCGCGCGATGGCGGAGGCCTCCGTCGTGGGCGGGCTCGCCGACTGGTTCGCGGTGACGGCCCTCTTCCGCCGGCCGCTCGGGCTCCCGATCCCGCACACCGCGATCATCCCGACCCAGAAGGACCGGATCGGCCGCATCCTCGGCAACTTCCTCCAGAACCACTTCCTCTCGCGCGACGTGCTCGCGTCGAAGCTCGCGGGCATGCGGGTCGCGGAGCGGGTGGCGCGCTGGCTCGCCGACCCGGGCAACGCGCGGCGCCTCGCCCGGCACGCGGCGGTGGGGCTCACGCAGACCCTCGAGGCGCTGCCGGAGGAGGAGGTGCGCGCCTTCATCCGGCGGAACGCGGTGGCGCGCCTGCAGGCGGCGCCGCTCGCCCCGATGCTGGGCAACGTGCTCACGGTCGTGGCGACGGACGACCGCCACCAGGCCCTCCTCGACGAGGCGCTCCGGCTCGTCGGCGACGCGATCGAGAAGAACGGCGAGCTCATCCGCGCGCGCATCCGGGACGAGAGCCCGTGGTGGGTGCCCGGCAAGGTGGACGACGCGCTCTACCAGCGCGCCGTGAGCGGGGCCCAGCGCCTCCTGCAGGAGGTGCGCGCCGACCCCGCGCACCCGATCCGGCAGCGCTTCGACGCGGCGTTCCGGCGCTTCGTGGAGCGCCTCAAGTCCGAGCCCGAGGTGATGGCGCGCGCCGAGGCGCTCAAGGAGGGGCTGCTCGACCCCGCGGCGGTGGAGGACTTCGCGATCGCGCTCTGGGACCGGGCGCGCGGCGCCGCGGGGCGGCTCGCGACGGAGCCGGGCGAGGGCGCCCTCGAGCCGATCGCCCGCGGGATCGCGGCGGTGGGCGAGTCGCTGCTCGCCGACGACGCGAAGCGCGCCGAGCTCGACCGGTTCATCACCGACTTCATCGCGACGCTGCTCGAGCAGCACCGCCACGAGGTGGCCGACCTCATCGCGATCACGGTCCGCCAGTGGGACCCCGCCCTCGCGAGCCGGCGCATCGAGCTCGCCGTCGGCCGCGACCTGCAGTTCATCCGCCTCAACGGCACCGTGGTCGGCGGGCTCGCCGGGCTCGCGATCTACCTCGTCTCCCTCCTCTTCCGCTGACCGCGGGCGGCGCCCGGCCCGGGCGTCCCGCCCGGGAAGGCGCCCTCATCCGGGCCTCACGGGTCCTTGCACCCGCCCGACGCACCATGCCTCCCGGCGCCGGGCCGCGTCCCGGCCCAGGAGGACTCCATGGCCCGCTTCCTGATCGTGTACGCCTCGCCGCACGGCCACACCGCCCGCGTGGCGCACGCCATCGCCCCGGTGCTCGAGCGCGAGGGGCACGCCGTCACGCTGCAGGACGTCACGCGGCTCCCGCGCGGCGTCTCGCTCGCGGGGTGCGACCGCGCGATCGTCGCCTGTCCCGTGTACTTCGGCCGCCCGCCGCGCGCGATGCGCCGGTTCGTCGCCACCCACGCGGCGGCGCTGAACGCGCGCCCCTCGTACTTCGTGTCGGTCTGCGGCGCCGCGGCGCCCTCCGCCGTGCCGGAGGAAGCGCGGGCGGAGGCCGAGCGGTACGCGCGCGTCCTCCCGGAGGCGACCGGATGGCGCCCGCGGGCCACGGAGATCGTCGCCGGCGAGGTGGCCTACACCCGCTACGACCCGGTCACGCGCTGGGTCATGCGGCGCATCAGTCGCCGCACGGGGCGCCCCGACGACACGAGCCACGACTGGGTCTTCACCGACTGGGCGGCGCTCGAGGCGTTCGCGGCGCGCATCGCGCACGAGGCGGCGCGGCCCGCGGCCGTGACCTGATGCCTCCGCGCCGGCACCCGTTCAGCGCGACGCCGCCGTGGCGACGCGCCGCCCGGCGAACGCCGTGTTCCCGAGGCCGACCGCCCAGCGGGTGAACGCTCCCGGCTCCGCCAGCAGCCGCTCGAGCGCGGCGTAATCCGCGTCGCCCCGGAGCGGGACGCGGAGCCGGTACCACCCCGCGGCCCGCACGAGGTAGCTCCGCTCGACGCCCGCCGGCACGGCCGGCACCGGGACGTCCAGCGCCGCACGCTCACCCTGCTCGAACGCCCAGTCGCGACCGTCCGCCGCGGCCACGAGCGTCAGCACGTCGCGGCCGTCCGCCGTCACCGCGGCCGCGGGGCCGAGCTCGCGCACGGTGAACGCCGGCTCCGGCCCTGCGGCGAGCGCCACCCGGTCCAGCAGCCAGAACGACGGGGCCGACTCGAGCCGGACCCGCACCGGGCCGGTGGCGAGCCCGGCCAGGTCGAGCGGCACCACCTGCCGCCGCGTGAGTTCCGGCCCGGGGTCGAGCACCACGCCCTGCGCCTGCCACCGTCCGTCGCGCCACAGCAGCACGCGCAGCCCGGCCTCGCGCACCACCGCCTGCCGGTACGCCTCGGCCGCCCGCGGGCTCAGGCGGAGCGAGTCGTACCAGGCGTCGAGCGCCCCGGCGTGCGCCGCCAGGGCCCGCTCGAGCAAGAACGGGACCCACGACGGGTTGCGCGCGTCCACCACGAGGTGCGCCGTTCCCGCGTTCGCTGGGTGCGCGAACGCGAGCTCGATGCCGTCGCGCAGGTCCTCGGGCCGCGCCGTGTCCCTGGGCACCAGCGCCGACTCCCATGCGCGCCCGTCGAGCGCCGCCACCTGCGCGAGGACGTCGCGCCCGCGCAGGTCCCGCGCGATCGCCGGCGCCGCGAGCACGCCCACGGCGTGGAGCGCCCCGCCGGCGTCGGGGGCGATGGTCACGCCCGGCGCGTGGTCCACCGCGAGCACCGAGAGGGCATCGAGGTGGTCGGTCTCCTCGAGCTCGTTCCGCACCTCGAGCCGCAGCCTGCCACCCGTCGCCACCGCCTGCGGCATCGCCGTCACGTCGGTGCGCGCCACCCCCTCCGCGATCGCCCCGGCGAAGGTGCCCGACTGCAGTACCCAGCCGCGGCCGTCCCAGGCGTAGACCACGGGACAGGAAGCCTGGCCCGTCGAGCCGAAGCTGATCCCGTCGCTCGTCGCGGCGATGACGGCGACGAGGAGCGCCGCCACCCCCACGCCCGCGAGCACCGTGCTCGTGGTGGTGAGCGACGGCACCTGCACCGCGGTCACGTCCGCGATGGCCACCGCGCGGCGGGGGCGGAGCGAGTCGGGCACCGACGCCGGGTCGGGCACGCGCCCCACGAGGCTGTCGCCCTCGACGAGCGGATGCGCGAGCTGCACGGTCGTGCTGTCCCGCAGGAGGAGGCGCACGACGTTCCGGTGCTTCGCCGAGACGGCCTGCGCGGGAGCCGCGGGCAGCGTGGTCCACGAGGAGCACGCCGGGAGGTAGAGGACGATGAGGAGGGCCGCGATCGTGCGGTGCACGCGCGAGCCGCGGCGGAGGAGCGCGGACATGCTCGCCTCCCGATGGAGGGGGGGGCGGCGGGCGCGCGCCGCCCGAGGGGAGCATGCGGGCGTGGTCCGCAGGACGGCGTGAAGGGGGCGTGAAGGGGCGCTCAGCCCGCCGGGGCGGGTGCCGCGCGGCCTACCTCGGCCGCTCGATCCCGAGCCGCTTCATCCGCGACTCGAGGGTCGTGGGCTTGAGGCCGAGCGCCTCCGCGGCGCCGCCGGGGCCGCTCACCTTCCACCGCGCCCGCTCGAGCTCGCGGAGGATGTGCTCGCGCTCCACCTCGAGGAGCGTCGCCGCGGGCACGGCGCCGAGCGGGACGGCGGGCCCGGGCGCGGGGGCCGCGGCCGCCACCGGCTGGTACTGGCCGGTGTTCCACTCCGCGAGCTGGAGCACGGGGCCCGCGCTCACGATCACCGAGCGCTCGAGCACGTTGGAGAGTTCGCGCACGTTGCCGGGCCAGGGGTAGGCGGCCAGCGTCGCACGGACCGCCTCGGGCACCTGCTCGATCCGCCGACCGAGGCGCCGGGCGTGGCGCGCGACGAGGTGGTCGACGAGGAGCGGGAGGTCGCCCAGGCGCTCGCGCAGCGCCGGCGTCCGGATCGGGAAGACGTTGAGCCGGTAGTACAGGTCCTCGCGGAAGCTCCCCTCGCGCACCATGCGTGCGAGGTCGCGATGGGTGGCGGCCACGATCCGGACGTCCACCCGCACCGCCTCGCTCCCGCCCACGCGCGTGAACTCCCCCTCCTGCAGCACGCGCAGCAGCTTCACCTGGAGGTCGAGCGAGAGGTCGCCGATCTCGTCGAGGAAGAGCGTCCCGCCGTCGGCCAGCTCGAAGCGGCCCGGGCGCCGCGCCGTGGCGCCGGTGAACGCCCCCTTCTCGTGCCCGAAGAGCTCGCTCTCGATCACCCCCGCCGCGATCGCCCCGCAGTTCACGGCGACGAGCGGCCGCTGGCGCCGCGGGCTCGCCGCGTGGATCGCGCGTGCGACGAGCTCCTTGCCCGTCCCGGTCTCGCCGCGGATGAGCACCGTGGCATCGGTGGGCGCCACCTGCCGGATCCGCGCCAGCACCTCCTGGAGCGCCGGGCTCGTCCCGACGAGCGCCTCCTCCACCGCCTCCGGCGCCTCGGCGAGACGTCGCGCGAGCTCGCGCTGCGCGGTCGTCTCCTCCATCGCGGCCCAGAGCCCCCGCAGCGCGCCGTGCACCACCTCGCCCCGCCACGAGACGCGGTACGCGCGCCCCTCGTCGTCGCGGAGCTCATGGTCCTCGAGCGCGAACCCGCCGGCGACGAACCGGCGGAACGCCTCGGTGACGCTCGGGTCGCGCGGGAGGAGGGTGAACGGGACCGGCCGCCCCACCAGCTCGGCCGGGGTGCAGGCGCAGGCCCGGCGCGCCGCCGCCGGGTTGGCCCACGCGACGTGCCCCTCGCGCCGCACCCGCTCCAGCAGGATGTCGGCGGGGAGGGTCGCCGGCAGGTCGGGGAGCGCGCAGTGCCAGACCGGCACCGGCACCATCGCCAGCACCGGGAGGAGGGTCGGGACGTCCGGGGTCGCAAGGCGCATCTGCCGGCCAAATGCCGTGGCCGCCCGGACGGTTCCCACCCCGGCCCCCGGGATCAGGCGTACGGGGGGCCCGCCGCCCGGAACCGGGCCGGGCACCATTTCGCGGTACATGGCATTCCTACACGGATGCACGCTCCCGCCCTCGCCGATCGCGTCGCCGCGGCCCTGGCCGGCCGCTACCTCCTCCGCCACGAGCTGGGCGGGGGCGGGACCGCCGTCGTCTGGCTGGCGGAGGACCTCCGGCACGGCCGGCCGGTGGCGCTCAAGGTCCTCCGCCCGGAGCTGGTGACGGGGGGGGCGGAGGAGCGGTTCGCCCGCGAGATCGAGATCGCGAGCCGGCTCAGCCACCCGCACCTCGTGCCGGTGCTCGATTCAGGGAACGCCGACGGGCTCCTCTACCTGGTCATGGCCTACGTCGAGGGCGAGACGCTGGGTGACCGGCTCCGCCGGGACGGCGCCCTCGCCCCCCGCGACGTGCTGCGCATCCTCGTGGACGTGGCGGACGCCCTCGCCTATGCCCACGACCGCGGCGTCGTCCACCGCGACATCAAGCCCGACAACATCCTCCTCGCCGGCCGCCACGCCCTGGTGGCCGACTTCGGGGTGGCCAAGGCGCTGGGCGCGGTCGCCGACGCGCCGAGGGAGCTCACCGTCGGCATCGCGCTCGGCACGCCGGCCTACATGGCGCCGGAGCAGGCGACCGCCGACCCCGCCGTGGACCACCGCGCCGACCTCTACGCCCTCGGCGCGGTGGCCTACCACATGCTCGCCGGCCACCCGCCCTTCGCCGGCCGGACGCCGCAGGAGATCCTGACCGCGCACGTCCTCGACGCCCCCGAGCCGCTCGAGTCGGCGCGCCCCGGCGTGCCGGCCGGGCTCGCGGCGGTGGTCATGCGCGCACTCGAGAAGCTCCCGTCGGCGCGCTGGCAGACCGCCCACGAGCTGCTGGAGCAGCTCGAGCCGCTGGCGACGCCGAGCACCGGCACCGCCGCGGTCGCGCTGAGGCGGGCGCCGGGGTGGGCGGGACGGCTCGGCTGGGCCGCCGCCGCGGCGGTGACGCTGGCCGCGGCAACCGTGGCGTCCCGCGGGCTCCAGGGACGCGCGGCGGGGCCGAGCGCCGGCATGCAGCGGCGCGCGACGTTCGACGGCCGCGTGACCGAGGCGGCGATCTCCCCGGATGGCGTCGAAGTCGCCTACCTCGCCACCGAGGGCGACAGCGCCCATCTCATGCTGCGCGAGCTCCGCACCGGGCGGGCGACACGCCTCGCGAGCGGGCGGCTGCTCTCTGCGGTGTCGTGGGCGTCCGACGGCACCGAGATCCGCTACGTGGAGGGGACGCTCGAGGCGACGCGGATCCGCGCCGTCTCGCGCCTCGGCACGCCCCCGCGCGACGTGGCCGGCGCCTTCGACGCGGGGATGGTGAGCCTGTCGCCGAGCGGGCGCCGCGTCGCGCTCTACCGGCAGGCGACCACCGTCGTGCAGTTCCGCGACCTCCAGAGCGGCGATACCACGCGCGCGGCGCTGGGCGAGGACTTCACGTGGGGGGCAGCACCGGCCTGGTCGCCCGACGAGCACTGGGTGGCGGTCGCCACCGAAAGCAACCGGGCGCGGCGCTGGACGATCCGGGTCGCAGCGCCGGGCGACACGCGTCCCGCCTGGGTCGTAGTCGAGGATTCGGTACCGATCGGCGCGCCCACGTGGGCCCCGGACGGCCGCACCCTCTACTTCCTGCGGTCCGCCGAGGAACTCTCCGAGCTGCGGCGTGTCCGCCTCGACCCGGCACGGCGGACGGCGGACCGCCCCACCGTGCTCGTCGGCGGGCTCGAGACCGGACCCATCGACATCACCACCGGCTCCCCCGCCCGGCTCTCGCTCTCGGCGGACGGACGCACCTTCTCGGTGCTTCGGCGCTCGACGTGGTCGAACCTCGTCCGGATCGGCGTCGCGTCGCGCGGCGGCGAGCGTGAGGCGCTGACCTCCGGCGCCGCGACGGTCACGGTCGCCCGGGTCACCGCCGACGGCAGCGCCGTCGCCTGGCTCCAGACCGACGGCGACGGGACCCGGCTGCTCGAGCGGCGCGTGGCTGGCGGCGCGGTGAACGAAGTCGCGCGGTTCGACGCCGCGATCACGCTCGCCTGGGCCCCGTCGGGTCGCGCGCTTGCCGTCCTCTCGAGGGAGGCGGACAGCGGCTATGCGGTGCGCGTCCTCGATCGTGACCGCGGCACGAGCCGCCGCTACGCCGCCGGCCGCGTCGGCGGCTCCCTGGCGTGGCTGCCCGACGGTTCACTGCTCTTCACGACGACCCAGAACCGCGCGCTGCGGCGGCTCGACGTCGCGACGGGCCGCGACGAGCCCTGGGGCGAGCCGCCCGACACGCTCGGGTTCATCTTCGACCCCCGCTTGGCGCCGGACGGACGGCACTTCGCGTACTACTGGAACCGCCGGCCGGAACGCGGGGTCGTCGTCGCGGACCTGATGGCGGGGACGCGCCGGCGCATCTCCAGCGGGCTCGACATCCCCCTCCGCTGGGCCAGCGACGGGACGACGCTGCTGAGCGCGACGTGGCCGGCGTACGGGATGCAGAGCGGGCTGTGGGCGTGGACGGGCAAGGGGGCGCCGCGGGAGCTGCTGCGCCTGGGGCCGGGGGACGAGGTGTCCGACGTCACGCCCGACGCGCGCAGCGCGTTCGTGATCGCGTCGAGCCGGCAGGGCGATGCCTGGCTCGTCACGAACCCCGACGCGCAGCGCTAGGCGACGTTCCGTCGGCCGCCTCGCGCCGGAAGACCACCACGCGCCGCACCTCCGTGAAGCCGAGGTGGCGGAAGGCGCGCTGGCTCACGAAGTCGGTGAGCTCGGCGTCGCCCGCCACTTCCGCATAGCCCGCCTCCGACGCCCAGGCCGCCGCGGCACGGAGGAGCGTGCCGCCCACCCCCTGCCGCCGGAACGCCTCCTCCACGTACCACTGCCCGACGTACGCGACCGGCGACGTCCGGCAGCCGTCCACCACGTCCCGTGGCCCCAGTTCCACCATGCCCGCCAGTCCGCCGCCGGCGCACTCCGCGACGAGCACCGCCGCGCCCGCGTGCGGCGCGCGCAGGAACGCGTCCACGGCGCGCTCGTGGTCGAGCCCCTCCGGCCGGTGCTCCCTCCGGAGCCGCAGCCACTCGGCGCGGTCGCCGGGCGCGAGCGCCCGCACCGTCACCCGCGCGGGTGCCGCCATCATGCCGCCCCCGCGAGCCCGTGCTCGGCGGCGAGGTGGAGGAGGCGCTCCTTGAGGAGACGGCGTGCCCGGTGGAGCCGCGAGCGCACCGTGCCCACGGGGCAGCCGACCACGGCGGCGATCTCCTCGTAGCCCAGGTCCTGCTCGAGCGCGAGGCCCGCCACCACGCGGAACTCCTCGGGCAGCGCTGCGATCGCTGCCAGCACTTCCTCGGTGTCGAGGCGCGAGAGCAGCGCGTGCGCGGGGTCCTCTTCCTCGACGCCCGTCCCCGCCGCACGCCGCCGGGCGTCGAGCGCCTCCTCCTCGAGCTCCTCGGCCAGGGGCGCGGCCGGGCGGCTGCGTGCCCGGCGCCGGGCGGAGTAGAAGGCGTTGAGCTCGATCCGCATGAACCAGGCGACGAAGTTGGTGCCGGGCTCGAAGCCCGCGAATCCGCGCAGCGCCGCGA
>JBAIWX010000014.1:0-25080 GCA_037916975.1 Gemmatimonadales bacterium
GACCGCGCCGCCGGCACCGCGGCCGGGTCCGGCCGCGACGTGGCCGCGGCGGTGGACGAGGTGCTCCGGGGCACGCAGGCCCCGGCCGGCCAGCTCACCGACGCCCTCCGCGCCGCCGCCGCCGCCCTCGACCGCGCCGGCGTCATCGAGGGCGAGGTCGCCTCGGCGCTCGCCGAGGCGGCGGAGGCCGACCGCCGCGCCTCCGCCGGCCACGCGCAGGTGAGCCGCAGCCTCGAGGCGAGCCGCGCCGTCGGCGAGGCGGTCGGCGGGGCGGTGATGGTGCTCCGCTCGCTCGAGGAGCGCACCGCCGCCATCGGCGCCAGCATGCAGGAGCTCCGCCGGCTCTCCGCGCAGACGAACCTGCTCGCGCTCAACGCGGCCATCGAGGCGACCCGCGCCGGCGCCGCGGGGCGGAGCTTCGCCGTCGTCGCCACCGAGGTGCGGCAGCTCGCCGACCAGTCGCGCCAGACCACGGAGCGCATCGAGCGCACCGTCGTCGAGGCGGCGGAGTTCATGCGCCAGGCGATGGAGCTGATGGGGGACGTCGAGCGGAGCACCGCGGGGGGCATCGAGGCCGCGCGGCAGAGCGACGTCGCCTTCGAGGCCATCGGCCACGCGGTGGCGGCCGTTTCCGCGCAGGTGACCGCGATGGGCGAGGCGGCGCGCGCGGTGCGCGGCGCCGTCGAGGAGTCGCGCGGGGCGATCGGCGAGGTGGCCGGCGCCGCCGACCAGACCGTCGGCACCGCGCGGTCGGTGGGGAGCCTCGCCGCCGAGCAGAGCCGCGTGCTCGACGGCATCACGCAGGAGATGCACGAGGTGACGCGCCTCGCCGAGGCGCTGCGCACCCTCGTGGCGGGCGAGGGCGGGGGCGCGGCGGCCCCCGCCCCGCCGGCTCAGACGTACTTGTCGCCGCGCACCACGTCCACGGTCGTCACGTAGGCGATGACCGCGTAGCGCGGGAAGTACTGCCGCGCCACGTGGCCCAGGATCGCGTCCGCCACGGTGGCGCTCACCACCGTCTCGATCCGGACGCCCGACCCGGGGATGTCGCTCGCGCGGATCCCGCGCGACCCCTCCCCGCGGGACTCCGTCACCGTCCAGCCCCGCGCGCCGAGCCGCCGGAGCTCCCCCGTCAGGCGCTCCTCGAGCACCGGCTCGGCCACGATCGTCACCAGCTTGAGCGGTACCGTCTCCACGAATCCTCCTTGGCGCCGCCGCTCAGGCGTGCAGCCACTGCGCGACCTGGAAGTACACCGGGATGCCGACCAGGATGTTGAACGGGAAGGTGATCGCGAGCGACGACGTCAGGTAGTACGTCGGGTTCGCGTCGGGGAGCGTGACGCGCACCGCGGGCGGCGCCGCGATGTAGGAGGCGCTCGCCGCCATGGTGCCGAGCACGGTCGCGCCGCCCACCGAGAGGCCCGCCAGCGTGCCCAGCCAGGCGCCCAGGGCGCCGTGCACCAGCGGCATCAGCATGCCGAAGGCGAGGAGGAAGGGGCCGACCTTCTTCAGGTCGCCGAGGCGCGAGCCCGCGACGATGCCCATCTCGAGCAGGAAGACGGTCAGCACGCCCTTGAAGATCGGGCCCTTCGAGTCGAAGAAACCCTCGATCGACCCCCAGTTCTTCTCCCCCATCAGGAAGCCGATGAGGAGCCCGCCGACGAGCAGCACCATGGTGCGCGCCGTGAGGACCTCGTGCAGCACGTGCTTGATGTCGCGGTCGGCCGAGGCGGTCTTGATCGCGCCCAGCGCGAGCGCGATGTGGATGCCCGGGCTCTCCAGCAGCGTGAGGAGCGTCGGCATGAAGCCCTCGGGCTCCGCCCCCATCCCCTTCACGAAGGTGGTCGCCGCGATGTAGGTCACCGCCGAGACCGAGCCGTAGTGCGCCGCGATGCCCGCCGCGTCCGCCACGCTGAAGCGCCCGAGGTAGCGGAGCGTGCCGTACGCCGTGAGCGGGGTGATGCAGCCGAGGAGGAGCGTCGCCCCCACGGGCCAGATCACGCTCGCGAACTGCGCGTGGCCCAGCTCCACGCCGCCCTTGATGCCCAGCGCGAAGAGCAGGTACACCGAGAGGCCGGTGTAGATGTCCTTCGGGAGCGAGAACTCGCTCCGGATGAGCTTCGTCACGATGCCCAGCGCGAACGCCAGGGCGATCGGCGAGAGCAGGTTGGCCTTGAGGATCTCGTTCACGCCGTGCCTCCCGTCCGTGGCCGCGCCGCGCCGTTCACAGGACGACCGGGGTCACGCGCCCCGACTGCAGGTCGTACACGCCGCCCGCCACCTTGAGCTTCCCCTCCTTGATCAGCTGCCCGATGACCGGGGACGCCTCGGCGAGGATCTCGGCCTGGTTCCGGACGTTGCCCTCGATCGCCTTGTCGAGGCTCCCGCCGGCGGCCTTCACCGCGGGGCGGATGTGCTGGTAGAGGGTGCTGATCTGCCCCGGGACCGGGTCGCCCTTCATGGTCGCCGAGACGGCGCCGCAGCTGGTGTGGCCGAGGACGAAGAGCACCTTCGCCCCGAGGACCAGCGTGCCGAACTCGAGGCTGCCGATGATCGAGGGATCCGCGACGTTGCCGGCGATGCGCGTCACGAACACGTCGCCGAAGCCCTGGTCGAAGACGATCTCGATCGGCACCCGCGAGTCGGCGCAGCCCAGGAAGGCCGCGAACGGCGCCTGCTTCGGGGCGACCTCCTTGAGCCGCGCCATGTTGCGGTGCGGGGCCATGATCTTGCCGTCCACGAAGCGCTGGTTGCCCTCGTAGAGCGCCTTGAGCGCCTCCTCGGGGGTCAGGTCGGCCTCGGGCGCCGGCGCGGGCGCGGCGGCCGCCCCCGCGAGCCGCCCGGGCGCCAGCGCGCCGACGGCGAGCGCCGCCGCGCCCGTGCCGGAGGCCCACTCGATCCACTGGCGCCGGCTCCAGCCGCGCCGATCCTCTGCGTGCCGCATCGTCTCCGTCTCCTGGCGTGGGGGGGGGCGCGCGCCGGCAGGGGGCCGCCGGGCACGGAGCGTACGCTAGCGGCCGGGGCCCGCCGTGGTCAAGCGAAATCCGATAGTTTTATCTTTATCATCGTAAATTTCGATGGATCACCGGACGGCGCGACCCATGGACGACCTCAACTACCACCACCTGCTCCACTTCTACGTCGTGGCCCGCGAAGGCTCCATCGCGCGCGCCACCCGCGTCCTCGGCCTCGCCCAGCCCACCCTGAGCGGCCAGCTGCGCCAGCTCGAGCGTGCGCTCGGCGAGCGGCTCTTCGAGCGCAGCGGGCGGAACCTCGTCCGCACCGACATGGGCCACGTGGTCTACCGGTACGCCGAGGAGATCTTCGCCCTGGGCCGCGAGCTCGTGGACACCGTCCACGGGCGGCCGAGCGGCGGCCCGATGCGCTTCGCCGTCGGCATCTCCGACTCGCTCCCCAAGCTCTCCACCTGGCGGCTCCTCCGCCCCGCCCTCGGGCGCGCCCAGCCGATGCGCCTGACGGTCCGGATCGGGAAGACCGACCAGCTCCTCGCCGACCTCGCGATCCACGCCCTCGACCTGGTGCTCGCCGACCAGCCGATCGCGCCCGGGGTCAAGGTGCGGGCCTTCAACCACCTCCTGGGCGAGAGCGGCGTCACCGTCTTCGCCGTCCCCGCGCTCGCCGAACGCCACCGCCGCCACTTTCCCCGCTCCCTCCACGGCGCGCCCTTCGTGCTCCCGACCCCGGACACCGCCCTCCGCAGGTCGCTCGACGGGTGGTTCGAGGCGCACGGGATCCGGCCGACGATCGTCGCGGAAGTGGAGGACGTCGCCCTCCTCCAGGTACTCGCGGGGGACGGCCTCGGGCTCTTCGCGGCCCCGTCGGTCGTGGAGGAGGAGATCCGGCGGGCCTACGCGGTGCGGCCGGTCGGCCGGATCGACCAGGTGCGCGAGCGCTTCTACGCCATCTCCGCCGACCGGAAGCTGCGCCACCCCGCGGTGCGCGCGATCTCCGAGGCGGCGCGCACCGAACTCTTCGTCCCGGCGCGCTGAACGGCGCGCGGGGAGGGTGAAACGACCGGGGGAGGGCGGCGCCGGTCGCCCGGCACCCCCTCCCCCATCATGCCGCGCCCACCCGGGCGCGTCAGGGAAGAAACCCCGAACCGCTCAGGCGAAGCGCGCCGCCAGCCACGCGCGCGCGCGGTCCACGTCCTCCCGCACGAGGCCGTGCCCGGTCTCGCGCCACTCGAGCGTCGCCTCGGCACCGGCCCCCGCGAGCAGGCGGCGGAGCCGCTCCGGCTGCTCGAGGGGCACGATCGGGTCGTGGCGGCCGGCGGCGAGCAGGACCTGCCGCCCGCGGAGGTCGGGCGGCGACGCCGGCTCGAACGGCACCATCGGGCGGAGGAGCACGCCGCCCGCGAGCACCCCCGTGCCCTTGAGCAGCAGGCTCGCGGCGATGTTGGCGCCGTTCGAGAAGCCCACCGCCACGACGCGCGCGGGGTCGAACCGGTACGCCTCCGCCGCGCCACGGACGAACGTCGCCAGTTCCTCCGTGCGTGCCGCGAGGTCCGCCTGGTCGAACACCCCCTCGGCGAGCCGCCGGAAGAAGCGCGGCATCCCGCGCTCCAGCACCGCGCCGCGCGGGCTCAGGAGCGACGCGCCCGGCAGGAGGTCGGCGCCGAGCGGAAGGAGGTCCCGCTCGTCGCCACCGGTGCCGTGCAGGAGCAGCAGCACCGGCTTCGCCGCCTCGCGCGGCACCCACTCGTGGACGAGCGGCAGCGTGGCGAGTGTCATGCGCCCTCCCCCACGAGGGCCTCGCCGCCGAGCGGCGGCAGCACCCGCGCGATCTCGTCGCGGTGCGGCTCGAGCCACGGCGGGAGCTTGAGCGCCGTGCCGAGGCTCGCCTCGTCCTCGTCGGTCACGAACCCGGGCCGGTCGGTCGCGACCTCGAACAGCACCCCGCCGGGCTCGCGGAAGTAGATGGAGCGGAAGTACTGCCGCTCCTGCACCGGCGTCGGCCACTGCCCCGCCTCCTGCAGCACCTCGGCGAGGCGTCCCTGCGCCACGTCGTCCGCGGCACGGAAGGCCACGTGGTGCACGGTGCCCACCCCGCCGGCGCCGCGCCAGAAGCCGTCGGTGCGGCGCAGGTCCACGACGCCGCCGAGGCCCCCGCCGGCGATGAAGCGCCGGCGGCCATCCGCCTCGGTGCCCTCGGCGAAGCCCAGCGGCCCCGTGAGGACGCGCTCGGTCTGCGGCGCGGGCCCGTCGGTCCAGAGCGTCACGCCGTGGACGCCGCGGATCGCGTGGTCGGCGGGCACGCCCGGCGCGCCGTCCCACCCCTCGGTGGCGGTGCCCCGCTCGGTCGCCACGAGCTCCAGGAGCATTCCGTCCGGGTCGCGGAGCGGCAGCACCCGCTCCCCGAAGCGGAGCTCCGGCGACTGCCACTCGACCCCGTGTGCCCCCAGCCGCTCGAGCCAGAAGCCCACCGAGCCCGGCGGGATCGCGAGCGACGTCACCGCCGCCTGGCCGGTGCCGACGCGGCCCGGGCGCCCGCCGGGCCAGGGGAAGAAGGTCAGGATCGTCCCCGGTCGGCCGGTCCGGTCGCCGAAGTAGAGGTGCCACGTCCCGGGATCGTCGAAGTTGACGGTCCGCTTCACGAGCCGGAGCCCGAGCGTGTCCGCGTAGAACTTCACCGTCCGGGCGGGATCGCCCGAGATCGCGGTGACGTGGTGAATGCCCTGCGTGCCCATCGTGTCCTCCCGTGCGGCGATCCCTCGCCGCTATGCCGTCACGCCCGCCTCGAGCGTGGGGTAGTCGATGTAGCCCTTCGCGTCCCCGGTGTAGAACGTGGACGGGTCGGGGGTGTTGAGCGGCGCGCGCAGCGCGAATCGCGCCGGCAGGTCCGGGTTGGCCAGGAACGGCTTCCCGAACGCGACCAGGTCCGCGCTCCCCGCGCGGAGCGCCTCCTCGGCCGACTCGCGGGTGAACCCGCCCGCCGCGATCAGCGCGCCCGGGAAGCGCTCGCGGAGGTGGCGCACCGCGGAGACCGGGGCGCCGTCCACCGTGATCGGCTGCATCGGCTCGATCACGTGGAGGTACGCGATGCCGAGCCGGCCGAGCTCGGTGGCGAGGTAGCCGTGCAGCGCCGCCGGGTCGCTGTCGTGCATCCCGTTGAAGGTCCCGCCCGGCGACACGCGCACGCCCACCCGCTCGCGGCCGATCGCGGCCGCCACCGCTTCCACCACCTCCAGCACGAGGCGCGCGCGGTTCGCGATGCTCCCGCCGTACGCGTCCGTGCGGTGGTTCGTACCGTCGTCGAGGAACTGCTCGAGCAGGTAGCCGTTGGCGGCGTGGACCTCGACGCCGTCGAACCCGGCCTCGATCGCGCGGCGCGCACCGGTCACGAAATACTCCACGATCCCGGGGAGCTCGGCGGTCTCGAGCGCGCGCGGCGCCTCGAAGTCCTTGAGCCCCTCCCAGGTGAAGATCTTCCCCGGCGCCGCGATCGCCGACGGCGCGACCGGCAGCGCCCCGCCGGGCTGCATCACGCGGTGCGAAATCCGGCCGGTGTGCCAGACCTGGAGGAAGATCCGCCCGCCTGCCTCGTGCACCGCATCGGTCACGGTGCGCCACGCCGCCACCTGGGCGTCGCTGCCGATCGCGGGGGTGCGGGCGTAGCCCTGCCCCGCCTGGGTCACCTGGGTCGCCTCGGTGACGAGGAGCCCGGCCGCGGCGCGGCTCGCGTAGTACTCCACGGCCATCGGCGACGGCACCGCCGCGCGGTCGGCGCGGTTCCGCGTCATGGGTGCCATGACGATCCGGTTCGGCAGCGCGAGGCCGGCGAGATCGAACGGACGGAAGAGCAGGTCCTGCGACATGTCGGTGACTCCTCGAATTTATTGCTGACGCCAACTATCAAGAACTCAACTATCTACCCCGGGAATGCGCCCGGGTTCACGCCGGCTGCGCCTCCGACTGCGCCAGCCCCAGCTGCCGGCAGAGCCGGCCCAGCACCTTCTGCTCCGCGGCGGGGAGCGCCGCCATCGCCTCGGCGACCCGCCGCGCATGGCCCGGGAAGAACCCCTTGATGAGCGCCGCCCCCTCGGCGGTGAGCTGGAGCTCGACGTAGCGCCGGTCGTCCTCCAGGCGCACCCGGCGGACGAGCCCCCGCCCCTCGAGCTTGTCCACCACGAGTGTCACGTTCCCGGTCGAGGTCAGGATGCGCCGGGCGACGTCGCTCTGGCACATCGGCCCGAGGTGGTACAGCGCCTCCAGCACCCCGAACTGCGTCTCGGTGAGCCCGGCCTCCACCATCGGCGCCGCGAGCCGCTCGGTCAGGGCGTTGGCCG
Organism: Gemmatimonadales bacterium; assembly: GCA_037916975.1. Lineage (GTDB taxonomy): Bacteria > Gemmatimonadota > Gemmatimonadetes > Gemmatimonadales > GWC2-71-9 > JAGGAG01. Next base: position 7,307 of record JBAIWX010000014.1, read on the forward strand.
CGCGCCGCAGCTTCACGTAGGTGCTGAGCGCGAGCTGCTCCGCCTCGTTCCCCCGGAACCGGTGACCCGCCATGGTGCCTCACTCCTCAATTGTTGAGCACTAAACTATTAACCACCCGCCCCCGGCGCAACCCCCTCCCTCACTCCACCGCGATCCGCGCCTCCGCGCTCGCCGTCCCGCTCCGGACGCGCACCACGTGCGCCCCGGGGACGAGCGTCCAGCGGCCGCCCGCCACGGGCCGTCCGTCCACCTCCCAGCGGAGCGGGCCGGGCGCATGCCCGCCCGCCCGGAGCGCGACGGTGGCGTAGCGCGCCTCGACACCGGGCGGCACGCGGTAGGTGTCGCCGTCGCGCGGGGAGACGATGCGGAAGCGGTCGTCCTCCGACGACGCGGGCGGGACGGCCGTCGGCACGGCCCCGCGCTCGGCAGCCCACTCCGCGTACTCGGCCGGGAGTGCCACGCCGCCGTCCCGGTGCCAGTCGCAGGGCTGCCCCGGCACGCGGTCCGGCGCGAACCACTCCGTCGCCGCCGGACAGCGGGGCCCGGCGAGCAGCCCGCTGGTTCGGCAGATGCGCGCCGGCACCGCCCCCGCTTCCGCCGGGGTCGGGAGCACGCCCGGGGCGTAGCGCGCGGCAGTGAGCAGCACGGCGCGGCGGAGCAGCGGGCCCGCGCCGCTCACGCCGCTCACCCCCTGCATCGCACGGCCGCGGAAGTCGCCGACCCACGCCGCCACGGTGAACCGGCCCGTCACGGCGGCCGCCCAGTTGTCGGTGAAGTGCCGGCTCGTCCCGGTCTTCGCGGCCAGCGGGAAGGGGAAGTCGAGCGGCGTGTCGAAGCCGAACCCCGGCACGCGGGCGACCGGGTCGGCGAGGATGTCGAGGACGAGCGCCGCCGAGAGCGGCGAGACGACCCGGCGCCCCTCGCCGGGACCGACGGGGGGATCGCCGGCGAACCAGCGGACCGGCGTCCAGCGGCCGCCGTTGGCGAGCGCGCGGTAGCCGTTGGCGAGCTCGAGCAGCGTCACGTCGCCGTTGCCGAGGGCGAGGCCGAGCCCGTAGTACGCGGGCGAGCGGGCGAGCGAGGCGAAGCCGGCCGCGTGGAGCGTGCCGAGCACCGCGGCGGGCCCGAGGCGGTCGGCGAGGTGGACGGCGGGGACGTTGAACGAGCTGCCCAGCGCCTCGCGCGCGCGCACCGGGCCGTGGAAGCGCCGGTCGTAGTTGCGCGGGGCATACGTCCCGGTGCTCGTGGCGTAGGCCTGCGCCACGTCGGGGAGGATCGAGGCGGGGGTGAAGCCGCGGTCGAAGGCGAGTCCGTAGACGAACGGCTTGAGCGCCGATCCCGGCTGGCGGGCCGAGACCACCATGTCCACCTGCCCCGTGGTGTCGGCCCAGAAGTCGGGCGAGCCGACCCAGGCGAGGATCTCGCCGGTGGGGTTGTCGAGGACCACGACCGCCGCGTCGCGGCCGCCGCGGTCGGCGAGGGCCTTCACCGTCTGCCGCACCTCGCCCTCGAGCGCCTCCTGGAGCCCGGCGTCGAGCGGGGTGCGCCAGGTGCCGCCCGGGGGCGAGCCCGCGCGCGCCGCGCGCGCGAGGAGCCGCGCGGTGAAGTGCGGGGCGAGGAAGGGCCGCTCGGCGCCCTCGGCGGCGGCCGGCTCCTCGGCGGCACGCCGCACCTCCTCGGCCGAGGCATAGCCCAGGCGGGCGAGCCGCGCGAGGACGCGAGCGCGCCGCGCCGTCGCGCGCGCGGGGGCCACGAGCGGGTTGTCGGCGGACGGCGCATGGGCGAGCCCCGCGAGGAGCGCCGCCTCGCCGAGGCTCGTGCGCCGGGCGTCGGCGCCGAAGTAGAGCGCCGCGGCGGCATCCACCCCCAGGGCCCCCTGCCCCAGCGGCACGCGGTTCAGGTACTCCTCGAGGATCCGGTCCTTCGGCAGGTGCGCCTCGAGGCGGAGCGCCCAGAGCGCCTGCGCGAGCTTGCCGGGGACCGTGCGCGGGATCGGGACGAGGAGGCGCGCGAGCTGCATCGTGATCGTCGAACCGCCCGACACGACGCGCCCCGCGCGCAGCGAGGCCCACGCGGCGCGTGCGAGGGCGCGCGGGTCCACCCCGCGGTGCTCCCGGAAGCGCCGGTCCTCCGCCGCGAGGAAGGCCGCGACGAGGTCGGGGTCCATCTCGCCGAGCGGCACGCGGCGCGCGAGCGCGCCGTCGCCGGTGCGCGTGCTCCGGAGCAGGACGCCGTGGCGGTCCTCGATGCGGAGCGCCGGCACCGCGGGCGGGGCGAGGAGCGCGGGCGGGAGCGGCCGCGCCACGAACGCCCCCGCCGCGCCCAGCGCCACGGCGGGCAGGGCGAGCAGCGCCACGACGCGGCGGCGCACCTCAGCGCTCCTTCGGCGCGAGCACGGTGAAGGTGCCGCCGTCGCTCTCGCCCTGCACCGCGGGGTCGTACATCTCCTCGGCGTGGGCCGGCGGCCGGGCGAACCGACCCGGCGAGGTGGCGCGCGCCACGTAGGTCGCCGTGTAACTCCCCTTCCAGAGCACGGTCGCGAACCACACGACGCGGTCGTCGCGCAGCTCGCGATGGTCGAACGGCGACCACCAGCCGGCGTCCCACGAGCCGTACGCCCAGCGGAGCGACGGGGCCCCGGCCGCACCGCCCTCCTCGTCCTCCCCTTCCGTGCGCGCGGCCCCCGCCGCGCCGAGGTCGGCGAACCCGCCGGTGAGCCGGAGGGACAGGTCCACCGCCTCGAGCCCCGCGGGGAGCGGGTCGTCGAGGACGACGAAGTTCCGGTCGGCCGGCACGGTGACGCGGAGCCGCACGCGCACGAGCTGGCCCGCGGCGACGGTCGTGACGGGCTTCCCGTCCTCGTACGTCTCGTACCACCGCTCGACGAGGATCCCCTGGTCCACCGGGCGGACCGGCGCGCCCTTCGGGACGAGCGACGCGGTCACGAACACGAACGCGGGCCCTTGGCCCGGCGAGACGCTGACGCGGAGCGGGACCACGACGCTGTCCCCGCGCGCGAGGCCGAGGCCGGCGAGCGGGATGGTGGAGTCGGCGGGGGCGGCGTCGCCGAGCGTCGTGCGCCAGAGCGTGCGGCCGCCCGACGCGACCTCGAGGGTGCGACCCGCCGCCCCTCGGCGGAGCGCCTCCACGCGCGCGAGCGCGACGGCGGCCCACGCGTAGTCCTGCGTGGTCCACGGCAGCGCGGCGCGCGCCCCGGCGAGCACCGTCTCGACGAGCGGGGCCACGAGCGGGTGCGCCGGGTCCACCGCCAGCGTCGCCTCGAGGAGGAGCGCGGCGGGGCGCACCTCGGACGCGAAATAGAAGGCCCGGCGGCTCGATGCCGGGAGCACCGCGGCTCGGCCCTGCACCGTCACGCCGGACCAGGCCGTGGCGAGGAGCCGCTTCGCGGTGACGAGGTCGCGATACCGCGCGAACACCGCCCCGAGGCGGACCCGGTCCTCCCACGCGAGCTGCGGCGCCAGCCGCAGGAGTTCGTTCTCGAGGGCGCGGTTGCGGACGCCGGCGCGGGAGAGGTACGCGAGCACGCCGACGCGATCGGACAGCACGACGGTCGGGTCCGCGTACCAGGCGGCGAGCGGGGTGAGCCGGACGTCCGTCGTCGTGCGCTGGAGGTAGCCGCCCAGGCGCGCCACGACGGAGTCGCTGACCCGGAGACCTGCCGCCTTCGCCTCGAGGAGCGCGCCGCCGGCGTAGGCGGAGAGCCAGGGCGTGGTCCAGCCCTCGACGCCCCAGAGCCCGATGCCGCCGTCGTCCCGCTGGCGGGACTGGAGGACGTCCACCGCGCGCTGCGCCTCGGCGCGGAGCCCGGAACCCGCCACCGTCCCGGCGCCGAGGGTGGCGTCGGCGCGGAGCAGCGCGAGGAGCGGGAGAAGCTGGCTCGCGAGCTGCTCCGAGCAGGCGTAGGGATACACCCGCAGGTTCTTCGCGATGCCGCGGATCGCCGCGAGCGGCGAGGTGCCGAGGTTGAGCGTCAGGCGGGAGGCCGACAGGTCGTACCCGGCGGGCAGCGCGAGCGCGAGCGTCGCCGTGTCGGTCACGGTGCCGGCGACGGTCACCGCGCGCTCGCGGAAGAGCGGGCGCACCGGCACGCTCAGCCGCACCGCATCGCGGTCGGCGCCGCCCGCGACGTCGATCCGGAAGGTCGCGCTGTCGCCCGCGCGCGCGCGCCAGTCGAAGCGCACCTCGCGGCCCTTCCCCGCGGCGAGCGTCGCGGACTTCGCGGAGTCGCCGAGGAGCGCGATGCCGGTGCCCTGCGCCGTCACCGCCACCCGCGGGGTGCCGCCGCTCCGGACGTTGATGACGGCACCGGCGCTGAACTCGTCGGTGGGCCGCACGAACCGCGGGAGCGCGGGCCGCGCGAGGAGCGGCCGCGTCACGAGGAGCCTGGCGTCGCCGCTGCCGTAGCGGTCGCCCGCCGTCACAGCGACGGCCATCACGCGGAAGGTGGTCAGGTTGTCCGGGAGCTTCGCGCGCGCGACGGCGTCGCCGTTCAGGTCGGTGAGCACGCTCGCGAGGAAGAACGCGGTCGTCTGGAAGCGCGAGCGGAGCACGTCGAGGTTCTCGCCGCCGCCGCCCCCGCCCGGGGCACGCCGTCCCTTCTCCCCCTCCGGCACCTGCGGGGCGACGCTCGTGAGGTCGCTGCCGAGCCGGAGCCCGAGGCCGCGGGGGCGGTAGAGCAGGTCGAGCGGGTCGGGGGTCCGGTAGCCGGTGAGGGCGAGGACGCCCTCGTCCACGGCCCAGAGCGTCACCTCCGCGCGCTCGCCGCGCCCGGCGGCGTTCCGCACGCGGACGCGCACCTGCGCGGTGTCGCCGGGGCGGTACTCCGCCCGCGCGGGCTCGACCTGCACGGCGAGCCGCTTGACCTCCGGCGTCACCCGCAGCTCGGCGTAGCCGACGCGGAGCGTGGGCCGGCCGGGATCGTCGAGCGGGCCCGGCGGCGCGCTCCGGCCGCGGGCCGTGAGCACCGAGACGAAGACGTTCGGCGCGTGCGCCTCGGTGATCGGGAGCCGGATGGTGGTGGTGCCGGAGGTGATCCGGAGCCGGCGCTGCTCGATGAGCCCCTCGCGCTCCACCGTGAGCCAGGCGTCGGCCCCGGTGAACGGCGCGGCGAGGAGGATCGTGGCGGTGTCCCCCGGCGCGTAGCGGGTGCGGTCGGGGATGACGTCCATCTTGAACTGGCTCTCGTCGTTCCACGGGACCCAGTCCTTGCCGACCACCCAGCGGAGGAGACTGCTCCGGACGGCGCGTCCCCGCGCGTCGCGCGCGGCGACGGCGATCGTGTAGGTGCCGCCGGCGGCGGGCGTGAAGCGGCAGGGCACGGGAGCCTGCGCCGTCACGAGGCGGCAGGCGGCGACGGTGTCGCTCACCCACTCGCCCACGAGCTCGCCGTAGCCGCCGCGCTCGCGGCGCACCGAGTGCCACTCGCGCCGCACCACCGTCCCCGTCACCGCCACGCCGGGCACCATGCCGCCGCCGGTCGCGAAGGCGGCGACGTCCACCGTGACCGGCGTGCCCGCCTGCCAGAACCACCCGTTCCCCTGCGGCCGGAGCCCGAGGTAGAAGGCCGCCGGGTGGACGGTCACCGTCGTGCTGCCGCTCACGCGCTGGCGGTTCACGTCGCTCACCGTCGCCTCGACCGTGGCGCGTACCGGGCGCGCGCCGGAGTCGCCGGGGACGGCGACGGCGACGGTGAGGCGTCCCTGCGCGTCGAGGGAATCGGCGAGCGCCACGAGCGTCCGCACCGGCGTCGCGCGGTCCTCGAACTCCTCGTACCAGGCGCCGGTCTCGCCGAGGGTCCAGCCCTCGGCGCCTGGGACCTCGATCTCCCAGGGATCGAGCGGCACCTGGCGCGCGGTCCACGCGACCGAGGCGCGCGCCATCGGCGCGCCGAAGAGGTAGCGGCCCTCGATGGTGGCGCGCAGCGTGTCGCCCGCGACGCCGGGCGCCGAGGCGGTGAGCACGTCCACGAGGAACTCGGGCGGCCGGTACTCGGCGATGCGGAAGGCGGTGCGCGCGAGCGGCACCCAGCGGCCCCGGCGGCGGAGTTCCAGCGCGGCGTCCCAGTCGCCGAGCTTCGCCCCCGCGGGCACCTTCACGGCGAGGTCTGCGGTGCCGAAGACCGACGCGGTCGCGAGCACCTCGCGCACGGCGGCCCCCTCGCGGTCGCGCACCGTCCAGCGGAGGGTGTCGCCGCGCGCCACGGGCTGGAGGCTCCCGAGCGTGCCCCGCCGCGCGATCGCCTTGAGGCGGACCGTCTCGCCGGGGCGGTAGATGCCGCGCTCGCTGAAGAGCGCCGCCGCGGCCGGGAGGCGCTCCTGGTCCCACCCCGGCCGCGCGTTGAAGCGCCAGGGGCTCAGGTCGGGGTCGTACTGGTTGATCGCGACGAGCGCGCGGTCGGCGCCCTGGCTCGCCTCGACGTAGCCCTCGATGGGGGAGTAGCGGCGCTCCTCGCTCGTGTCGGCCGGCACCGTCCACCCGCCGAGGCGCACGAGCCCGGCGGTGTCGGTCACGCCGCGCGCGAGCACGCGGCCGGTCGCGTCGTGGAGGGCGACCGCGACGCCGCCGCGCGGGCGGCCGTCCCCGACGCCCGTCACCCAGACCGCTGCCTCGTCCGCACCGACCTTCGCGTGCACGCCAAGGTCCGTCACCTGCACCACCGCCACCGGGCGCCGGCGGCGCGAGAGCGAGTCGAGCCGCGGGCTCGAGACCTCGACCGCCCAGAGAGTCGGCGTGCCGGGCGTGCGCGCGGCGGCGACGGGGAGCTTCACGCCGAAGACGCGCGGCTGGTCGAGCGGCGCGCCCACGGCCTGGCGGCGCACCCGTGCCGTGCGGCGGAGGGGGTTCCACCACTCCTCGGTGTTCCACCCCGAGCCGAGCACGCGGGCCTCGAGCGACTCCGGCACCGCGGCGAGCAGCACGTCGAGCGTGTCCACGTTGACGTACGTCACGGCGAGGGTGCCGAAGCCGTTCCGCTCCACCGTCGCGCGGCCCGAGAGGTAGTCCACCGCCGGCGGGTAGCCGGTGGTCGTCACCTCGGCGGCGAGCGTGCCGCCCACGGGCTGGCCGAAGTCGTCCCGGAGGTCCGGCGCGACGCGCACGGCGTAGCGGGTGCGGGGCTTGAACGGCCCGTCGAGCGACCAGCTGGCGCGCACCTCCGCCGTGTCGTCCACGACGGGCTGGAGCGCGGGGCTCACCTGCACGTGCCGGAGCACGTCGGCCCCCTTCACCGGGGTGCTGAACTCGAGGACGATCGGCCCGGTCGGGCACGATGCGCCCCACCCGCAGCGCGCCTTCGCGAGCGTGAAGGGCCCGTAGGTCTCGAGGGCGAAGCGCTGCGGTGCGCCGCCGTCGCCGATCGCCTCGGGCACGCGCAGCGCGCCGCGGCAGGCGCGCGGCAGCTTCCGCTCGGGCACCAGGTGCACCACCCGGCGCAGGCTGTCGGTGGCGCGGTCGCGCTCCCACCCGCCGGCCTCGCGGAACTGCCACGGGTCGTCGTCGGCGATGGCGCGCTGGCCGGTGGCACGCAGGCGCACCGGCCCTGGCTCGGCACAGGTCGCGTCGAACTCGACGTAGGCCGCGCGCGCGACGGCCGCGAGGTCCGCGGGGGCGTCCAGCACGAGGTCGAACGTGGCGTCGGGGGTCAGGAAGCGCGGCGGGTCCTGGCCCGGCCCCGCGGGCAGCCCGGCGAGGAGCCTGGGACCGCGCACCCGGACGTCGAACTCGTACGGCTGCGCGAGCCGCGCGCCGTCCATCGCGGCGAAATCGTCGCTCACCCGCACGTGGTACGTCGTCCCCGGCACGAGCGGCGCCGCGGGGCGGAACCGGAGGGTCACCGGGTCGCGCCAGTCGGTGACGCCCGGCACCGCCGGCTCGAGCCGGAGGAGCTTCCGCGGGTCCACCGTGCGATCGAGGGAGCCCGCGACGGGACGGTCGAACATCACCGTGATCGTCGCGACCGGGGAGGCGGGCCCGTTCGGGGTGGCCTGCAGCACCCGCAGGGGTCCGGGACCGTCGGCGAACCAGGCGCCGCCCGCGGTCAGGGCGAGGAGGGCGGCCGGCCGGACGGCGAGGAGGCGAAGCATGGGGGCCTCGGGCGGGACGGGAGCCGCCGGGACCCACGAATCCGGGCCCGGGACGGCGGATGTGAAGCCTTGCTACCGGGAAAGGAGACAGGCCGCAGCGGGCGACCGTCTAATGTATTGACCTTTGTACTGGTGAAACTACCTTACCCCCCGGATCGTCCGCCGGCAGGCCGCCGGTGGTGTTCGATTCCTTTTCACGTGGGAGTGCGGCATGCGTGCGTTGGTGGTGTCGGCTGCGGCCCTGACCCTTCTGGCGGCGCCGCTCGCGGCCCAGAAGGCGGGCACGATCGAACTGGGCGCCTTCGGGCGCCAGACCTGGTACGACAAGGACCAGAACCTCGAGGACAAGGCCGGCGGCGGCATCCGCCTCGGCTTCTTCCCCATTCGCAACCTCATGGTCGAGGGCAGCGGCTCGTGGATCCCGACGAGCACGAAGAACACGCCCACGACCGTGGACATCCGCAACTGGTCGGCGCGTGGCATCCTCGGCTACAACATCAACGTGAAGCCGGTCGCGTTCATCCTGGGCGGCGGCATCGCCTTCAACAAGTTCTCGCCGAAGGACGTGACCACCACGCTCAAGACGAGCGAGACGGGCCCGATGGGCCTCGTGGGCATGCGCTTCGGCATCGGCGGCTTCGTCTCCGCGCGGATCGACGGGACCTACGAGTACACGAGCACCCCCGCCGCCTTCCTCAACAGCAAGGACAACGCCGGCCACTGGGGCCTGCAGGGCGGCCTGTCGCTGATGTTCCCGCAGGAGAAGGCGGGCGCGCCGAAGGACAGCGACTCCGACGGCGTCCCGGACACCCTCGACAAGTGCCCGAACACCCCGCTCGGCACGGCGGTGGACGGCACCGGCTGCCCGCTCCCGAAGACCGCGCCGGCGGACACCGACGGCGATGGCGTCTTTGACGCGGACGACAAGTGCCCGAACACGCCGAAGGGCGAGGCCGTCGACCGCAACGGCTGCTCCGAGAGCCAGAAGGACGACGACAAGGACGGCGTGATGAACAACGCCGACCGCTGCCCGAACACGCCGATGGGCGAGAAGGTGGACGCCAACGGCTGCTCCGACAGCCAGAAGGACGACGACAAGGACGGCGTCGCGAACAGCCGCGACAAGTGCCCGAACACCCCGGCCGGTGCCGCGGTGGACGCGAACGGCTGCGCGCCGAGCCAGCGGGACTCCGACGGTGACGGCGTCACCGACGACAGGGACAAGTGCCCGAGCACCAAGCCCGGCACCGCGGTGGACGCGGTCGGCTGCCGCCTGCTCCGCATCGAGGGTGGCGCGCCGCTCATCCTCAAGGGCGTGAACTTCGAGACGGGCAAGGCGATCCTCACCGAGGACTCGAAGGGCATCCTCGACGAGGTGGCGGCCTCGCTGCTCGCCAACCCCGACGTGCGGGTGGAGATCGGTGGCCACACCGACAACACCGGTTCGGCGGCGGTGAACAAGCGCCTCTCGGCGGCGCGCGCGAAGGCCGTGCTCGACTACTTCTCGGGCAAGGGCGTCCCGGCGAACCGCATGGTGGCGAAGGGCTACGGCCCGACGAAGCCCGTCGCGAGCAACAAGACCGTCGAGGGCCGCGCGGAGAACCGCCGCGTGGAGCTCAAGGTCATTCCGTAAGCCGGCCGCCGTTCCGGGCCAGGCCGACGGGGAGCCCCAGCGGGCTCCCCGTCGTGCTTCCGGGGGCGTGCCCCTTGTCCCCGGGCGCCGCCCGGCCAGATTCCCCGACCGACCACCCGCACCGCTCCCGACCTTCCGCCCCCCCGGAGGCGCGCCTGCCCGCCGACGACGCGCTGGACCCCGCCGCCCTCGAGAAGCTCGAGCGCCTCGGGGGCCCCGGCTTCGCCGACCGCATCGTGGGGATCTTCCTGCGCGACGCGCCGGGGCACGTGGCGCGCGCCGAGGCGGCGCTCGCCCGGCGCGACGGTGCCGAGCTCGCCTACGCGGCGCACGCGCTCATCTCAACCGCCGCCAACATCGGCGCCACCGGGCTCGAGGCGCTCGTGCGCCAGCTCGAGCGCGACGCACAGGCGGGGGCGTGGGACGCGCTCCCGGCGCAGGTGGCGCGCCTCGCCGCCGCGCACGCGAGCCTCGCCCCGCGCCTCGCGGCGCGCCCCCCGGCCGGCGACGCATGAAGCGCGTCGCCGTGGTGGAGGACAACGAGGACAACCGCCTCCTCGTCGCGGCGATCCTGGGCGGACGTTACGCCGTGGAGGAGTACGCCGACGGCCCCGCCGCGCTCGCCGGGCTCGCCGCCTCGCCCCCCGACCTCGTCCTGCTCGACATCTCCCTCCCCGGGCTGGACGGCGTCGAGGTCCTCCGCCGGCTCCGCGCGGCGCCGGCGCTCGCGCACCTCCCCGTCGTGGCGCTCACCGCGCACGCGATGGCCGGCGACCGCGAGCGGTTCCTCGCCGAGGGCTTCGACGACTACGTGACCAAGCCGATCGTGGACGAGGTCCGGCTCGTCGGCGCGGTCAGCCGGCTCCTCGGCGACCCGGCGTGAGCGGCCCGCCCGGCGACGTCGGCTACGCGCGGCGGGTCGGGCTCTTCGCCGGCACGATGCTCGTGGTCGGCGGGATCATCGGCTCGGGGATCTTCCTCAACCCGGCGGTAGTGGCGCAGCGCGCGGGCTCCGCGGGCCGCATCGTCGCCGTCTGGGTGGGGGGCGGCGCGGTGGCGCTCGCGGGGGCGTTCATCTTCGGCGAGCTGGGCGCGCGCCGGCCCTCCGCGGGCGGCGGCTACGTCTACCTCCGCGAGGCGTACGGCCCCCTCCCCGCGTTCCTCTACGGCTGGACCCTCCTCCTCGTCATGGCCACCGGGGCGATCGCCGCCGTGGCGACGACCTTCGCGAGCTACCTCGCGGCGCTCGTGGGCCTCGGTCCCGCCGCCGTGCAGCCGCTCGCGCTCGGGGCGATCGTCGTCCTGTCGCTCATCAACGTGGTCGGCGTGGCCCCCGGCGCGGCGACGGTCAGCGGCTTCACCGTGCTCAAGCTCGCGGCGCTCGCGGGCCTCGTGGGGCTCGGGCTCCTGCTCCCCGTCCCCGCCGCGCCACCCGCGCCCGCCCTCCGGGACGTTGGCGCGCCGGTCGTCGCGCTCGCCGCGGCACTGGCGCCGGTCCTCTTCGCCTACGGCGGCTGGCAGCAGACGAACTTCGTGGCGGCCGAACTGGTGGATGCCGAGCGGAACCTCCCGCGCGCCCTCCTCCTCGGTGTCGCGATCGTGGTCGCGGTCTACCTCGGCGCCAACCTCGTCTATCTCCGCGTCCTCGGCGCCCCCGGGCTCGCGGCGAGCCCGGCGCCCGCGGCCGACGTCATGGAGCGCCTGCTCGGCCCCGCCGGGCGCACCGCGATCGCGCTCGGGATCGCCGCGTCCACGTTCGGCTTCCTCGACCTCGTGATCCTCGTGAGCCCGCGCGTCTACCAGGCGATGGCGGCCGACGGGAGCTTCCTGCCCGCGCTCGCGCAGCTCCACCCCCGCTTCCGCACGCCGGTGCGCGCGATCGTCCTGCAGTGGCTCTGGGCCGCCCTGCTCACGCTGACGGGCACCTACGGCGACATGCTCGACTACGTCGTGTTCGGGGACTGGATCTTCTTCGGGCTCATCGCCTCGACGCTTGTGGTGCTGCGGCGCCGGGACGGCGCCGAGGCGGGGTTCGGCGTGCCGGGATGGCCGGTGACGCTCGGGCTCTTCCTGGCGGCGGCGGTCTACGTGGTGGGCGGGGCGGTCGCGGCGAACCCCGGGAACGCACTCAAGGGGTTCGTCCTGATCCTGGCGGGGGTGCCGGCGTACCTATGGCAGCGAGGGCGCGTCCTCCGTGTCCGCGGCGAGCCCCGGCCCCCCCACTGAGCCGCCGTCCTCCAGCAGGTACTCCTCGCGGTACATGCGCACCAGTTCGAAGAAGTAGGAGATCGCGAGCGGACCGATGAGCAGGCCCAGCAGGCCGAAGACGGGCACGCCCGCGAAGGCGCCGATCACCGAGATGAACGGGTGGATCTGGGCGTAGCGGCGGTAGATGAACGGCCGCACGAGGTTGTCCACGTTTCCCGCGAGGAGCCCCAGCGCGACGAGGAGCACCGCGGCGCCCGGGCGGTGCTGCACGAGCGCGAGGAACGCCGCCGCGGGCGCCCAGACGAGCCCGCTCCCCACCACCGGCAGGATCGCCAGGATCACGCAGACGACGCCCCAGAAGGTGGGGCTCGGGAGGCCCGTGAGGGCGAACCCCGCACCGACGATCGTGCCCTGGATGACCGACGTCGCGAACGTGCCGAGGAGCATCGAGATCGTCACGCCCGTGAAGCGCTGGAGGAGCCGCTCGCGGTTCGCCGCCGAGAAGGGGATGAACGACTCGAGGAGCGCGCGGCCCGGCGCCGGGTCGAGCAGGACGTAGTAGAGCCCGAAGAAGGCGATGGTGAACTGCACCAGCAGCTTGGCACCGCTCCCCACGAACCGGAGCACGTTGGCGCCGAGCCAGCCCAGGGCGCTCGACCCGAGGTCCTGCAGTTGCGTACCCACCGCGAACGAGCCGATGCGGACCTCGGCGAGCCGCCGGAGCAGCTCGCTGTCCCGGAGCGTCGCGATCCACGTCTCCGACTCCGCGGCGAGCATCGTGATGACGCCGGCGAGGGGAAGGAGGATGAGCAGGAACGCGAGCAGGATGACCACGAGCGCCGAGGCGCTCGCGCCGATGCGGCCGGCGAGGCGCCGGTGCAGCCGCCCGAAGACGATGTAGAGCACCGGCGCCGCTACGAGCGCGGTGAGGTACGGCCAGACCGCGACGAGGACGCCGATGCCGAGCGCCGTGGTCAGCAGGGCCGCGCGGTCGCGGCGGGCAGCGAGGAAGGGCACGCGGGAAAGCTATGGGGCGCCCGCCTGCCGGGCCAGCAGGCGGCTTGCCCGGGGGACCTGATTCCTTATGTTCCACGCACCCCCGGACATTCTGTCGGCTGCCACGGATGGCAGCCGGAGCTGCGCGGAGCGCAGCGCGGACCCCGCGTGACAGCCATCGCCCCGCCCCCATCCGGATCGCCCCTCGATCCGGAGCTGCTCCAGTTGCGTGCCCTCCTCGACGCGGCCGCGGCCTGCGTCGTGCTCGTCGGCCCCGACGGCCGCCTCGCGCGCGTCAACCTCGCCGTGGAACACCTCACGGGTCGCCGTGCCGAGAGCCTGCGCGGACGGCCGTTCTGGGAGGTGCTCGTCGCGCCGGACGCGGCCATCGAGGCGGAGCGGGCCCTGCGCGCCGTCTGGGACGGCAGCGGGGCTGCCACGGTCGAGTTGCCCTTCAGCACGGTCGAGGGCGCCCGGCGCATGCTGCTCTGGAGCTTCGGGACGGCGGGGGGCGGCACCGCGCCGGGCATCGTGGGCACCGCGCTCGACGTCACGGAGCGCCGGGCGGCCGCCCTGGCCGCCCGCGAGGCCGACGAGCGCTTCCGCGTGGTCACCGAGGGGGCCCCGCTCGGCGTGCTGCTGGTCCGCGACGGGCGGCTCCTCTACGCGAATGGCGCCGCCCGCGGCCTGCTCGGCGTGGGCGCCGGCGCGGACGTCGCGTCGCTCGAACTCGTCTCCCGGATCGCCCCCGCGCACCGCGATGACGCCGCACGGCTCGTCGCCGAGGCCGCCGCGCACCAGGTCGTGTCGCTGCCGCGCGAGCTTGCCCTCCTGCGCGCCGACGGGGGGACGACCCCCGTGCTCGTGCAGGTGGGGCACGTGGACCTCCCCGACGGCCCCGCGCTGGTCGCCTTCCTCTCCGACCTCACCTCGCGGAAGGCGCTCGAGGCGGAGCTGCAGCAGGCGCAGAAGATGGAGGCGATCGGCCGCCTCGCCGGCGGCATCGCCCACGACTTCAACAACGTCCTCACCGCCGTCCTCAGCTACTGCGAGCTGCTCCTCGCCGACCTGGCGCCGGGCCACCCGAACCGGGGCGACGTCGAGCAGATCGCGCTCGCCGGGGAGCGCGCGGCGGGCCTCACGCGCCAGCTCCTCGCCTTCAGCCGCCGGCAGGTGCTCCAGCCGCGGCCGATCTCCCTCGCGGAGGTGGTGCGCCAGGCGGAGGGGATGCTGCGCCCGCTGCTCGGCGCGCACCTCGAGCTCCGCCTCGCCGTGGCGCCGCGCGTCGCGACGATCGTCGCGGACCCGGGCCAGATGCAGCAGGTGGTGCTCAACCTCGCGCTCAACGCGCGGGACGCGATGCCGAGGGGCGGGCTCCTCGAGATCGCCGTCGGGGACCGGCTGCTCGAGGCCACGGACCCGGCCCGCCCGGCGGGGGCCGCCCCCGGGCGGTACGTCGAGCTCACGGTGCGGGACACGGGCACGGGGATGGACGCGGAGACCCTCGCCCACGTCTTCGAGCCCTTCTTCACCACGAAGGGCCCCGGCCGGGGCACCGGCCTCGGCCTCTCGACGGTACACGGCATCGTCGAGCAGAGCGGCGGGCACCTGGGGGTGGAGAGCGAGCCGGGCCGCGGGACCACCTTCCGGGTCTGCTTCCCGGCCGTGGACGGGGCCCCCGAGGCCGACCCGCCGCGCGACCCCCAGGACCCGGTGCGCGGCGACGACGAGACGATCCTCCTCGTCGAGGACGACGCCATCGTCCGGCGCCTCGCGCGCGAGGTGCTCACGCGCGCCGGCTACCGGGTGCTCGAGGCCGCCGACGGCGGCGAGGCGCTCCGGCTCTGCGAGCGCCACGACGGGCCGATCGACCTCATGATCTGCGACGTCATCATGCCCCGCATGACCGGGCCCCAGCTGGTCGAGCGGCTCCCCTGGAAGCGGGCCGCGACCCGGGTGCTCTACGTCTCGGGGTACGCCGAGGACGCGATCCGCTGGCACGGCGCCCTGAGCCCCGGCACCGAACTGCTCCCCAAGCCGTTCACCCCCGAGACCCTCACGCGGAAGGTCCGCGAACTGCTCGTGCGCGGGCGGGGCTGACGCCCCGCGCTTCAGTCCGCCGCGGCCCCGGCCGATAACTCCGGCGGGTACCTGCGTACCGCTCCGGCGCGCGGGCGCGAACGCACGACAGCCTGGATGGACCCGTGGCCCCGACGCCGATCCGCCTGCTCCTCATCGACGACGCGCCCGACTTCCTGGGCGTGGCGCGGGGGCTGCTCCGGGGCGCGGAACCCGACCGCTACGTGATCGACTTCGTGTCCACCTACCAGGAGGGGCTGGCGGCCCTGCTGGGGGAGCGGCACGACGTCTGCCTCCTCGACTACTACCTCGGCGAGGACGAGCGCCACGGGCTCGAGCTCCTGCGCGACGCGCGCGCGCGGGGCGTGGAAACCCCCGTCATCCTCATCAGCGGCGTCGCGGGACACGACGTGGGGCTCGAGGCGGCCGCGGCGGGCGCGTCCGACTTCCTGCTCAAGGCGACCCTCGACGCCGACACGCTCGAGCGCTCGATCCGCTATGCGCTGAGCCACGCCGCGACGCTCCGCACCCTGCGGGAGAGCGAGCGGCGCTTCCGGCTGCTCGCCGAGAACGCGACCGACCTCATCACGCAGTACGGCACCGACGGCACCTGCACCTACGCCTCGCCCTCGAGCCGCACGCTCCTCGGCTACGAGCCGGCAGAGCTGGTCGGGCGCGCCTTCATGGACCTGGTCCACCTCGACGACCTCGAGATCGCCTGGCGCGCGTACCAGGCGCTCCTCGCCGAGGACGCGCCGCAGGTGGCCACGTACCGGATGCTGCGGAAGGATGGGAGCTCGGTCTGGGCCGAGACCTCCTCCCGGGCCATCCGCGACCCGCGCACCCGCCAGGTGGTCGAGATCCAGTCGTCGAGCCGCGACGTCACGGCGAGCCACGTCTCGGAGGAGGAGCTGCGCCGCACGCTCTCGCTGCTGCGGGCCACGCTCGAGTCGAGCAAGGACGGGATCGCGGTGGCCGACCTGGAGGGGCGGATCACCTCCTGCAACGGCCAGTACGCCCAGCTCTTCGGGCTGGTCCCGGAGGAGGTGATGGGCGCGGACCACCCGACGCTCGCGGCGCGCAAGCCGATCGCCGAGGAGGCGCGCGAGGCGTTCCTCGCGCGGCTGGCCGCGCTCTACGCCGACCCGCGCGCCGAGGGCTTCGACGTCGTGCACCTGACGGACGGCCGGGTGCTCGAGCAGCGGAGCTTCCCGCAGTGGCTCGACGGCCGGATCGTCGGGCGGATCTTCGTCTGGTCCGACGTGACGGCGCGCGTCCGCAGCGAGGAGATGTTCCGGCTGCTGAGCTCCGCCGTCCAGCAGGCGCAGGAAGGCGTCGTCCTCGCGGCCGTCGGCGGCCCGGACGAGGCGCCGGCGATCGTCTTCGTGAACGGCGCGCTCGAGCGGATGACCGGCTGGACGCAGGCGGACCTGCTGGGCGGGAGCCTCTGGCTCCTCCTCGACGTGCCGCGCCAGCGCGCGAGCCTCGACGAGCTCCGCACCCGCCTGGCGCAGGGCCACAGCGCCGCCCGGGAGCTCGAGGTGCGCCGCCTCGACGGCTCCACGATCTGGGTGGACTGGCGCGCCGCGCCGATCCGCGACGCGGCGGGCCGCGTGACGCACGTGGTCGCCATGCACCGCGACGTCACCGAGCAGCGGCAGTTCCACCTCCACCTGCAGCAGTCCGCCAAGATGGAGGCGGTGGGCCGGCTCGCCGGGGGCGTCGCGCACGACTTCAACAACCTGCTCACGGCGATCATGGGCTACGCAGAGCTCGTGCTCGCGGGCCTCCCCGAGGGGCACGAGCTGAGCGCCGACGCCACGGAGATCCGCAAGGCGGCCCAGCGCGCCGCCGGGCTCACGCGGCAGCTCCTCGCCTTCAGCCGCCGGCAGGTGCTGCAGCCGAAGGTGCTCAACCTGAACACCGTCGTCGCCGACATGGTGCGCATGCTGCAGCGCCTGATCGGCGAGGACATCGAGCTGCTGCTCAAGCCGGGCAAGGGGCTCGGCCGGGTGAAGGCGGACCCGAGCCAGCTCGAGCAGGTGATCCTCAACCTCGCCCTCAACGCGCGCGACGCGATGCCCGAGGGCGGCCGCCTCATCCTCGAGACCGCGAACGTGGACCTCACGGCGGAGTACGCCGCCGAGCACGTCGCGGTGACCCCGGGCCCGTACGTCATGCTCAGCGTGACCGACACCGGCACCGGGATGGACCGGGAGACGCTCGCGCACATCTTCGAGCCCTTCTTCACCACGAAGGCTCCCGGCAAGGGCACGGGCCTCGGCCTCGCCACGGTGTACGGGATCGTGAAGCAGAGCGGCGGCAACGTCTGGGTGTACAGCGAACCGCGGCAGGGCACCTGCTTCAAGATCTACCTCCCGCGCGCCGACGCGGCGGCCGACCCCGAGGCGGCGGGCGGCCACGCCGAGCTCCCGGGCGGGCGGGAGACGGTCCTCCTCGCCGAGGACGAGCCGTCGGTGCGCGCGCTGGCGCAGCGCGTCCTCGAGCGGCAGGGGTACCGCGTCCTCGCGGCGCAGGACATGGCCGACGCGCTGGGCCTCGCGGAGCACGAACCGGCGCCCGTGGCGCTCCTCCTCACCGACGTCGTGATGCCCGCCGGCACCGGCCCGCGCCTCGCGGATCGGCTGCGCGAGCGCTGGCCCGACCTCCGAGTGCTCTTCATGTCCGGCTACACCGAGACCGGCCTCCTCGCGCAGCAGCTCGTGGAGCCGGGCAACTGGTTCCTCCAGAAGCC
>JBAIWX010000015.1:0-9909 GCA_037916975.1 Gemmatimonadales bacterium
CGCGTCGCGCCAGGCGGCGATCGCCGCCGCCTCCGCCGCGACCGCCCCCGCGGAGACCGGGGCCGGCGCGCGCGGCGCCGGTGCCATCGGCTCGGGGGTGATGACGCGCGCGAGCCGCGCGAGCGCGGGCGCGAGCGGGCTCCACGGGGAGCGATCCTCCGCCGCCGCGCCCGAGGCCCGCGCGTGCGCGAACCGCGCCACGACGAGCTGGTCGCGCGCGCGCGTCACCGCCACGTAGAGGAGCCGGACCCGCTCCGCCTCGTCGAACGCCGCCTCGCGCGCCGCGAGCCGGTCCCAGCCGGCGGGCTGCGCCACGACCCGGTCCCCGTCGTCCGCGACGACGAGCGCGCCGCGTGGCGTGCCCTCGACCTCGCGGTCGATGAAGAGCCGCGGTGCGTGCTCCCGCTCGTCCGTCGGGGCCGCGAGGATGACCACCGGCGCCTCGAGCCCCTTCGCCTTGTGGAGGTTCATCACGCGGACGGCGTCCTCGCGCCCGGGGAGGAGGAGCGCGTCGGGCGCCTCCGCGGCGAGGGCGGTCTCGATGGCCTCGATGGCGCGCCGGAGGTCGGCGGCGTCCTCGCGCGCAGGGCCGCGCACCGCCTCGACGAGGTGGAGGAGCGCGCCGGCGCGGTTGTCGCCCAGCGGCTGGCTCGCCGCGAAGGGGAGGAGGCCCGTCTCGTCGAGGATGCGTGCGAGCACCCGGTCGGCGGGGTCGTGCTGCGCCGCGCGCCACCACGCGGTGAGCTGGCCGAGCGCCCGTGCGGCCGGCAGCCCGCCGTCGGGCACCTCGCCGATCGCGAGCGGGATCCCCGCGACCTTCGCGTCCCACAGGTCGGCGGGGCTCAGGCCGAAGAAGAGCCCCTCGAGCGCCGCCGCCACGAGCACCGGGTTCGACGGGTCGGCGAGCGCGCGCAGCACGGTGACGAGCTCGCGCAGCTCCTCCTCCTGCGGGAGCGCCGCGCCGCTCGTCGTGACGGGCAGCCCCAGCGCCGCGATCGCCCGCGCGTAGGCCTCGAGCGGCTTCTTCTTCGCGGTGAGCACGAGGAAGTCGCCCGCCCTGCGCCCCTCGTCCACCTGTCGCCGGATCCACCCCGCGATCGCCGGCGCGTCGGCCTCCACGATGGCCCCCTGCTTCCGCCGGTCGGTCACGACGACGTCGTACGCCAGGATGCCGCCGCGCCCCGGGTCGTCCTCGCGCTGGGTGAGGAGCGGCGCGTATGCCGCCTGCTCCCGCGTCGCCACCGCGGGGAAGGGACCGTCGAAGTGCGCGGCGACGAGCCGGCCGACCGGCGGCAGGGACCGGAAGTTCCGCGTGAGGGCGAGGACCTCGCCGCAGGCACGGATCCGTTCCTTCACCGCCTCGTAGGTCTGGATGTCCGCCCGGCGGAAGCGGTAGATGCTCTGCTTCGGGTCGCCCACCACGAAGAGCGCGCCGGGCCGGAGCGGCACCTCGCGCCACTCGCGGCCGTGCGACGGGTCCGACGCCAGGAGGAAGCAGACCTCCGCCTGCAGCGGGTCGGTGTCCTGGAACTCGTCCACGAGGAGGCGGCGATAGCGCTCGCCGAGGGCGCGCCGGGCATCCGGGGCGTGGCGCAGGAGGCCCACGGCGCCGAGGAGGAGGTCCTCGAAGGTGAGCCGGCCCTCGCGGAAGCGCGTGCGGCAGAAGAGCTGCGCCGCCCGCCGGAGGAAGCGCATGACGACCGGATAGCAGTGCTCGCGCCAGGCGGTGAGCACGGCGGCGGCCGGGCCCTCCACGAACGCCACGAAGTCCTCGCCGAGCGCCTTCGCCTCGGCCTTGCCCGCGCGATCGTCGCTCCACTTGTACTGCGTGACGCCGCAGCCGTCCTTCGAGAGCGACGCGAGCGCCGCGCAGAAGGCGGGCACCTGGTCCCAGTCGCCCAGGGACTCCAGGAAGCGCAGTCGCCGCACCGTCTGCTGCAGCTTGTCCCACCCCTTGGCCGGCTCCTCCGCGGGCATCAGCCGGCCCGCGCGCGCGAGGAGCGCGACGAGCTGCCGTCGCGCGGCCGCGATCGCCGGCACCGGCCGCTCCGTGGTGGGGAACTCGACGTCGGGGAACCGCACGACCGTGCCGAACGCGGCGGAGAGCGCCGCCGGGTCCACGCCGAGCGCGCGCAGCGCGAGGTAGTCGGCGTCGTCCTCGGCGCGGCAGCGCTCGATCCACCGCTGCCAGAAGGCGCGCTCCTGCTCGGGCGCCCGGGCCTCGTCGAGCTCCTCGAAGCCGGGGTCGAGCCCGGCCTCGAGCGGGTGCTCGCGCAGGAGCCGGGCGCAGAACGAGTGGATGGTGCCGACGAACGCCTGGTCCACGTCGCGCAGGGCGCGATCGAGGCGGTCCAGCACCCCGGGCGCGGTGCCGTCGGCGCGGGCCTCGCGGAGCCGGCGCTCGAGCCCCTGCTGGAAGCGCTCGCGGAGCTCGGTCGCCGCCTTGCGCGTGAAGGTGACCGCGGCGAGCCGGTCCACCGGCTCGCCCGCCTCGACGTGCGCGATGAGGCGCGCGACGAGGAGCGTGGTCTTGCCGGAGCCCGCGCCCGCCTCGACGAGGAAGTTCACGTCGAGGTCACGGACGATCCGCGCGCGCGCGATGGCGTCGGCGGTGCCCGGTGGCGGCCCGCGGTCAGGCGTCATCGTCGCCTCCCGCGCCGCGGCGGCGCACCATCGGGGCGTACTCGGGCAGGGTGGCGCCCGTGGCGGTCGCCCACCGCGCGCGCGGCGAGTGCGGCACCTTCGCCCAGCGCTCGTCGCTCTCGCGGACGCGGCAGATGGGCCGGCAGTCGCAGTACTTGCAGTCGTTCGCGTCGAGCGTCGGGAGGAAGGCGCCCCGTGCGGCGTGGTCCAGCACCTCCTCCACGATCGGCAGCGCCGCCTCGACCTCGTCCCGCCGGTACGCGACGACGTTGTTCTCGCCCTTCGTGGTGGGGAAGCGGTACTCGAACCGCTCGACGCGGCCGCCCAGCACCTGCTCGAGCGAGAGCACGTACACGGGGGCCTGCAGGCTGCGGCCGCCGTTGAACGGTCCTCCCTTCGGGTCGCGGCGGTAGCGCGAGGCCCTGCCCGTCTTGTAGTCGATCACGCGGCGCGCGCCGCCGGGGAAGCGGTCCACGCGGTCCACGAAGCCGTGCACGGCGAGGGTGCCGCCGCCGGGGAGCGCCAGCGCGACGTGGCCGTTGCGCCCCCCGAAGGCCAGCTCGAAGTGCTCCCAGCGCGCGCCCGCCCGGCGCCCGGCATCCTGCCGCTCCATGACGAGGAAGGCGCGCGCGGCGTCCCGCACCTCGTCCGCCGTCGCGAGGAACACCGCCTCGGAGGGGGGCGGGACCCTCCGCTTCCAGTCGTCGAGCCGCTCCGCCACCAGGCGCGCCAGCTCGCCCTCGGCCTCGGCGTCGTCGAGCCGGTCCTGCCGGTCCACGAGCGCGCGGCCGAACGCCTCGTAGAGCTCGTGCATCAGCGCCCCGAACTCGCGGGCATCGAGCCACTCGGCGGGATCGTAGGTCGGGTCGTCCGGGAGCCGGAGCCCGACGCCGCGCTGGTAGAACCACGCCAGCGGGCACTTCGCGAGCTGCTCGAGCGACGTCGGCGAGACCGCGCGGCCGGTGCGCCGCGGATCGAGCACCCCTGCGGCGGCCGGCACGACGCCGTGGTGCGGCGTGAGCACCGGTCCCGCCCGGTGCCGCGCGGCGGCGAGGCCGGCACCGAGCCCCGGGAAGGCGCCGACGACCGCGCGCTCGCCGTCGCCCAGGAGGCGGCCGTCCCAGAGGCCGGCGAGCCAGGCGTCGCGCACGCTGACGGGGACGGCGCCCTCCGCCGGCACGGGACACGCCGGCGCACCGAGGGCCGTGCGGAGCGCATCGTAGTCGGCGGCGAGGTCGCCGGTGACGAGCCGGTGGGCCTGCAGGAACGCCGGCGCGGGCCCGACCTCCTGGCCCGCGAGCTCGCCGCTCCGCGCGTACGAGAGCGTGACCCGGCCGCGGAGCCCCGCGAGCGCGCGGGCGAGCAGCCACCGCTGCCGGGCGAGCCGCGCCGCCGTGGGCGGGAGCGCCACCGGGTCGAGCGAGAGCCGCGTCGCGTCGTCGAGGATCGGGTCCGCGGCCCGCGCGCCGCCGGCGCGTTCGGCATCGAGTCCCAGCACGAAGGTCCGCGCGCGCCCCGTCGTGCCGGCATGGGCGAGGTCGGTGAGGTGGACGCGGCCCGGCAGCGCCTCCCACGGCCGGCCCTCGGCGGGATGCACCGTCCACGCGCGCAGGTCCGCGAGCCCGTCGCGGAGCGCGGCGAGTGCCGCGCCGAAGCCGAGCGGCGCCTCGGGGAGCGCCGCGAACTGGTCGAGCCGCCCCCGGAGGCGCTCGGCCGCGAGCCGCTCGGCCTCGCCCTCGAGCGCCAGCAGGGCGAGGAGGTCGCGGGCCGCACGGGCGAGGGCGGGGACCGAGGTCGTCACCGGCTCGTCGGTGCCGCGCTCCGGCACCGGCGGCGTCGCGGCGAGGAGCGGCACCAGGAGCGCGTGCAGCGCCGCCGCGCGGCGGCCCCGCTCGGCGATGCGCTCCGCGCGCTCCTCCGCCGTCTCGTCCTCGTGCGGGTGCACGTTCGCGGTGAACGCGGGGTCGGCGAGCTGCTGCAGCGTCGCGTCGTAGCGCGCGCGGCCCCAGCCCACCTGCAGCTCGCGCAGGAAGCGCGCGACGACGGCGGCCGGCACCTCCGCGCGCGGGAGCAGCAGTTCCCCCGCCTCGATCGCCTCGCGGAGCACGTCGGCCGGGAGGCCCTCCTCGAGCCAGCGGAACCAGCGGGCGAGCGCGCGCCCGAGCCGCGTCCGGTGGAACGGGACGCCGTGGAGGGCCGTGACCTCGATCCCGACCTCGGCGGCCACCGCCTCCACCGCGACGCCGTACGTGTCCGGATCGGTGGTGACCAGCTCCACCTGCTCGAACGCGACGCCCTCGGCCCGCACGCGCCGGAGCACCTCCCGCACCTCGTCGAGCGGGGTCGCCGCGGCGAAGCCGTCGAGCGTCACCGCGGCCGCGGCCCACGCGCTCGCGTCGCCGCGGGGGTGCGCCGAGGGGTCGGCGAGCCAGGCGAGCAGGCTGGGCGGCCCGTCGGCCGGCCAGGGCGCGACGGGCACCGCGTCCGGCGGCGGCGCGAGCCCCGCCACCGGCTCGGCGGCGAGCGGCCGCGCGCCGTGCGCGACCAGGAGGTCGAGGAGCCGGCCGGGCAGCCCCGCCACGCGCAGGTCGGGCGCGAGCGCCACGACGGGCGCGAGCTGGAACGGCGCCTCCTCGTCGAACGCCTCGAGCGCGAGCGCGAACACGCGCGCGGGGTCGGCGGCGCCGTCGCGTTCGAGGATGGCGCCGTAGCGCGCCAGCACCGCGGCGACGTCGGCCGCGGCCGGCGCGCGCATGCGGACCGCCTCGGCATCGAGGCCGGCGGCACGGAGCGCGAGCACCGCGTCCCGCACGGCGGCGCGGAAGCCGAGCCCGTGCCGGAGCGCGGCGAAGGCCTCCGAGACCTCACCGCCCGCCACCGCACCGGCCAGCGCCTCGTCCACGCAGGCGGCGAGGGCGATGTCGCCGGCCCGCGCCACGCGCCGCTCGTGGAGCCGCACGAACGCGAGCCCGTCGGCGAGCCGCCGCAGCGTCGTGACCTCCCACCCCACCCAGCCGCCGGTCCGGCGCGCGAGCGTGGCGAGCAGTTCGCGCCCCCAGTTGAGGTCGGGCGCCACGAGCTGCTTGCGGGCGAGCGGGTGCGCCGCGGTGAGCGCCTCGAGCGAGGCGAGGAGGCGGTTCGGTGCCGTCACGCGGGCGCCGCCCCGGCCAGCCAGTGGCGGGTCACGAAGCCGGGGACGTGGCGGGCGAGGCTCCGCTCGCGCGTCCACGCGAGCGTGGCCGGGTCGAGCGCCGCGGCGCTCCGGAGCCAGGGCGCGGAGGGCTCGTAGCCCACGCGCCAGAGGTCGAGCCGGTCGGCTTCCCAGCAGGCCTGCACCGTCACGTCGTCGTCCGCCTCGCGGTCGGTGTGGTGCTCGCACGCCCACGCGAGCAGGTCGAGCTGGGCCGGGTCGAGCGGGAGCCGCGCGCGGAGCGCCCGGGCGAGGGCCGCGCCGCGGCGCCCATGGCCGGGATCGGACCCGTCGTTCACGCGCCGGACGTCGTGGAAGACCGCGAAGTGCGCCACCACGGCCGCGTCGGCGCCGGTGCGTGCGGCGAGGAACAGCCCGTGCTCGAGCACGCGGCCCCAGTGGGCCGGCCCATGGATCCCGTGCGGCGACAGCGCGTACCCCCGCAGGATCTCGCGCACGAGCGCGGGCTCCACGGGCGAGGTGCCGGCGGCCTGCCCGGCAGGGTCATGCATGGTCGGCTCCGGCGTCGGATCCCGTGAAGCGTACGGCGGGGGTGTGACAGCGACGGCTCACGGCGTCGCGAGCGGCCGGGCGAGCGCCACGGCGATCCCCTCGCAGCCCACCCCGAGGATCCGGTCGCGCCACTGCGCGGCCGTGGCGCGATCGACCCGTCGGTCGTGGGCGGCGGCGTTCCGGACGGCCACGAACTCGTCGAGGATCGGCGGCAGGGACCCGGTGAACCAGCCGCGGTCGCGGAGCGCGTCGTCGAGCCCCTTCCGGAGCGCCGCCTCCGTCACGAGGACCCGTGCCAGCTGCCCGAGCGTGAGCGCCGCGCGGGTCACGTCCACGGTGCGCCCCTCCACGTTCGCGCGGCGCGCCGACTCGGGGGCGCGCGCCAGCGCGTGGCGCAGCACCGCGCGGCTCTGCACCTCGAGCGCCTTCGCGAAGCTGACGAGCGCCGGCGCGAAGTCGAACGCCGCGTCGTCCCGGTGGTCGCGGAAGAGCTTCTCGCCGCTCGCGAGGAAGCGCCGCGCCGCAGGCTCGAGCGCGTCCCACGCCCGCGCGCCGAGGAGGTTGTCGCGCAGCTCGCGCTCGAGGCGCGCCACGCCGCTCCCCTGCTCGGCGTCCCACTCCGCCCAGAGGCGCCCGTCGGTCACCGCGTCGCGCTCGGCGCGGTCGAAGAAGCGCTGGCCGTCGGGCCGGGTCACGACGAGCGGCAGGTCCACCATGCCGCCGTAGATCGACACCGGCTTGTCGTGGTAGTGGACGTTGTGGAGTCGGCGCAGCTCCGCCACCACCTGCTCGAGGTCGTCGGCGACGAGGAGCCGGATGTCGGCGAGGCGGAACCAGGCGTCGCAGTGGAGCGCCTGGCGCCCGTAGTAGGCGGGGACGGCGTCGCGCTCGCCCGCCTCGAGCGCGCCCTCGCGGATCTCCACCACGTCGGCGACGTAGAGCGAGCGATAGTCCGTGAGGTAGAGCTGGACCTCGAGCGCCTCGGCCTCGTCGTCCTCCTCGAGCTGACGGTCGAGGGCGCGGAGGTCCTCGGCGTGGCGCGGCGCCGAGAGGCGGTTGGGCGAGCGGACCTTGCCCCACCAGACCCCGACGTCGTCCGCCTCGAGCTCACCGGCGCGCGCGCGGCGCGCTCGGTCGAGCAGCAGCTCGAGGTGCCGCCCCATCGCGTCGTCGGCGTAGGCGGGATTCCAGACGGTGACCAGGTGGCGCGGCAGGGTCATCACGGCGGCGGCGGATCCGTCACAATCAACGCGGGTCCCGCCCCACGCGCCAGTCGGCATCGTGTGCGGGCCGGCCCCGCGCCCTTGTCGCCCCCGGTCCCCCGCGCCACCTTGGGAGCCGATGAGCGCCCCTGCCACCCGCCCCCACGACGCCGCCGCCCGGGACGCGACCTTCCGCGGGCTCCAGCACGCCGTCGGCAACACGCCGCTCCTCGCGGTCGCGTTCCGCTTCCGCGGCCGGGCGCGCACGATCTACGCGAAGGCCGAGCACCTCAACCTCACCGGCTCGCTCAAGGACCGGATGGCGCTCCACGTGCTGCGCCGCGCCTGGGAGACGGGCCGGCTCCGGCCCGGCGACCTCATCGCCGAGGCGACGAGCGGCAACACCGGGATCGCGTTCGCCGCCATCGGCCGCGCCCTGGGCCACCCGGTGCGGATCTACATGCCGGACTGGATGAGCCGCGAGCGCATCGACCTGATCCGCGGCTACGGCGCCGAGATCGAGCTCGTGAGCCACGCCGAGGGCGGCTTCCTCGGCAGCATCCGGCGCTCCGAGGCGCTCGCGGCGGCGCGCGAGGGCGTCTTCCTCCCCTGCCAGTTCTCCAACGTCGCGAACGTCGAGGCGCACGAGCTCACCACGGGGCCCGAGGTCTGGCACCAGCTCGCGCTCGTGGGGCGCGAGCCCGACGCCTTCGTGGCGGGGGTGGGGACCGGCGGGACGGTGATGGGGGTCGGGAACTTCCTGCGGCGCGCGAAGCCGGCGGCGAAGGTGCACCCGCTCGAGCCGGCGGAGTCGCCGACGCTCTCCACCGGGCACAAGGTGGGCCAGCACCGCATCCAGGGGATCTCGGACGAGTTCATCCCCGCGATCGTGGACCTGGCGCGGCTCGACCGCGTCGTCGCCGTGCCCGACGGCGACGCGATCCTGATGGCGCAGGCGCTCGCCCGCACGCTGGGGCTCGGCGTCGGCATCTCGTCCGGCGCCAACTTCCTCGGCGCCCTCCGCGTCCAGGAGGAACTCGGCGCCGACGCCGCCGTCGTCACGATCTTCTGCGACGACAACAAGAAGTACCTCTCGACGGCGCTCTTCCGCGAGGAGCCGGTGCGGGACGGCTACCTGAGCCCCGAGGTGGAGCTCACCGGCTACGACGTGATCCGTCGCTCCTGCCGGAGCTGCGCCGGGCTCGAGGAGCTGGCCGGCGGCCGGCAGCCCTAGAGCTTCCCGAGCGCCTTCCCGACGAGCGCCTTCACCGCGGCGTAGCCCACCCCGCCCAGCCCGGCGCGGATCGCGACGCCCTTCCGCACCGCGAGGAAGTCCGAGCCGCCGACGAGCGCGGCGCGGGTCCACGGCCCCGGCACGTCGGGATCGGTCTTCAGCATGAGCGAGCTGTCCGCCAGCTCCGCACCGCCCTGCCGCATCATCCCCTGCAGCGCACCGACGACCTGCCGCCCCGCCGGGTCCTGCAGGAGCTCCCGCATCGCCCCGCGCTCGCCCTTGCCCTGCGTGTGCTTCGCCAGCTCGGGGTCCTCGAGGTTCGCCTTGTAGAGCCCGTGCGCGGACGCGGCGTTGTTCACCTCGGTGAAGCCCTCGGTCCAGTACACGTTGTACCAGAAGTGGCGTGCGCGCCCCCCGGCCGGCGCGAGCGGCCAGGTGCAGCTCTTCCCCTCCTCCGAACGCGGCGCACCCGCCACCGGACCCGCCACCGCCTCGACCTCCGCCCGCGTGAGGAGCGCGCACGGGTCTCCCGGTAACACGAGCGGCGGCGGCTCCTGCGCGGCGCTCCCGTCGTAGGCGAGCGGGTGCTCGAGCCGCGCGAGCGCCCGGTCGGCGAGCTGCGCCGCCGCCGCCGGGTCGGGCCGCGCCACCTCGCCGAGGAGGATGGAGACGCCGACGTCGCCCTTCCGGGCCCGGAGCACGTTGCCGAGGTCCCACGTCGCGTCGTCCCAGCGCCCGTCCAGGGTGTCGAGCCCGCGCCCGGTGTCCAGGACGAGCCCCTGGTGCGTCGCGCGCCGCACCGCGCCCGTCGCCTGCGCCAGGGCGAGCGCGCCGCTGTACTGCACCTCCACGTCGAGCCGCTGCCCGTCGGCGGCGGCGTAGCTGCAGGTGCCGCCGTGCGCCCAGGGGGCGGCGCGGAGGGGGCCGATGACCCGCTCGGCATCCTCGCGCGCGAGGAGGAGGCAGGGATCCTCGAGGTCCCGGTAGGGATTCGCCGCGTCCGTGGCGTCCTGGCCGTTCACGGCGGAGAGGACGCCGCCCACCGCCTCCTGCGCCGCGCCGGCGACGAGGCCGGTGTCGGCCCGGGTGGTCGTGTCGGCGGCGCGGGCGTTGGCGCCCGCCGCGGC
>JBAIWX010000016.1:0-2279 GCA_037916975.1 Gemmatimonadales bacterium
ACCGGGCCCCGCCGCTTTTCCGGCGGGCGGGACCGCGCCAGATTGGATCATGACCCCCTCGCGCCGCTGGCGGCTCGCCGCCCCGCTCCTCGCCCTCGCCTGCGCCACCCTGCCCCTGCGCGCGCAGGACCAGCCCGACGACAAGTTCGCCCGCCGCGCCGAGCGCGCCGCCGAGGTCCTCGGCGAGCTGGTGCGCGTGCCGGACAGCGCGCCCCCCGACGCGCTGCTCCGGAAGGCGGAGTGCGTGGCCGTCGTCCCGGGGGTGGTGCAGGCGGGCCTCGGCATCGGCGGGCGGGTGGGATTCGGCCTCGCCAGTTGCCGCACCGCGTCGGGATGGAGCCAGCCGTCGTTCGTCGGCCTCAAGGGCGGGAGCATTGGCCTCCAGATCGGGGGCCAGGCGGCGGACATCGTGCTCGTGTTCCTCAACCCGAACGCCCAGCGGACCCTGTCGCGCTCCACGTTCACCCTGGGCGGGAACGCCTCGGTGGCGGCGGGACCGGTGGGCCGGAACCTGGCGGCGGAGACGGACTACAAGGCGCAGGCGGAGATCCTCGCGTGGAGCCGCTCGCGCGGGCTCTTCGCCGGGGTCACGCTCTCGGGCACCCGCTTCCACATCGACGGGAACGCCAACCGGAAGGTCTACGGTGCGGCGCTCGACGCGCACGCGACCGCCCGCGACACGCAGGGGGTGGCGTGGCTCCTGACCAGCGCCGGGAGCGGCGCCCCGGCCACGGTGCAGGCGTTCGTCGCCGCGCTCGCGAAGCACGTCGGGCCCGGGACGCGCTGAGCGGCCGCCCGCGCGGCACACGTGCCGCGACCGTGCGGCGGCCGCGGCATCGAGGCAACGCCGGGATGGCTGACCCGCCGCCGACCGGCGGTGTATGTTCAAGCAGCAGGCGGCCGTCGGCAGGGCCGGGGGCACCCCGTTCGCGGGGCGCGCTTCGTGCACCGGCAGCCGCGGGCGGAGGGAACCGCCCGTTCGACCACCACAGGCGTTCCACCCGGACCGTCCCGGTTCCCCCCGCTGGAGGCCGTCCCGTGTCCGCTCCTTCCGGGCGCGAGTATCGCGTCATCCACTACGCCGCCGGCCATCGCGTGCTGCTGCGGGTCGTGCGCCTCGCCTGGTCCTGGGACTGGCGCTACGGGCGCGACCCGCTCTTCGAGTGCCGCGAGGCGCTCGCGCGGAAGCAGAACCTCGCCGACCGCGCGAAGCAGGTCGCGCAGGAGATCAACTTCGACATCGCGTTCCAGCAGGAGACCCGGGGCCGGCGCGTCCGCGTCCTCGGGAGCGAGGACGCGGTGAACGAGGCGGCGCAGCACGCGATCTGGAAGGACCTCATCAACGTCCAGCTCACGATGGCGATGCTCTCCGCGCTCGCGGTGAAGCAGTCGCTCGAGGAGCTGGGCCGCAAGCACCCGTCCTGAGCGCCCCGGGGGCGCGATGACCGAGCGCCTCTACTACACCGACAGCTACCGCACCACCTTCGACGCCGCCGTCCTCGCGAGCGAGGACGGCGGCCGGCGCGTGTACCTCGACCGGACCGCCTTCTACCCGACCTCGGGGGGCCAGCCGCACGACACCGGCACGCTCGGGGGCATCGCGGTCGTGGACGTGGTGGACGAGGAGGATCGCGTCGCGCACCTCCTCGCGGCGCCGCTCGCGGCGGCGCGCGTGGACGGGACGGTGGACTGGGCGCGCCGCTTCGATCACATGCAGCAGCACACCGGCCAGCACCTCCTCTCCGCGGTGCTCGAGGAGCGCTTCGGCTGGGCCACCGTGAGCGTGCACTTCGGCGACACCGAGAGCACCCTCGACCTCGACGTCGCCGCGGTCCCGGCTGACGCGCTGGCGGAGGCGGAACGGCTCGCGAACGCGCTCGCGTGGGAGGACCGCCCGGTCACGGTGGGCTTCGAGGACGCGGCGACGGCGGCGGGACTCCGCCGCGCGAGCGCGCGCGAGGGCACGCTCCGCATCGTCACGATCGCGGGGGTGGACCGGAGCGCCTGCGGCGGGACGCACGTCCGGGCGACGGGCGAACTCGGCCCCGTGCTCGTCCGCGGGACGGAGAAGGTGAAGGGCCGGACGCGCGTCACCTTCCTCTGCGGCGCCCGCGCGGTGCGGCGCGCGCGCGCGGACGCCGCGCTCCTCGCGCAGGTGGCGGCGGGCTTCTCCGCGACGCCGGACGACGTCCCCGCGCTGGTCGCCGCGCAGGCGGAGGAACTGCGCACGCTGCGCGGCGCGCGGCAGAAGCTCCTCGCCGAGGTGGCCGCGGCGCGGG
>JBAIWX010000017.1:0-26152 GCA_037916975.1 Gemmatimonadales bacterium
GCCGACACCTTCCCGATCAACGGGACGGACTTCATCGAGTTCTACGTCGGGAACGCCAAGCAGGCGGCGCTCTACTACCGCGCCGCGTTCGGCTTCCAGCTGGTCGGCTACCGCGGCCCCGAGACCGGGGTCCGGGACCGCGCGAGCTACCTCCTCCAGCAGGGGAAGGTCCGCTTCGTCCTCACCACGGCGCTCGCCCCCGACCACCCGATCGCCGAGCACGTCCAGCGCCACGGCGACGGCATCAAGGACCTCGCCCTCTGGGTGGACGACGCCCGCCAGGCCTTCGCCCTCGCCGTCGAGCGCGGCGCCGAGCCGGCGTACGAGCCGCAGGTCCTGCAGGACGGCGACGGCGAGATCGTCATGGCGGGCATCCGCACCTACGGCGACACGATCCACTCCCTCGTCGAGCGCCGGAACTACCGCGGCCTCTTCCTCCCGGGCTTCCGCGCCGTCGAGTCGCCGTACCAGCCCGCGCCCGTCGGCCTCGAGTACGTGGACCACTGCGTCGGCAACGTGGAGCTCGGCCGCATGAACCACTGGGTCGGGTTCTACGAGCGGGTGCTCGGCTTCAAGAACCTGATCTCCTTCGACGACAAGGACATCTCGACGGAGTACTCGTCGCTCATGTCGAAGGTGGTGGCGAACGGCAACGAGCGGATCAAGTTCCCGATCAACGAGCCGGC
Organism: Gemmatimonadales bacterium; assembly: GCA_037916975.1. Lineage (GTDB taxonomy): Bacteria > Gemmatimonadota > Gemmatimonadetes > Gemmatimonadales > GWC2-71-9 > JAGGAG01. The sequence goes on from JBAIWX010000017.1 coordinate 687, forward strand.
CCAGGGCCGCAAGAAGTCGCAGATCGAGGAGTACCTCGACTTCTACCGCGGGCCCGGCGTCCAGCACGTGGCGATCATCACGCACGACATCGTGCGCACCGTGAGCGCGCTCCGCGACCGCGGCGTCGAGTTCCTCAAGGTGCCCGGGACCTACTACGACACCGTGCTCGACCGCGTCGGCCACATCGACGAGGACCTCGCCCCGCTCCGCGACCTCGGCATCCTGATCGACCGGGACGACGAGGGCTACCTGCTCCAGATCTTCACCAAGCCGGTCCAGGACCGCCCGACGCTCTTCTACGAGATCATCCAGCGCAAGGGCGCGCGGAGCTTCGGGAAGGGCAACTTCAAGGCGCTCTTCGAGGCCATCGAGCGCGAGCAGGCCGCGCGCGGCAACCTCTGAGGACATCGCGATGCCGATCTACCACGCGCTCGGCCAGCTCCCCCGGAAGCGGCACATCGTCTTCCGGAAGCCCAACGGCGGCCTCTACGCCGAGGAACTGATGGGCCACGAGGGGTTCACGGGCACCTCGTCGCTCCTCTACCACGTGCACCCGCCGACGACGGTCAAGGCGGCGCGGAAGGTGAAGGACATCGTCTGGGAGGCGGACGAGGGCACGTCGCTCCGCCACCGGCACTTCCTCACCCGCCGCGCACGGAAGGGCGGGAGCCCCACGCTCGACCGGATCCCGATCCTCTTCAACGCCGACATCGGGATGCTCTACGTCGAGCCCGACGAGAACGACGCGCACTTCTACCGGAACTCGCAGGCCGACGAGTGCGTGTACGTGGTGGAGGGGCAGGGGACGCTCGAGTCGGTCTTCGGCGACCTCCCGGTGAAGCCCGGCGACTACGTCGTCATCCACCGGAACATCCTGCACCGCTGGCGCTTCGACCTCTCGGCGGGGCCGGCCAAGCTCGTGGTGTTCGAGAGCCGCGGCCACGTCCGCTTCCCGAAGCGCTACCGGAACGAGTTCGGCCAGCTCCTCGAGGGGGCGCCGTTCTCCGAGCGGGACATCCGCCGGCCGACCGAGCTCCGCGTGCACGACGAGATGGGCGACTTCCCCATCCTGGTCAAGCAGTACGACGCCATCAACGAGCTCGTCCTCGACCACCATCCGCTCGACGTCGTCGGCTGGGACGGCTACTTCTACCCGTGGATCTTCAACATCCACGACTTCGAGCCGATCGTGGGGCGCATCCACCAGCCGCCGCCGGTGCACCAGACCTTCCAGGGCGACGGCTTCGTGATCTGCTCCTTCTGCCCGCGGCCCTACGACTTCGACCCCGAGGCGGTGCCGGCGCCGTACAACCACTCGAACGTGGACTCGGACGAGGTGCTCTTCTACGCCTCGAGCGAGTTCATGAGCCGCAAGGGGATCGAGTACGGCTCGATCACGCACCATCCCGACGGGCTCCCGCACGGGCCGCACCCCGGCCGCGCGGAGGCGAGCATCGGCCAGAAGTTCACCAACGAGCTCGCGGTGATGATGGACTCGTTCCGGCCGCTCAAGGTGGCGAAGGACGCGGTCGGGTTCGAGGACGAGTCGTACCACCGGAGCTGGATCGACCAGCAGCACGCCGCGTTCAACCCGCCGACGTCGTGAGCTCGGCGGGCGTCACCCGGACGTACGTGGAGATGCGGACGCCGCCGGCGTCGCCCCCCGGGGCGGTGCCGGCGGACGTGCTGGTGCTTCCGGTGAGCCGCTGCCCGGCCGTGTACTATCGCTTCCTGTACGGCGAGGTCGGGCGCGACTGGCAGTGGTTCGACCGGCTCCACTGGAGCGACGCCGAGCTCTCGGCGTACCTCGCCCGCCCGACGGTCCACCTCCACGTGGTCCACGTGGACGGCGCTCCGGCCGGCTACGCCGAGTTCGTCGAGCACGACGACGGCTCGGTCGAGATCGCCTACTTCGGCCTCATGAGCCACGCGCTCGGCCGCGGCCTGGGCCGCTGGTTCCTCGAGTGGGCGATCGCGGCGGCGTGGGCGCTCGGACCCTCGCGCGTCTGGCTGCATACCTGCACCCTCGACCACCCGGCCGCCCTCCCGAACTACCTCGCCCGCGGGTTCGTCGTGACCCGCACCGAGCAGGTGTCGGCGCCCGTCCCGCCGGGCGCCTGATCCAACGCGCCAGCCGGCGCGCCCCGTCCCCGCACGCGCTTCCCCGGGTCCCGGCCGCACGGTCGGTGGGGTGGCCGCGTCCGCGCCGCCCGTCCGCATCGCCTCCCGCTCATCCTGCTCCTGCCCTGCCGCGGCTGGGTGCCGCCGCGGCCGCGCGCGACGCGGGCGGCCCTGGGAGATGAGGTGGAATGACGGCGTTGCATGTGGTGTGCACAGAAAAACTTGCAATAGTGACTCATTTGTCTGGACGGCAATGCATATTCTGTCTCATGAATTGTAACAACTGGTCAAAAAATCACTTTCTGTGCACATATCCATTGACATGATTTACTGGATTCGCTTGGTTGCGATGGGTCGACGGCTCGCCGTCGGCATGGGGCAGGCCGCTCGGGGTGGCCGGGGGCCCCGGCGCGCGTCACTGGGGGGATGCCATGCGGTGCTGGATCGAGGTGCTCGCCATCGGGGCGGGGATGGTCATGACGGCCATTCCCGGGTCGGCCCGTTCGCTGGCCGCGCAGCAGGGGCGCGGCGCCGGCCTGGCGCTGGCGGCCAGCCGCACCGCGAATCCCGCCGGAAACCGCTCGAGCTTCGTCCCCCCGGTCGGGCTCGCGGCGACCTACGCCGTGAAGCTCACCTCCGACTGGGGGCGGCCGGGGCTGGTGGCCGCGTGCCCGGTGGCCGGGGGCGAGACGCTCGAGGGCGTGCTGACCTGGACCGGGCAGCGCTACGTCGGCATGCTCAGCCGCACGACGGATGTCGCCGAGTGCGGAGCGCACGGCGCGGCGGCCTGCCGGGTGCGGCTCGTCGCGAGCGGCGAAGTGCAGGCGGCTGCCGAGCCGCTCGGCCCGGCCGGGACCAGGGAGGTGGAACTCGTCTGGGCGCCGGCGCGGGACACGAAGGTCGAGGTGACGGGCGACTGTGCGCCCGCGTATCGCGACGGGCTGGAGCGGCTCTACCGCACCGTGACCCATCGCGTCCGGTTCCCCGTGCCCGCGGCGGGCGCGGGACCGGTGCGGCTCGTGCTCGAGGATTACGCGTGGGCCGTCGAGGTGGAGTAAGGCCGCCGCTGGCTGGGGTGCTGGGGGGATGCCGCCCCGGGGCGCAGGTCGCGTCCCGGGGCGGTCCCGTTCCGTCGGTCAGAGCGGAGCGAGCTTCGCGGTGAAGTGCCGGAGGAAGGGCGCCTGCTCCACGATCCGGAGGCCGCGGAGCGACTCGCGGCGCGCCCAGACCTCGAGGATCGCCTCGACGACGTAGTCGATGTGGCTCTGCGTGTACACGCGCCGGGGCACCGCGAGCCGGACCAGTTCCATCGGCGCCGGGCTCTCCGCGCCCGTCGTGGGGTCGCGCCGCCCGAACATCAGCGTGCCGATCTCGACCGCGCGGATCCCGGCGTGGCGGTAGAGCTCGCAGACGAGCGCCTGGCCCGGGAGCGCGACCGGCGGGACGTGCGGGAGGAAGCCGGCGGCGTCGATGTAGATCGCGTGCCCGCCGGGGGGCTGCACGATCGGCACGCCCGCCCGCGCGAGGTGCTCGCCGAGGTACGTGGTGGACGTGATGCGGTAGAGCAGGTAGTCGGGGTCGAGCGCCTCGTGGAGCCCGGTCGCGATCGCGTCGAGGTCGCGGCCCGCGAGCCCGCCGTACGTCGGGAAGCCCTCGGTGAGGATGAGCAGGTTCCGCTCCGCCTCGGCGAGCCGCCCGTCGTTCGTCGCGAGGAAGCCGCCGATGTTGGCCATCCCGTCCTTCTTGGCCGACATCGTGCACCCGTCGGCGTACGAGAACATCTCGCGCGCGATGTCGATCGGCGCCCGGCCGGCCTGGCCCGGCTCCCGCTCCCGGATGAACCACGCGTTCTCGGCGAAGCGGCAGGCGTCGAGGTAGAGCGGGATCCCGTGCTGGCGGCAGAGGGCCGAGACCTCGCGGATGTTGGCCAGCGAGACCGGCTGCCCGCCCCCCGAGTTGTTCGTCACCGTCAGCATGCAGCAGGGGATCCGATCGCGGCCGACCTCGGCGATGAGCCGTGCCAGCGCCCCCACGTCCATGTTCCCCTTGAACGGGTGCAGCGTCGCCGGCTGTCGGCCCTCGGGGATCACGAGGTCCACCGCTCGCGCCCCGGTGAACTCGACGTTGGCGCGCGTGGTGTCGAAGTGGGTGTTGTTCGGCACCACGTCGCCCGGCCGGCAGAGCGTCGCGAAGAGGATCCGCTCCGCGGCGCGTCCCTGGTGCGTCGGCAGCACGTGGCGGAAGCCGAAGATGTCGTGCACCGCGCGCTCGAAGCGGAACCAGCTCCGGCTCCCGGCGTACGACTCGTCCCCGCGCATCACCGACGCCCACTGCTCCGAGCTCATCGCCGCCGTGCCGCTGTCGGTGAGCAGGTCGATGAGGACGTCCTCCGCCGTGAGCAGGAAGACGTTCCACGCCGCCTCCCGGAGCTTCGCCGCGCGCTCCTCGGGCGTGGTCATCCGGATCGGCTCGACGGACTTGATCTTGAACGGCTCGATGATGGTTCGCATGCCGGTAAGATACTTTTCCGTCATGCCGCCCGCTCCGCTGCTCACCGACCCCGCGCTCCGTCCCTACCTCCCGCTCGTCTGGGCGGCGTGGGCTGAAGGCTCGCCCGGTCCCGACGAGGCCGTGGCTGCCCGCGCGGTACTCGCGCGCGGCGCCCTCGCGCCGGCGAGCGCCGACCGCCTCCTCGGCTGGCTCGACCCCGCGGCGCCGCCGGCGGCCGCCGAGCTGGCCGCGCTGGACGCCGCCGTCCGCGGCGCGGTGCGCGAGCGCGGCCTCCGCGCGGTCTCCCCCGTCGAGCTGGGCGTCGCCCTCGCCGACCCTCGGGTGCCGCCCGACCGCGCCGCGCTGGCGGGGCTCGCCGAGGCGCTCGGCGTGGGCCTCGAGGAGGTGCGCCCCCTCCTCGCGCCGGGCGCGGAGGCCGCCGCCCGTCCCGCGCCCGCGCCCTTCGACGTCGCGGCGCTCACGCGGCACCTCGACGGCGCCGAGCGCGCGTCACGCGAGCGGATGCGCGCCGTCCTCGCGCGTCCCGACTTCGCGATCCCCGTCGGCCTCGCCCCCGGCGAGCACCGCGCGCTCGTCCTCCGCTGGCTCGAGGCGCTCGCGCGCGAGGGCTTCGGCACCCAGCCGCTGCCCGCCGCGGTGGGCGGTGCCGGGGACCAGGCGGGCTTCCTCGCCGCGTTCGAGGTGCTCGGGCACCACGACCAGAGCCTCGCGGTCAAGTTCGGGGTCCAGTTCGGCCTCTTCGCCGGCAGCGTCGCGATGCTCGGCACCGAGCGCCACCTCGGCGTGCTCCACGCCGCCGCGCGCCTCGAGCTCCCGGGCTGCTTCGCCATGAGCGAGCTCGCGCACGGCTCCAACGTGCGCGACCTCGAGACCGAGGCCCGGTACGACGTCGCCGCGCGCGAGTTCGTCATCCACACGCCGCACGACGGGGCGCGCAAGGAGTGGATCGGCAACGCCGCGCTGCACGGACGCATGGCGGTGGTCTTCGCGCAGCTCGTCGTGGGCGACGTCACGCACGGGGTGCACGCCTTCCTCGTGCCGATCCGCGATGCGGAGGGCCGCGCGCTGCCCGGGGTGCGCATCGGCGACTGCGGCCACAAGATGGGCCTCCCCGGCGTGGACAACGGCCGCCTCTGGTTCGACCGCGTCCGCGTGCCGCGCACGAACCTCCTCAACCGCTGGGGCGACGTCGCGGAGGACGGGACGTACGCGAGCCCGGTGGCGAGCCCGTCGGCCCGGTTCTTCACGATGCTCGGCACGCTGGTCGGCGGGCGGGTGAGCGTGCCGCGCTTCGCGCTCAGCGCCGCGAAGACGGGACTCGCGATCGCGGTGCGCTACGCCGACCGGCGGCGCCAGTTCGGGGCGCCCGGCGCGCCGGAGCGGCTCCTGCTCGACTACCCCGCGCACCAGCGCCGGCTCCTCCCTGCGCTCGCCACCACGTACGCCTGCCACGCCGCGCTGCAGGACCTCGGCGCGCGGTACGTCGCCCTCGGTGACGGCCCGCCGCGCGAGGTGGAATCGCTCGCGGCGGCGCTCAAGGCGTACGCGACGGCGCACGTCACCTCCGCGCTGCAGGCGGCGCGCGAGTGCTGCGGCGGCCAGGGCTACCTCGCGGTGAACCGGATCGCGACGCTCCGGAGCGACACCGACATCTACACCACCTTCGAGGGGGACAACACCGTCCTCCTGCAGCTCGTGGCGCGCGGGCTCCTCACCGGCTACCGCCAGCAGTTCGCGAACCTCGGCGGGGCGCTGCGCACGGTCGCCCGGCAGGCCTCGCGCCGCCTCGCGCAGGCGAACCCGATCACGGCGCGGCTCACCGACGAGGCGCACCTGCGCGACCCCGAGGCGCAGCTTGCGCTCCTTCGCTTCCGGGAAGAGCGGCTCCTCGCCACCGCCGCGCAGCGGCTGCGCCGGCGGCTCGCCGACGGCGCCGATCCCTTCGACGGCTTCGTGGACTGCCAGGACCACCTGCTCACGCTGGCCCGCGCCCACGCCGAGCGGGTGGTCGCGGAGTCGTTCCGGGGCTGGGTGCGCCGGGCCCCGCCGGTGCTCGCGCCGGTGCTGCGGGACCTTTGCGACCTCCACGTCCTCGCCGGGATGGAGCGCGACGCCGCCTGGTACCTCGCGGCCGGGGCGATGGACGGGGCCCGGGTGCGCGCGGTCCGGGCGCTGGTGCTCCGGCTCTGCGGCGACCTCCGTCCGGCGGCGGAAGGACTCGTGGATGCGTTCGCGATTCCGGCGCAACTGCTCTCCCCGATCGCCTTCGACGCGCTTCCGGCCGCCGACTGACCCCTTGGCACTCCGCGACTTGCGATTCCCGACCGGCCCGTTCGATATTGGAGGGCTATGAACCGGGTCTGGCGTCCGTCCTTCGGCCTCCTGCTGCTGGCCCTGCTCGCCCTCCTCGGGCTCGGGCGGGCGGGCCAGGTGCGCCTGCCTCGCCGGCCCCGCGCCGAGCGGACCGTCGCGGCGGCGCCTTCGGCTACGGCGCCGGCGGTTCGGCGCGAGCGTGGCCTCGCCGAGTCGGTCCGGCGGTTCTCGGCCGAGGCCGGCCGGCCGCGGACCGTCGCCGTGGCGCTCGCCGGGCTCCCGGCGCCGCGCCTCGCGGCGGCCGAGGTGGCCAGCGCCGACCTCGACCGGGATGGCCGGGATACCCTCCCGCGCCGACTCGGTGGCACGCACGCCTCCCGGGCCCCGCCGCACGCCTGAGCCCGCGCCCCCCGTTCGGGATGGCGCGCGGCGATACTTCTCCTCAAATAGCACAGCATCGGACCCGGTCCCGGCGCCACGATCGGCGGCGCGGGACGGTCCGTGAACCCCGGATCGGGCGGCCGCACGGCCGCCCGGGAGTGGACGATGGCCCTGCAGTCGTGGGTCGTGGCAGAGACGGTGGCGGGCGCGCTCGGCGTGGAGGTGGACGCCGAGCAGCGCGCGCTGGGCGAGCGCCGCCTCGCGAGCGGGGCGCCGCTGCCGCTCGTCGAGGCGGTGGCGGAGTCGGCGACCTTCCTGCGCGTGGCGTTCCTGCGCCGCGACGCGAGCGTCGAGGACGTCCGGGGCCTGCTGGCGCACGGGGCCTTCCCGGCGGTCCTCGTGCCGCCCGCCACCGGCGACGTGATCGTGCTCACGGGCCGCGCCAACGGGCACGTCCGCGCGATCGCCGTGCGCCCCGACGGCACCACCGCGGAGGAGCGCCTCGCGCCGGACGCGCTCGTGGGGCGCGCGGCGGCGGGCGGCTCGCTCCTCCTGCCCATCGACGTGGGCGCGACGGTGGGCGAGACGCCGGCGGCGGGGGAGACGGCGCCGCACCTCACCCCGATGCAGCGGCTCCTCGCGCTCCTCGCGCGGGAGCGCAAGGACATCGGCCTCGTCTACCTGTACGCCACGCTCGTGGGCCTCCTGAGCCTCACGCTGCCGCTGGCGGTGCAGCTCCTCGTGCAGATGGTGCAGGGCGGGCTGTTCCTGCAGCCCACGGTCCTCCTCATCGCCTTCGTCGTGCTCGGCACGCTCGCGAGCGGCGCCCTCGGCCTCGCCCAGCTGCACGTCGTCGAGGTCATCCAGCAGCGGGTGTTCGCGCGGGTGGCGCTCGAGCTCGGCTTCAAGGTCCCGCGGCTCCCGTTCGAGACGACCCTGACGAACGCGCTCCCCGAGACGATGAACCGGTTCTTCGAGGTCGTCACGATCCAGAAGAGCCTCTCGAAGCTCCTCACCGAGGCGACGACGGCGCTGCTGCAGGTCGTCTTCGGGCTGGTGCTGCTCACCGTCTACCACCCCTACTTCACGCTCTTCGGGCTCGTCCTCGTCGGGGCGCTCTGGCTCGTCTTCCGCCTCACCGGGCCGCAGGGCCTCGCCTCGAGCCTCGCCGAGTCGAAGTACAAGTACCGCGCGGTGCACTGGCTCGAGGAGATGGCGCGGGCCATGACCGCGTTCAAGTTCTCCGGCGCGAGCCCGATGCCCGTCGCCCGGATGGACGACCTCGTCACGGGCTACCTGACGCACCGGCGCCGCCACTTCGGCGTGCTCGTGCAGCAGGCGTGGGCGATCATCCTCTTCAAGACGGTCATCACCGGCGGCCTGCTCATCCTGGGCAGCGTGCTCGTGATCGACCGCCAGATCACCCTCGGCCAGTTCGTCGCCTCCGAGATCGTGATCGTGACCGTGCTCGCCGGGCTCGAGAAGCTGATCGGGAGCATCAGCACCGTGTACGACTTCCTCACCGCGCTCGAGAAGCTGGGCCACGTGAGCGACCTGCCCCTCGAGCGGGCCGGGGGCCTCGCGGTGCCGCCCCCCGCCGCGGGGGCGCGCGGCTTCGACGTCCGGCTCGCGGCGGTGAGCTACCGCTACCCCGCCGCGGCCGGCTGGTCGCTCCGCGACGTCACGCTCGACCTCGCCCCGGGGGAGCGCGTCGCGGTGCTCGGCGCCGACGGCGCCGGGCAGAGCACGCTGCTGCGCGTCATGGGCGGCCTCCTCGACGGGTACGAGGGGACGATCGCCTACGACGGCCTCACGCTGCGGGACCTCGACCGGCACGCGCTCCGCGCCGAGATCGGGCAGATGCTCTCGCTGCACGACCTCTTCGACGGCACGATCGAGGAGAACGTCACCGTCGGGCGGCCCGGCATCTCCTCGGCGGACGTGCTGCGCGCGCTCGAGGCGTCGCGCCTCGCGGCGCACGTGCAGGCGCTGCCCCTGGGCCTCGCGTCGCCCGTCGCCGCCGGCGGCGGCACCCTCTCGGTGTCGAACGCGAAGAAGCTCCTGCTCGCCCAGGCGATCGTCGGCCGCCCGCGGCTCCTCCTCCTCGAGGACATCGTGCAGCACCTCGAGGGCGACGACCGCGAGGCCGTCATCCGCACGCTCTGCGACCGGGCGCAGCCGTGGACCCTCGTGATCGTGACGCACGACCCCCTCCTCCTCGCCGCGTGCGACCGCGTGGTGCTGCTCGAGGAGGGCCGCGTGGCGCTCGAGGGGCCCTTCGACCGGATCGCGGACGATCCGCGGCTCCGGGCGCTCGTCCCCGCGCTCCGCGCGGCCGCCTGAGGGAGGGGCCCATGGGACTCGAGACGCGGGACGTCGGCTTCGATCCGTCGTCGCTCTATTCGGCACGGCTCCTCAACACCTCGCGCTCGCACCGCGGCTTCTTCCGCTGGGTGCTCGGGCTCGTCGTGGCGGGGGTGGCGATCCTCTTCCTCCCGTGGCAGCAGAACGTGCGCGGCGAGGGCACGGTCACGGCGCTCCGGCCGGAGGACCGGCCGCAGCAGGTGCCCGCGCTCATCGCGGGCCGGATCGAGCGGTGGTACGTCCCCGAGGGGTCGTTCGTGACGAAGGGCACCCCCCTCGTCCAGCTCGCCGAGGTGAAGGAGAAGTTCCTCGACCCGGCGCTCGTGGCGCGGCTGGGCGAGCAGGTGGCCGGCAAGCGGGACGCGGTGGCGAGCAAGGGCGCCAAGGTGCGCTCGCTCGACAGCCTCATCGCGGCGCTCGAGCGTGGCCAGGCGCTGAGCCTCGAGAAGGCGCGCAACAAGGTCCGGCTCTACGAGGCGGCGTACCAGGCCGCGGTCGTGGACTCGCAGGTGGAGGCGCAGCGCTTCGAGCGCCGCGAGCGGCTCTTCCGCGACGGCCTGAGCACGCGCACCGAGTTCGAGGCCAACCAGCTCAAGCTGCAGGGCGCTGTCGCGAAGCTGGTCGAGAAGCGGCAGGAGCTCGAGAATGCCCGGCTCGAGCTGGCGGCGGTGCCTGCCGAGTACGGCGAGAAGCTCGCGAAGGCGCGGGCCGACCGGGAGGCGACGCGGGCGGAGGTGGGCGAGGGCCGCGCCGAGGTGGCGAAGCTCAGCAACGAGTACACGAGCATGGAGCTGCGGAGCGCGATGTACCGCGTCGACGCGCCGCAGGACGGCTACGTGGTGCGCGCGCTCCACACCGGCGTGGGCGAGGCGGTGAAGGAGGGCGACGCCCTGCTCACCATCGTCCCGTCGCGCTCGCAGCCCGCGGTCGAGCTCTACGTGAAGGCGATGGACGTGCCGCTGCTCCGGCCGGGCCGGGCGGTCCGGCTCATCTTCGACGGCTGGCCCGCGCTGCAGTTCACCGGGTGGCCGAGCGTCTCGGTCGGCACGTTCGGCGGGCGGATCGCCGTGGTGGACCAGCTCGACGCGAAGGGCGGGAAGTTCCGCGTGCTCGTCGTGCCGGACTCGGCCCAGGAGGCGTGGCCGGCGCAGCTCCGCATGGGCTCCCCGGTGCACGGCTGGGCCCTCCTCGACACCGTGCCGATCTGGTTCGAGGTCTGGCGGCAGCTCAACGGCTTCCCGCCCTCGATCGCGCCGCCGCCGGCGGAGGCCCCTGCCGGTGACGGGAAGAAGTGACGTGACCCCGCGCCGCGTCGTCCGCGCCCTCGTGGCGGCGGTGCTGCTCGCCCCGTGGCCGCACGCCGCCCGCGCGCAGGCGCCGGCGGCCACCGCGCGCCTCGGCGCGCCGGTGTCGGCCGCCGATTCCGTGGCGGTGCTCACCTTCGCCGACTTCGATGCCGCGGTGCGGGCGCGGCATCCCGTCGTGCGCCAGGCGCTGCTCCTCGAGCGCGCCGCGGGCGCCGAGCTCCTCGGGGCGCGGGCCGGGCTCTACGACCCGGTCCTCTCGGCGACCTGGGACCGGAAGGGCTTCAAGGGGACGGAGTACTTCAACTACCTCGACGTCTCGCTCAAGGTGCCGACGCCCGTCGGGCTCGACCTCAAGCTCGGCTACCAGGACACCCGCGGCGCGTACGTGAACCCCGACCGCACGACGCCCGGCGCGGGGCTCCTCAAGGCCGGCGTCGTGATCCCGCTGGGGCAGGGGATCCTCACCGACCAGCGCCGCACCGCGGTGGCGCAGGCGGCGGCGCTCCGCGACGTCGCGGCCGGTGAGCGGCGCGCCACGGTCAACAAGCTCCTGCTCTCGGCGGCGAAGGAGTACGCCGGCTGGTACGAGGCGTGGCGCCGGCTCGCGATCGCGCGCGAGGGGGTGACGCTCGCCGAGACGCGTGCGCGCTGGGTGGCGCGGCGCGCGGAGGATGGCGACGCGGCCCCGATCGACACTGTCGAGGCGGCGCTCGAGCTGCTCCGCCGGCGGGCGGCGGCGCTCGAGGCCGCGAACGCCTACTACGGGCAGACGCAGCGGGTGAGCGCCTTCCTCTGGGACGAGGGCGGCGCGGGCCTCGACGTGGCGCCCGGTGTCGTGCCGTCGGCGGCGGGGCTCGGTCCCGTGGCGCTCGACACGGCACGGGTGGACGAGTGGCTCCGCCTCGCCGTGCGGGAGCACCCGGACGTGGTGAAGGCGCTCGGCAAGCTGCGCGAGGCGCGCGCGGGCCGGACGCTCGCGGCGCAGGACCTCCTCCCCGACGCCACGCTCGAGCTCTCGGCCCTCAAGGCGGGCGGCACGGGCCTGCTCGGGGACTGGCCCGACGCCGGCGACAACTATGCCCTCGGCCTCTCGGTCAAGTCGCCGCTCCTCCTCATGAAGGAGCGGGGCAAGCTCGGCGCGGCGCGCGCGAAGGCGGAGTCGCAGGCGCTCGAGCTGGAGCGTGCGCGGCGGGAGGTCCGCCTCGCGGTGCTCGCGGCGGTGAACGACGTCGTCACCTTCGACGGCCTCCTCGCGGTGCAGCGGGCGGCGGTGGCGGCGGCGGGCGCGCTCCGCGACGGCGAGGCGCGCCGGTTCGAGGCGGGGGAGAGCACGCTCTTCCTGGTCAACCAGCGGGAGCGGCAGCTGCTGGACGAGGCCGCGAAGCTCGCGGGCTACGAGGGGAAGTACGCCGCGGCCGTCGCGGCGCTCGGCGTGGCGCTGGGCGAGCCGGCGACGCTGCCGGCGCCGGCCGCGCGTTAGCACGGCCCGCGGCGGCGGCGCCGCGGCTTATCTTTCGCCGCCATGCCATCCCGCACCGCCGATCGCCTGCGCCTCGTCGGCGCCGCGCTCCTCTTCTCGACCGGTGGCGCCGCCATCAAGGCGACCACGTTCACCGGCCCGCAGGTGGCGAGCCTCCGCTCGGGCGTCGCCGCGCTCGCGATCCTGGCGCTCGCGCCCGCCGCGCGCCGGGGCTGGAGCCCCCGCGCCGCGCTCGTGGCGCTCGCCTACGCGGTGACGCTCACGCTCTTCGCCGCGGCGAACAAGCTCACCACCTCCGCCAACGCGATCTTCCTCCAGTCCACGGCGCCGATCTACCTGGTGCTGCTGAGCCCGCTCCTCCTCCGGGAGCCGGTGCGGCGGCGGGACCTCGCCGTCATGGCGGCGATCGCGGGCGGCCTCGCGCTCTTCTTCGTCGGTGCCGAGGCCCCGGTCGCGACGGCGCCGGACCCGGTCCGCGGCAACGCCCTCGCGCTCGCCTCCGGCGTGACGTACGCGCTCCTCGTCGCGGGGCTCCGCTGGATGGGCGCGCGCGAGGGGGACCACGCCGTCGCCGCGGTCGCCATCGGCAACCTCCTGGGCTTCGGCCTCGCGCTCCCGGCGGCGCTGCCCTTCGCGCGGGTCACGCCGACCGACGTCGTCGCGGTGCTGTACCTCGGCGTCTTCCAGATCGCCGTGGCGTACCTGCTCCTCGCGCAGGCGCTGCGGCGGGTGCCGGCGCTCGAGGCGTCGATGCTGCTCCTCGTCGAGCCGGTCTTCAACCCGGTCTGGGCGTGGCTCGTCCACGGGGAGCGGCCGGGGCCCTGGGCGCTGGCCGGGGGCGCGGTCATCATCGCCGCGACCACGGCGCAGTCCGTCCTCGCGGCGCGCCGGGACGACGCGGGCGCCCCCGCCGCGCCCGCGGGGGAGCCGGTGATCCCGGTGCCGGGGGAGTAGGCGGCGCGTGGCGCGGACGCCGACGCTGATCGAGACGGTCCGGGTCCGGGACGGCCGGGCGCCGCTCTGGTACCTGCACCTCCGCCGGCTCAGCGAGAGCTGCGTCGCGCTCGGCGTACCCTTCCCGCCGGCGCTCGAGGTCCCCGGGGGCGGGGCGGACCGGGTCCACCGGCTGGAAGTGGGATGGCAGCGGCTCGAGGTGACCACCCGCGACGTCGGGTCGCTCGCCCCGGTCCGGCTCGTGACGGCGCGGACGCCGCACCGCCCCTATCCCCACAAGACGACCGACCGGGGCCAGTTCGACGCGGCCCGGGCGGAGGGGGCCCGGGCCGGGGCGGACGACGCCCTGCTCCTCACCCCGGACGGGACGGTCGCCGAATGCGCGATCTGGAGCCTGCTCTGGTGGGAGGGGGAGCGGGTGGCGGGGCCGCCGCTCGCCCTGGGGGTGCTCCGGAGCGTCTCCCGGATGCGGTGCGCGGAGCTGGCCGGGGAGCTCGTGGAGCGGCAGCTCCGGCGGGAGGAGCTCAGGGGGCGTAGCCTCTTCGTGGCCAACGCGGTACGCGGGGTCGTCCCGGTCGCCGAACTGGACGGGGAGCCGGTGCCGGCCGACCCCCGGACGGGGGCGCTGGCGGGGCGGTTCTGGTCTTGACCGGACGGGAGGGCCATGTATGTTTACCGCCCCGACAGGGGAGGCCCCATGCTCCCTTGCATGGTGGCTGTAGCTCAATCGGTTAGAGCGCCGGACTGTGGCTCCGGAGGTTGCGGGTTCAATTCCCGTCAGCCACCCTCAGTAGGGAGCCGGAGCCGCGCAGGCCGAGGCACGGAAGGCAGCAGAGGTCCGTAGCTCAACTGGTAGAGCACCGGTCTCCAAAACCGGGGGTTGGGGGTTCGATTCCCTCCGGGCCTGTCGTGGTTGGTGCAGGGCGCTATCGTCTAGAGGCCTAGGACACAGCCCTCTCAAGGCTGGAACACGGGTTCGAATCCCGTTAGCGCTATGGAGTCCCAACGGGCAGCCTGGCCCCATCGTCTATCGGCTAGGACGCGACCCTTTCAAGGTCGAGAGACGGGTTCGATTCCCGTTGGGGCTATGCAGTGCGGGGCGAGTCCCCGGTGGAATTGCCTCGATAGCTCAATTGGTAGAGCAGCTGACTCTTAATCAGTAGGTTCCAGGTTCGAGTCCTGGTCGGGGCACTGCGCAGGATGGCATCGTCGGAAGGGCTCCCCGCGGGGAGCCCTTCGGCGTTTCGGGTCAGCGCCTGCAGCCCTGTCGTTCCCACCGGTCCTTCCGTTTCGCCTCCTCCTTCGTCTGCCACTGCATGTTGCTCGGATCGTCGGCGCCGCCGCAGGCGAGCGGCACGATGTGGTCCACGACATAGCCCGGACGGCCGTGCGGATAGCCCGACTTCCGCATGAACCGCTCCTTCGCCGCCTGGCTCCGCTTCTCCTTGCCATGTGACGGCGTGGGCCGCGGGTGGTAGCTCTTCGGGCGCGGGGCGTAGGACTTGGGCCGCGGCTGGTAGCTCTTCGGGCGCGGGGCGTAGGACTTGGGCCGCGGGTGGTAGCTCTTCGGCCGTGGGGCGTAGGACTTGGGCCGCGGCTGGTAGCTCTTCGGCCGTGGGGCGTAGCTCTTCGGCCGTGGGGCATGACTCCGCGGCGCCCGGTAGTGCGGCGACGAGTAGGAGTGCGCCCGGCCGCCACCGCCATACGACCGACCGTGCTGCGCGGCCGCCGAGCCCGGCAGCGCCGCAACAAGGGCCACGACGAGGGCCGGCCACAGGTGCCGGACGACGTGCGATCGGGCAAGTCGCATCGCGACCTCCGTTGGGCTGGCGGGACGGGGCCTCAGCAAGGTGCGCCCACCTCTCCATCCCATTCTACGGCTCCCGGGTGACAGCACCACCCGCCCTTCCCCCCGGCGCCGTCCGCGCCCACCTTCCCCGGGTCCCCGCCGCGGCCCCGCCGGCCGCCCCGTCCCCCGTCCCCCCGTCCCCGCCCATGACCGACTACGAGAAGCTCGGCGCCTTCTATCTCGGCCGCACCTTCGACCTCGCGAAGGGCCAGCGCACCGACGACCTGGTCCTCTACGACGCGAAGGACCTGACCACGCACGCCGTCATCATCGGCATGACGGGCAGCGGCAAGACCGGCCTCGGCATCGGCCTCCTCGAGGAGGCGGCGATGGACAAGGTGCCCGTCATCGCCATCGACCCGAAGGGCGACCTGGGCAACATCCTGCTCACGTTCCCGGACCTCCGCCCCGCCGACTTCGCGCCGTGGGTGAACGCGCAGGAGGCCGAGGCGAAGGGGCTCACCCCGGCGCAGTACGCGGCGCAGCAGGCGGAGACGTGGGGGAAGGGACTCGCCGAGTGGGACCAGACGGGGGAGCGGATCCGCCGGCTCCGCGAGACCGCCGACTTCGCGATCTACACCCCGGGCTCGAGCGCCGGCGCCCCGATCTCGGTGCTCCGCGCCTTCGCCGTCCCGCCGCAGGCGATCCGCGACGACCGCGACCTCTTCCGCGAGCGCGTGCAGACCACCGCGACCAGCATCCTCGCCCTTCTCGGCATCGAGGCCGACCCGCTCACGAGCCGGGAGCACATCCTCGTCTCGAACCTGCTGCAGAAGGCGTGGACCGACGGGAAGGACCTCGACCTCCCCGGCCTGATCCAGCAGATCCAGCAGCCGCCGATCACGAAGATCGGCGTGATGGACGTGGACAGCGTCTTCCCGCCCAAGGACCGCTTCGCCTTCGCGATGCAGGTGAACAACATCCTCGCGGCCCCCGGCTTCGAGGCGTGGACCGAGGGCGTCCCGCTCGACGCGAGCCGGCTGCTCTACACCGAGACGGGGAAGCCGCGCGTGTCGGTGGTGTCCATCGCGCACCTGGGCGACGCCGAGCGGATGTTCTTCGTCACGATGCTCCTCGAGGAGGTGATCGGCTGGATGCGCCAGCAGCCGGGCACCGGGACGCTCCGCGCCATCCTCTACATGGACGAGATCGCGGGGTACCTGCCGCCGGTGGCGAACCCCGCGTCGAAGGCGCCCTTCCTCACCCTCCTCAAGCAGGCCCGCGCCTTCGGGCTCGGCGTCGTGCTCGCGACGCAGAACCCGGTGGACCTCGACTACAAGGCCCTCGCCAACGCCGGCACCTGGTTCCTCGGCCGGCTCCAGACCGAGCGCGACAAGGCGCGCGTGATGGAGGGCCTCGAGGGCGCGTCGGCGGGGAAGGCGTTCGACCGCGCCCGGATGGAGCAGCTCATCGCCTCGCTCGGGAAGCGGGTCTTCCTGCTCCACTCCGTGCACGAGAACGCGCCCGTCACCTTCCAGACACGCTGGACGATGTCGTACCTCGCGGGGCCGCTCACGCGGGAGCAGATCCGCCGCCTCGTGCCTCCCGCCGGGACCGCGGCCGGAAGCGACCGGGCCACCGGCGTCCCCGCCGCGCGGAGCACGCCGCCCGTCACCGACGGCGGCGCCTCGGGGCCGCCCTCCGTCCCGCCGGGGATCCCGCAGTACCACCTCCCCGCGGCGGGCGACGCGATCACCTGGCGGCCCTACGTCCTCGGCGTCGCCGACGTCACCTGCACGAACGCCAAGTTCGGCATCGACCAGACCGAGCGGGTGATCCACCTCTGCCCCTTCGCGGAGGGGCCCGTGCCGGTGGACTGGACCGAGGCCGACCTGCTCGGGCTCGAGCTCTCGGCGATCGCGCAGGGCGTCCCCGAGGGGAGCGCCTTCGCCCCCGCACCCCCCGCGGCGCTCCGCGAGAAGAGCTACGCCGACTGGCAGAAGTCGTACGAGAAGTGGCTCAAGGCCAACCAGGCGCTCGCGCTCTTCCGGAGCCCGACGTACAAGCTCCTCTCGAACCCCGGCGAGTCGGAGCGCGACTTCCGCATCCGCCTCCAGCAGGCGGCGCGCGAGCAGCGCGATGCGCAGGTGCAGAAGCTCAAGGACAGGTACGCGCCCAAGCTCGCCACGCTGCAGGACCGCCTCCAGCGCGCGCAGGCGAGCCGGCAGCTCGAGGAGTCGCAGGCGACGGCGTCCAAGGTGAACGCCGCCATCTCGGTCGGGAGCGCCATCCTCGGCGCCTTCCTCGGCCGGAAGGCGGTGAGCGCGAGCGAGCTCTCGCGCGTGGGGACCGCCGTCCGCGGCGCCGGCCGCATGCAGAAGGAGAGCGCCGACGTCACGCGCGCGGCGCAGAACGAGGAGGCCCTGCGGCAGCAGCTCGCCGACCTCGACCGCCAGTTCCAGGACGAGGTCGCGGCGCTCGAGGGGGGCTTCGACGCGCAGGCGGAGGCGCTCGAGACGGTGCAGGTGAAGCCGAAGGCGGGCGGCATCCAGGTCCACACCGTCGGCCTCGCGTGGGCGCCGTTCCGGCGGACGGCGAGCGGGGCGAACGAGCCGGCGTGGGGGTGACGCGCCGGGGACCGGACGTGAAGCCGCGTTCACCCCGACCTGATGGCTTCCTTGCATCGGGGCCGCTACCTTCGCGCTGATGCGGCATGCCGTGCGGCGTTCTTCCACTCGATGAGGGGGGTCTATGCGTTCGGTGGTGTTCCTCGGGGCACTCGTGCTGGCGGCGCCGGCAGCCCTGGCGGCGCAGGCCGGCAAGTTCACCAAGCCCGGCGCGGGAACGACCTGGGCGGTTGACCCGCAGCATTCGGAGGTCACTTTCCGGATCCGGCACCTCGTCGGGCGCGTGCGCGGGCAGTTCACCGACTTCAAGGCGACGATCGTGACCACCGGGCCCGACTGGCGGAAGGGCACGGTCAACGTCGTGATCCAGGCGAAGAGCATCGACACGCGGAACCCGGCGCGCGACGCCGACCTGCGGAGCCCCCGCTTCTTCAGCGTGGACAGCTTCCCCACCATCACCTTCGAGAGCACCGGCATCGTGGCGTCTGACAAGGGCTTCGAGATGGGCGGGCTGCTCACGATGAAGGGCCGGACCAAGCCGATCACGCTCCGGGGCGAGTTCCGCGGCGTCCAGAAGGATCCCGACGGCAAGGAGCGCATCGCCTTCGACGGCACGGCCCTCGTCAACCGCCGCGACTTCGGCCTCACCTGGAACAGGGTGCTCGAGACCGGCGCGATGCTCGGCGACGACGTCGAGATCGAGATCGCGCTCGAGGCGGTGCGCCAGTAGTTCAGGGCGCCTTCACGCTCCGCGGCCGGGCGGGTCTCCAGCGGGGATCCGCCCGGTTCGCGTTCCGGCGTGACGGGCGTCACCAGCGCGTGCCCGCGCGCCCGCGGGACAGGCTGCCCCGCCCGGCACGAAGCGCCGCACCGGACTGGCGATCTGCGCCGGGTGCGGTCCGCCGCCGGGCCGCGCGTCCCGCGGGGAGGCTGTCCAAGTAGGCGCGGGGCAACACGTTGGCCGTCGGCCCGCGGCGGGGCCGGCCCGGCACCGTCGTTGCGTCTCGCGGAGGGGTTCAGTCACCCTCGAGGACCGCATGCAGGCCCGGCACCGGATCGCCCTCTTCGCCACGCTCGCGCTCGCCGCGTGCGGCGGCTCGCCCACCGCGTCGGACCCGGTCGGACCGCCCTCGCCCACGACGGGATCGCTGAGCGTCTCGGTGAGCGGGCTTCCGCAGGGCACCGCCGCGTCGGTGACGGTGACCGGGCCCGCGAACTTCTCCCGCGCCGTGACCGGCAGCACGACGATCACCGGCCTCGCCCCGGGGCAGTACACGGTGACCGCGGACGTGGTGACCGGCGGCGCCTCGTCGTACTCGCCCACGCCCGGTTCGCAGCTCGTCTCGGTGCAGGCGGGCACCACCGCCGCGAGCGCGAGCGTGGCCTACGCCGCGGCGCCGGCCAGCACGCTCAACCTCACCGTCGCCGGCGCGTACGTCGTGCAGGCGATCCAGACGCCGGACCGGAGCGTCCCGCTCGTGCGCGGGCGCGATGCCGTCCTCCGCGTCTTCGTCACCGCGAACCAGGCGAACAGCGCGGCGCCGTCGGTGCGCGTGCGGGCCTACCAGAACGGCTCGCTCGTGCAGACCCTCACCATCCCCGCGCCCGGCGCCTCGGTGCCGCTCGCGATGGACGAGAGCGCGCTCGCGAACTCGTGGAACGTCACGCTCTCGGGCACGCTGGTCCAGCCGGGGCTCTCGCTCCTCGTGGACGTGGACCCGACGGGCAGCGTGGCCGAGAGCTCGAAGGCGGACAACACCTGGCCGGCGGGCGGGAGCCCGCAGGCGATGGACGTGCGGAGCGTCGTCCCGTTCGCGATCCGCTTCGTGCCGGTGATCGTGCAGGGGAGCCAGGCGGGCAACGTCTCGGCGGCGAACATGAACCAGTTCCTCGTCACGCTGCAGAAGCTCTGGCCGGTGAACGGCGTCTCGCCCGACGTGCGGAGCCAGCCGTACACCTCCTCGGCGGCGGTGCTCCAGAGCGACAACGGCAACAACGCGTGGGGGACGGTGCTGAGCGAGATCTACGCGCTCCGCACCGCCGACAACAGCACGAAGACCTACTACGGCGTGGTGAAGACCTCGTACTCGTCGGGCGTCGCGGGCATCGGCTACGTCGGTGCGCCCGCCGCGGTGGGCTGGGACCGCCTGCCGAGCGGCGACGGCGTCCTCGCGCACGAGATCGGCCACACCTGGAGCCAGAACCACGCGCCGTGCGGCGGGGCGGGGAATCCCGACCCGAACTACCCCAACGCGAACGGGCAGACCGGCTACTGGGGCCTCGACGTCGCCACCAACGTCCTCAAGGCGCCGACGAGCACCGACATCATGGGCTACTGCGGCAGCCAGTGGGTGAGCCCGTACATGTTCAACCGCGTCTTCGCGTATCGCATGCAGACGGGCGCGGTCACGGCGTCCGCGACGACGGTGCAGTCCGGGCTCCTCGTCTGGGGCCGCGTGCAGGGCGGGCAGGTGGTGCTCGAGCCCGCCTTCGAGCTCGACGCGGCGCCGGTGCTGCCGCAGGGTGGGCCGTGGACCCTCGAGGGCGTGGACGCGGCCGGCGCGTCGCTCTTCCGCTACGGATTCACCCCGCTCGCCGTCGCCGACGACCCGTCGGGCGCCGCCCAGTTCGCCTTCGTGCTGCCGCGCTCGGCGGCGTGGCGCGACCGGCTCGCCGGGCTCCGCGTCGCCGGCCCGGGCGGCACGGCGCTCCGCGCGAGCGCGGCGATGCAGGCGCTGCCGCCGGGCGTCGCCGTCGCGATGGCGCAGCCCGACCCCGCGCCGGACGCCGTCGCGGAGGCGCCGGGGGCGGTGCGGGTGCGCTGGGACGCGACGCAGTACCCGATGGCGCTCGTGCGCGACCCGGCCACCGGCGCGATCCTCTCCTTCGCGCGCGGCGGCGATGCGCTCGTGGCGGCGCAGGGCGGCTCGCTCGACGTGACCTTCTCCGATGGCGTCCGCAGCCGGGCCGGCCGGGTGGCCGTGCGCTGACGGCCTTCCTCGGGGCGAACGTGCCGGTGCAGATTGATCGCGGAGCGCGCGGGGGCGCCACGGCCACGGGGGCCGCGGCGCCGCTCGCGCCCGGACCGGCGAGCGCCCCCGTGGCCTGGCCCCACGACCGGCAGCACTTCCGCATCCAGTATCCCGAGAAGCTCCGGCCGGTCTTCGATACCGGCCGGCAGCGGTTCGACGTCCTCGACGTTTCCGAGGGCGGGCTCCGCCTCGCGCTCCCGGCCGGTGGCCCCGTCGAGGGCGACGAGCTCGCCGGCAGCGTCGCCTTCCGGCGCGGGGAGACGCTGCCGGTGCGCGGCGTGGTGGTGCGCGTGGGTGCCGACCACGTCGCGCTGCGGCTCGACGTCGGCATCCCCTACCGGACGGTGCTCGAGGAGCAGCGCTTCCTCCTCGCCAACAACTACGGCCTGAACTGGTAGCACTGCCCGCCCGTCACGGGCGGGTCACGCCGCGCGCGCCGCTGCCGCGCGCCCGGCGGCGCGGCTAAGCTTCCCGCCATGCCGACGTCCCGCCTCGCCCGCGGGGGCGCGTGCGCGCTCCTCGCCTCGCTCGTCTCCGGTCCCTCGCACGCCAGCCACGCCGCACGGGCGCGCCCCGCGCTCGCCGTCCTCGTCGTCGTGGACCAGATGCGCGGCGACTACCTCGACCGCTTCGGCCCGCAGCTCACCGGCGGCCTCGGCCGCCTCGCGCGCACCGGCACCGTCTTCACCGACGCGCGCCAGGAGCACGCGATCACCGAGACGGCCCCCGGCCACGCGACGCTCCTCTCGGGCCGCCCGCCCGCGAGCACCGGGATCATCTCCAACAACCGCGGCGTCCCCGACTCCGCCGCGCCGCTCGTCGAGGGGCCCGCCGGCTGGGGCGCCTCGCCGGCGCGCTTCCGCGGCACCACGCTCGCCGACTGGATGCTCGCCGCCGACCCGGGGACGCGCATCCTCTCCGTCTCGCGGAAGGACCGCGGTGCCATCCTGCCGGTGGGCCGCGTGCGCGGCGACGTCTACTGGTACGCCGAGGGGCGCTTCACCACGAGCCGGTGGTATCGCGCCGGCCTTCCCGACTGGCTCCGCGCCTGGAACGCGCGCGAGGGCGCGGCGCGCCTCGCGGGGACGAGCTGGACCCTCCTCCGGGACGCGGGCGCCTATCCCGAGCCGGACGACGCGCCGTGGGAGAACGGCACCGCGGAGAAGACCTTCCCGCACCCGCTGCCGACTGACACCCTCGAGGCGGTGCGCCGCCTGGCGCAGTACCCGTGGATGGACTCGCTCACCCTCGACGTCGCCCTCGAGGGCGTCTCGCAGATGGACCTCGGCCGGCGGGACGCTCCCGACCTGCTGGTCGTCTCGCTCTCGACCACCGACGCCGTCGGCCACGCCTTCGGCCCCGACTCGCGCGAGCTGCACGACCAGGTCCTCCGCCTCGACCACTGGCTCGGCTGGTTTCTCGACTCCCTCGCGACGCTCGTCCCCGCCGACCGCACCGTGCTGGCACTCGCCGCGGACCACGGCGTGCAGCCGTTCCCCGAACGGACGGGGCGCGGCGGGCGCGCGTCGGCGTGGCCGCTCGTCCGCGCCGTGCGCGAGCGGCTCGACGACCGCTACGACTCGCGCTTCGACGTGGACTTCGACTCCGGGCTCCTCCTGGCGGACGTCGCCGCGCTGCGCGCGCGCGGCGTGGACGTGGACAGCCTGGCGGAGGCCACCGCGCGGGAGCTGGGCGGCCGGCCGGGGGTGCGCCGCGTCTTCACGCCGGCGCGGCTCGCCCGCGCCCCGAAGGACGACGCGGAGGCGCGGCTCTGGCGCCGGCTCATCCCGCCCGCGCAGGGATGGCTCGCGGCGGCGTCGCTCGCGCCGGGGTGGATCTGGGCGGAGAACGGCGGCTGGGCGACGCACGGCACGACGAACTACGACGACCGCCACATCACCCTCCTCTTCGCCGGCGCGGGGATCCCCGCGCGCCGCGTGACGCGCCCGGTGACGAGCGAGGACGTCGGCCCGACGCTCGCGGCACTGCTCGGCGTGCGCCCGACGGAGCCGGTCACCGGCCGCGTCCTCCCCGAGGTCGCGGGAGGAAGGGCACGATGAAGCACGCGTTCCCCGCACTCCCCTGCTGGCCCTGCCCGCACGACTCGGCCTGCTGCGCCTACGGCACGACGCTCTCCGACGCCGAGGCCGAGGCGATCATCCGCGAGCATGGGCGGGAGACGGTGTACCGGACGCGGTGGGGGGAATGGCGCACGCGGGTCAAGGCGAAGCGGTGCGTCCTCTTCCGGAACAACGGCTGCACCATTCACGCAAAGTCGTACTACCCGGCGGTGTGCCGCGGCTTCCCGTGGACCGACGCGGAGCACGGCGGCCCGTACGAGTACGACCAGACCATCTGCCCCGAGTTCGTCGCGCGCCCCGAGCTTGTCCAGCTCGGCCGCGCCGTCCATCATGCGCGGTTCCTCGAGCCGCGCGAGGAGTCCTGATGCCTTCGCTCCGGTGCCTCGCCCGCGCCGCCGCCCTGCTCGCCCTGGCGGCGCTCCCCGCCGCGCATCCCCTGGCCGCCCAGGCGGACGCCGCCCTCGAGCACGCGCGCCGGATCCTCCGCGAGGCGCCGCTCATCGACGGCCACAACGACCTCCCGTGGGAGATCCGCACGAACAAGGCGGCGCCGAGGGACGTGGACGCGTACGACCTCCGGCGGAAGACCCCCGGCATGACCGACCTCGCGCGCCTCGCGGCGGGGGGCGTGGGGGCGCAGTTCTGGTCCATCTACGTGCCGGGGGAGATCCGCGACAGCGGCTACGCGCGGGTGCAGCTCGAGGAGTTCGACATCGCGCGGCGGGTGGTGGCGAAGTATCCCGACCGGTTCCTGCTCGCGCTCGGCACCGCCGACATCGAGCGGGCGCGCCGCGAGGGGAAGGTCGCCTCGCTCCTCGGCATGGAGGGCGGGCACGCGATCGAGAACTCCCTCGGCGCGCTCCGCATGTACTACGCGCTCGGCGCGCGGTACATGACGCTCACCCACAACGTCACGCTCGACTGGGCGGACGCCGCGCTCGACTCCGCGCGGCACGGGGGGCTCACGCCGTTCGGCAAGGCCGTGGTGCACGAGATGAACCGCCTCGGCATGCTGGTGGACCTCTCGCACGTCTCCCCGGCGACGATGAGTGCCGCGCTCGACGTCGCCCAGGCGCCGGTCATCTTCTCGCACAGCTCGGCGCGGGCGCTGGTGGACCACCCGCG
Organism: Gemmatimonadales bacterium; assembly: GCA_037916975.1. Classification (GTDB taxonomy): domain Bacteria; phylum Gemmatimonadota; class Gemmatimonadetes; order Gemmatimonadales; family GWC2-71-9; genus JAGGAG01. The sequence goes on from JBAIWX010000017.1 coordinate 24,773, forward strand.
CAACGTCCCCGACTCGATCCTGGCGCGGCTCGGCGCGAACGGCGGGGTCGTGATGGTCACCTTCGTCCCGGCGTTCGTGTCGCAGGCGGTGCGTGACTGGGAGCGGGAGCTCGAGGCCTTCCGGCCCACCTCGGCGCCGGGCGACACGGCGGAGGCGCGGCGGCAGCGCCGGGCGTGGATCGAGGCGCACCCGCGCCCGAAGGCGACGCTCGCGCAGGTCGCCGACCACATCGAGCACGTGCGGCAGGTGGCCGGCGTGGACCACGTGGGGATCGGGAGCGACTTCGACGGGATCGAGAGCGGGCCGGAGGGGCTCGAGGACGTCTCGACCTTCCCGGCGCTCTTCGCCGAGCTCATCCGGCGGGGCTGGAACGACGAGGACCTGCGGAAGCTCGCGCGGGGGAACCTGCTCAGGGCGTTCCGGCAGGCGGAGGCGGTGGCGGCGCGGCTCCAGCGGACGGAGCGTCCGTCGGTCCGGACGATCGACGAGCTCGACCGGCCCGCGACACCGTGACCGCGCCCACGAGCGCGATGGTCGCGAACGCCCACCACTGCAGCATGTAGCTCAGGTGCGGGCCGTCGTCGAGCGGCCGGGGTGCCACGCGCCGGGGCCACTTCGGCAGGGCGCTGTCCGGCGCCTGCAGCACCACCACCGGCAGCACGGGGAAGGGGAGCCGCTCGGCGAGGCCGGCGGGGTCGAGCGCCTGCCAGGAGAGGTGCCCGTCGCGCTCGAGCGGCGCGCCCCCGCGCGGGGCGGGCGCGAGGGGCAGGGCCAGGCCGCGGACGGTGACCTCCCCCGGCTCGGCGAGCCGGTCGAGCCCCACCACCTGGAGCCCGTCCGGCGATGGGAGGAATCCCCGGTCCACGAGGAGCGCGCTGTCCTGGCCGGGGAGGCGGAGCGGGGTGATCACGTGGACCCCCGGGGTGCCGGCGTCCACCTGGGTGCGGAGCAGCATCTCGTGGCCGGGGTCGTAGCTCCCGCGGGCCGTCACGCGCCGCTCGGCGAGCGGCGGCCGGCCGGGGGCGGCCAGGTCCACCTCGGGCAGGGCGCGCTGCGCGGAGACCTCCGCGTTCCGGGCGCGGCGCTGGTGGAGCCGGCTCCGCTGCCAGAAGCCCAGGCGCGCGCAGAGGGCGGCGACGCCGAGGGCGAGGAGGACGAGGGTGCGTCGTGCGCGGGGTGACATCGCTGTCTGGGCGAGAGGACACGGAGCGGGGCGGTCGGGCCGGCGGCCGGCGGCGCGCCCCGCGACGGACGCAAAGATAGCGGCCCTGCCGGGCTGGCCCGGCGCTTGCCGGTCGGGGCCGTGCCGGGCCGCCCGTTGCGGCCGGCGGAACCTCACTCACAGGACGAAGGCCATGTCGCGCTCGCTTGCCGCACTC
>JBAIWX010000018.1:0-9329 GCA_037916975.1 Gemmatimonadales bacterium
CGACGGCGAGGGACGCCGCGAGGTTGACGGCGGTGGTCGTCTTGCCGACGCCGCCCTTCTGGTTCGCGATCGCGATGACGCGCGCCATGAACCTCTCTAAATCTTTGAATTATAATAACTTACAAACGAACACAAAAAATTCCGCAGGGGATCCGAGCGGGAAATCCAATATACAAGCGGAATGGCTCCGAACAACCGTCAAAAGTGTTGCACGTGAAACGATTTCTGCCGGCAATGGCGGAAATCACATTCGAATCAGGAGATCCGCGAGAAATCTTGCTGCGCCTGGAGGCAAAGCTCGGTGTACCCGACGGACGGCAGCGGCACGAAGGAGCCTGAAACGCAAGGGAGAGGGCGTCTGCGCGATGACGCGGAATCCCAGCGCTCGGGGGAGAGAGCCTCGCGCATGGTGCCGAGAAGCAGTCGCGTCGCCGGTGGGTAGCTCGGCCCAGACGAAAGAGGACTCGCCGACCGCTTCGGGCGACCGGGTAGACGAGCCCCTGGGCTGCCCCGCAAGCTGCGTCGGGCGCCGCGGCACATGACCGAAATCCGCCAAGCGCGCAGTCACGAAGCACCCGTAGCGGCCGGGGCGGGCAGCTCCCGAGCGAGTAGAGCGGGAGCGAAACGCCTGCAAACCGGCGATTCGAGCAGGCGAGCCCTGGGGCGGTCCCGCAGGCCGCGTAGGGCGCCGCGGCACATGACCGACCTCCGGCAGGCGCCCGGATGCGATGCGCCCGCGGCGGCCGGCGCGGACCGCTCCCGGGCGAGTAGAGCGTGAGCGAAACGCCTGCAAACCGGCGATTCGAGAAGGCGAGCCCTGGGGCGGTCCCGCAGGCCGCGTTGGGCGCCGCGGCACATGACCGACCTCCGGCAGGCGCCCGGATGCGAAGCGCCCACAGCGGCCGGAGCGGACCGCTCCCGGGCGAGCCTCGACGAGCCTCGATGAGCCTCGATGAGCCTCGATGAGCCGAGGGCCGACGACGAAAAAGCCCCGGCGGCATCGCCGGGGCGCCCGCACCAAACAGATCGGGGTGTTTCACGTGCAACCTGCCCCCCCTCGCCACCTCAGCACCGCCACCACGATCCCCTGCAGGTCCGCCGGCGACACCCCTGGCACCCGCCCCGCCTGACCCAGCGTGGCGGGCCGCAGCCGGTGCAGCTTCTCCCGCGCCTCGTACGACAGGCCCTGCTCCCCCAGGTAGTCGAGCTCCTCGGGAAGCACGAAATCCTCCATCTCCCGGAGCCGGCGAGCCCGCGCCTGCTCCCGGGCCAGGTATCCATCGTACCGAAGCTCGATCCCGACCCAGTCCACCAGCTCCGCGTCGTGCGGCTCCCCGGCCGCCTCGAGCAGCGCGGCCAACCCGGGCGCCGGACGCCGGGCGAGCGCCGACAGCCGCACCGGCTCCTGAAGGCCTCGCTCCCCGTGCGCCTCGAGCAGCTCGTTCACCTGCTCCGGACGAACAACCGCCGAGCCACACCGCTCGAGCAGCCGCTCCTCCGCTTCCAGCCGCTCGTACGCCACACGCCGCTCAGCTTCGGTGAGCAGGCGGTAGCGCTCAGCCACCGGCATCAACCGCCGAAGCGCGTTGTCCTGACGTAGTAGCAAACGATACTCCGATCGCGAGGTGAACAAACGGTAAGGCTCATCCACGCCACGAGTTACGAGATCGTCCACCAGCAGGCCGCAGTACGCCTCGTCCCGCCCCAGCACCAGCGGATCGAGGTCCAGCGCCCGAGCTGCGGCGTTGATCCCCGCCACCACCCCCTGCCCCGCCGCCTCCTCGTAGCCCGTCGTCCCGTTGACCTGCCCCGCGAAGAAGAGCCCCATGACTGCCCGGCTCTCGAGCGTCCGCTCGAGCTGCGTCGGCGGGAACCAGTCGTACTCGATCGCGTAGCCCGCTCGCGTCATCTCCACCTGCTCGAGGCCCGGCACCGCGCGCAGGAATGCCAGCTGCACCTCGGCCGGCAGCGACGTCGAGAGCCCGTTCACGTAGAGCTCGTCGGCATCCAGTCCCTCCGGCTCGAGGAAGACCTGGTGCCTGGGCGCGTCGGCGAACTTCACCACCTTGTCCTCGATGGACGGGCAGTAGCGCGGGCCGAGCCCGCTGATCGCGCCGCCGTAGAGCGCCGACTCGTGCAGGTGGCGCGCGATGATCGCCTTGACCGGCTCGCCCGCCCACGTGAGCCAGCACGGCCGCTGCGCCGGCGGGACCGCGCGCACGAACCACGAGAACCGGTACGGCTCGGGATCCCCGTCCTGGCGCGCGAGGCGCGCATAGTCCACCGTCCGCCCGTCGATCCTCGGCGGCGTGCCCGTCTTGAACCGCGCCACTTCGAGACCCAGCGCGGCAAGCGCCGAGGCGAGTTCGACGGAGGGCGCGTCCCCGGCCCGGCCTGCCGGGACGCCGTCGCTCGTGCCGACGTGGATACGCCCCCGCAGGAAGGTCCCCGCCGTCACCACCACCGACCGAGCCGCGACACGCGTCCCCTCCGACGTCTCCACGCCGACGACACGCCCGCCCTCCACCAGCAGTCGCGCGACGGTGCCCTCGGCGAGGGAGAGCCCCGGGCGCTCGTCGAGCAGCGACCGCACCGCCTCCCGGTAGAGCCGCCGGTCGCACTGGGCGCGGGGGGACCAGACCGCCGGTCCCTTCGAGCGATTGAGCATCCGGAACTGGATCCGGCTCCGGTCGGTGGCACGGCCCATCACCCCGCCAAGCGCGTCCACTTCCCGCGCGACGGTGCCCTTCGCGATCCCGCCGATCGCCGGATTGCACGACATCTGGCCGATCGTGGCGAGCCGCTGCGTGAGGAGCAGCGTCCGCGCCCCCGCCCGCGCCGCCAGGGCGGCCGCCTCGGCGCCGGCGTGGCCACCGCCGATCACGATGACGTCGAATCGCTCCATGGCCGGAAAAGCTAGCGCCCGCCGGCCGGCAGGCCAGCGGGCGCCGTTGGGGGCGCACGACCGCTCGTCGCGGTCAGCCGCTCACGACTTCCAGGTCGGCAGGCCGCACCACGACGTCGCCATGCCCCGGGACGTCCACGGTGACGGTGTCGGTCACCTCCGTGGCGGGCGGCCGCCGCACCCGGGTCAGCTCGACGATCGTGCCCGTCTTGCCCACCACCCGCAACACGCCGGCGTGCAGCAGCTTCACCTTCGTCCCGGGAACGCAGTCGTTCACGTGCGCCATGAGATCCTCGCTTGGGTAGTCGGCAACCTGCCTGATTCTACCAGCGCCCGGCGCCGCGGCAAGGGTGCCCGCACACCGTGAACGGCACTTCAGCCGCCCTCACGCGGCGCGGACCCAGCGGATCACCTCGGCGAACGAGGGCCGCTTCCCGTACATCAGGATGCCCGTCCGGTAGATCCGCGCCGCGATCCAGACGACCCCCAGCATCGCCGCGAACGTGACCACGATCGACAGCGCGAGCTCGGGAATCGCGATCGGGGCCATGGAATAGCGCACCGGCACCACGAAGGGCGAGAGGAGCGGCACGTAGGTCAGGACCCGCGCCGTCGCGCCGCCGGGGTCGTTGATCATCGAGAAGGCGGCCATGAACCCGGCGACGATGAACAGCGTCACGGGCGTGTTCGCCTGCTGCGTCTCCTGCTGGGAGCTGCACATCGCCCCCACGGCCGCGTAGGCCGCCGAGTAGAGGAGGAAGCCCAGCACGAAGAAGACGAGGAAGACGGCCAGCAGGTCGGGCCGCACCGTGGGGACCGACATCGCCGCGGCCTGCTCGCTCGGCAGCCCCATCAGCTTCATGATCGGCACCCGGTAGGTCGTGACCGCCATGGCGGTCCCGCCCCAGAGGCCGAGCTGGACGAGGCCCACCGCGCCCACGCCCAGCACCTTGCCCAGCATCATCTGGAACGGGGTCAGGCTCGAGGCCAGCACCTCGGCGATCCGGTTCGTCTTCTCCTCGAGCACCGAGCTCATCACCTGCACCCCGTAGAGCACCAGGGCGAAGTAGAGGACGAACGCCATGATGTAGGCCAGCGCGAACGACGCCTCGCCCGACTCGCCCGAGAGCTTCCCGTCCACGACCTTCTTCGTCACCAGGTCGATGGGCCGGATGGCAGGGGCGGCGACGATCGGGTCGATGCCGACGCGCCGCAGCCGCTCCAGCTTGAGCGAGCCCTGGACCTCGCTCTCGAGCCGGCGCATGTCGCTCGGGCTCCCCACGTTCGTCCCGAAGTACTCGATGCGGCCCCGGTCCACCGCGGCATCCGTCACCACGAGCAGTCCGTCGAACGCCTCCGCCGTGGTGCGCACCCCGGTGACCGCGATGAGCGAATCACGGACCGGCTCCGCCCGGTCGAGCGCGGGGACGCGCACGACGGTGTAGCGCGGCTGCGGGGTCTTCCCCGTGCTCCGCACGGCCGCGAGCGACTGGGCCAGCTTGAGGCCGAGGTCGCCCTGCGCGGCGTCCACGAGGGCGAGGCGCTTGGGGGCCGTCTCCCGCGAGGCGAGCCAGGCGGGGAGGAGCGTGAGGACGATCATCAGCACCGGGAAGAGCACGGTGCCGATGAGGAAGGCGCGGGTCCGCACCCGCTCCAGGAACTCGCGCCGGATGACCGCCCAGACCTTATGCACGACCGTCCTCCCGGGCGGGGGCCACCGCGGCGGTCCCGCCCACCTTGGCGATGAAGATGGACTGGAGCGACGGCTCCACCACCTCGAAGCGGCTGAGCCCGACTTCCTCGCGCACGAGCGCCTGCAGGAGCCGGTCGGCGTCGGCGGCCGGGGCAAGCTCCACCTCGGCGCTCGCGCCGTAGTCGTCCACCTTGGCGACGAGCCCCCGGTCGGCGAGCACCCGCTCGGCGCGCTCCCGGTTCCGCCCGAACGCCAGGGCGATGTGCCGCCGCCCGCCCTCCGCCTTGATCTGCGCGAGGGGACCGTCCACGACCTTCTCCCCGCGCGCGATGATGGCGACGCGGTCGCACATCCGCTCCGCCTGCTCCATGATGTGCGTCGAGAAGAGGACCGTGCGCCCCTCCCTCGCGATCTCGACCACGACGTCCTTCATCACCTGGCTGTTGACCGGGTCGAGGCCGCTGAAGGGCTCGTCCAGGATCACGAGCTCGGGCTCGTGCAGCAGCGCGCCGATGAACTGGACCTTCTGCTGCATCCCCTTCGAGAGGTCCTGCACCTTCTTCTGGGCCCAGTCGGCGAGGCCCAGCCGCTCGAGCCACCGCGTGGAGGCGGCCCGCGCCTGCGCGCGGGCGATCCCCTTCGCCTCGCCGAGGAAGGTGAGGTGCTCGAGCACCTGCATCTTGGGGTAGAGCCCGCGCTCCTCGGGGAGGTAGCCGATGCGGGCGGAGAGGTCGCGGCTCGCGCCCTCGCCGCCGAACAGGGTCACCCGGCCCTCGTCCGGCAGGATGATGTTCATGATCATGCGGATCGTCGTGCTCTTCCCGGCGCCGTTGGGGCCGAGCAGGCCGAAGATCCCGCCGCGGGGCACCTCGAGGTCGAGGGTGCGCACGGCGGTGTGGCCGGCGAAGCGCTTCGTGACGCGCTGGACCGACACGGCAGTCGTGTACATGAAAGCAGTGGCTCCTTGATGGTCCCGGCCGCGCGCGGCGCGCGGCGCGGTTGCGATCGCCCGTGTCCTACGCGGCGGGCGGAGCGAGGGTTTCCGCGCGAGTCACGAGGGGCCGCGGGGGTGAGCACATGGTGCACAGTGCAACACGCGCGAGCGGGGGCCGGGCCCTCGCAGGGCGCGTTGGGCGCCGCGCACCCTGCCGATCACGCAAGCGGAGGCGGGGCCCCCGCAGGCCGCGTTGGGCGCCGCGGCGCATGACCGACCGCCGCCGCACGCCCGGATGCGAAGCGCCCTCAGCGGCCGGAGCGGGGCCCCGCCACCGCTCGCCCCGCTTGCCCCGCGAGCGCCGCGAGCCCCGGCAAAGAATGTGACCCCGGCCGGGAATCCCGACCGGGGCCAGGCGCCCGCAACGTGAACGGGCTCAGCCGAACTCGACCAGCCGCCGCACCCCGCGCACCTCTTCCTCCGGCACCACCAGGTGTCGGTGCTCCGCCCGAACCCCGAACTTGAGCGTCCGCGCCAGGAACTCCTCCCGGCCCGTCGCCGCCGTCGCGGGGTCGTGCACCGCCACGTCGTGGAGCAGCAGCCCCCGCTCCGTCTTCTCGTGGTAGCGCCCGACGTACGTCCGGCCCGACGCGCCCTCGAGCACCACGGTGATCCCGTGCAGCTCCTCGTGCCCGGGATGGAAGACGTGGCCGCTCAGACCGCCGCCCCGCAGTGCTTCTCGAACGCCGCCTTGAGCGCCACCGCGATCTGCTCCGGCGAGTGCCCCTCGATCTGGTGGCGGTGGACGAAGTGCACCACCTCGCCGTCCTTGAAGAGCGCCATGCTCGGCGAGCTCGGCGCGTAGTCGCTGAAGTACTGCCGGGCGCGCGCCGTCGCCTCGGTGTCCTGGCCGGCGAAGACCGTCACCACCTTTTCGGGCTTCACGGCGTGCTGCAGCGCGAGCCGGAGCGCGGGGCGCGCACCGCCGGCGGCGCAGCCGCACACCGAGTTCACGAACACGAGGGTGGTGCCCTGCTGGTCGCCCAGCTCGGCGTCCACGTCGGCCACGGTCCTGAGCTCCTTCACGCCGAGCTGCACCAGCTCCTGGCGCATCGGGGCGACCATCATCTCCGGATACGGCATCGCGTCATGCTCCTCACGTTGGGTGCCGCGCGCCCCGCGGGGCGCGCCCTGTACGACATCACGGCCGGCGCGGGGCGTCGCCGCCCCCACGGCCTACTCCAGCTTCACCACCTCGGGGGGCCGGTCCTCGAGCGCGGCCTTGAGCGCGTGCCAGGCGAGGCTCGCGCACTTCACCCGCACCGGGAACTGCGCCACGTTGGCGAAGACCCGGAGCTTCCCGGGGAGCTCCGCCTGCGCCGCCTCCGCCAGCGTCCCCGTCACGAGCTCGTGGAACTGCCCGAAGAGCCGCTCCACCTCGGCGAGCGTCTTCCCCTTCACCGCCGTCGTCATGATGGACGCCGACGCCTTGGAGATGGCGCACCCCTGCCCCTCGAACCTCACGTCGGCGACGGTGTCGCCCTCGATGGCGAGGGAGACGGTCACCTGGTCGCCGCAGAGGGGGTTGTACCCCTTCGCCTGCCGCGCCGGGGGCGGCAGCGTGCCCCAGTTCCGCGGGGCGCGGTTGTGGTCGAGGATGACGCCCTGGTAGAGCTCGCTCGCGCTCGTCATGCCCCGAACAGCTCCTTCACCTTCCCGATCCCGCGGACCAGCACGTCCACGTCCTCGCGGGTGCTGTACACGCTGAACGACGCCCGCGCCGTGGCGGGGACGCCGAGTCGGCGCATGAGCGGCTGGGCGCAGTGGTGCCCGGCGCGGATCGCGACGCCCTCGGTGTCGAGCACGGTGCCGATGTCGTGCGGGTGGACGCCGTCCAGCGTGAAGGCGAGCACCGACGCCTTGTGCCGCGCGGTGCCGACGAGGCGCACGCCCGGGATCGCCCCCACCTCCGCGGTGGCGTAGCGGAGGACGTCGTCCTCGTGTGCCTGGATGGCGTCGAGCCCGAGCGCCTCGATGAACTCGATGGCGGTGCCGAGGCCGATGGCGCCGGCGATGTGGGGGGTGCCGGCCTCGAACTTGGCCGGGAGCGGGGCCCAGGTGCTCCCCTCGACGCTCACCGTGGCGATCATGTCGCCGCCCCCCTGCCAGGGGGGCATCCGGTCGAGCAGCGCCTCGCGGCCCCAGAGGACGCCGATCCCGGTCGGCCCGAAGAGCTTGTGCCCCGAGCAGGCGAAGAAGTCGCAGCCGAGCGCCTGCACGTCCACGGCGAGGTGCGAGGCCGACTGCGCGCCGTCCACGAGGCAGAGGGCGCCGGCCTCGTGGGCGAGGGCGGCGATCTCGCGGACCGGGTTGATCGTGCCGAGGGCGTTCGAGAGGTGCACCACGGCGACCAGCTTCGTCCGGTCGGTGAGGAGCCGGCGGACCCCGTCGAGGTCGAGCTCGCCCGAGTCGCTGACCGGCGCCGCCCGCACCACCGCCCCGCGCTGCGCCGCGACGAGCTGCCAGGGGACGATGTTCGAGTGGTGCTCCATCCCCGTGACGAGGATCTCGTCCCCGGTGCGGAGCGTCGCGTGCCCCCACGCCTGCGCCACGAGGTTGATGCCCTCGGTGGTGCCGCGGGTGAAGATCACCTCGTGCGGCGCCCGGGCGCCCAGGAAGCGCGCCACGCGCTCGCGCGCGGCGTCGTACATCGCCGTCGCCTCCGCCGAGAGGGCGTAGACGCCGCGGTGGATGTTGGCGTTCTCGCGCTCGTAGTAGCGGGTGAGGCGGTCGATCACGGCGCGCGGCTTCTGCGTCGTTGCCGCGCTGTCGAGGTAGACGAGGGGCTTGCCGTGGGTGGTCGTCGCGAGGATCGGGAACTCGCGGCGGACCGCCTCGACGTCGAGGGCGGGACGGGACGAGGCGCGGGGGGATGCGACGGTCATGCCTCCAACCTACCGCCCGGCCGGGGCCGGGACCATGCGCGCCGGGGGCCGGCCGGGCCGGCCCCCGCGCGGCGGGTCACCGCAGGTTCACCCGCTCGAGCACGATCCGCTCGAGCTCCTGCCGCACCGGCTCGAGCGCCACCTCGGCGATCACCTCCGCCGCGAAGGCGAAGGTCAGGTGCCGCTTGGCGGCCGCCTCGGAGATGCCGCGGCTCTTCATGTAGAAGAGCATCACCTCGTCGATGTTTCCCACGGTGGCGCCGTGGGTGCACTTCACGTCGTCGGCGAAGATCTCGAGCTGCGGCTTGGTGTCGATCCGGGCGTCCGGCGAGAGGAGGAGCGCGCGGTTCGTCTGCTTCGCGTCCGTCTTCTGGGCCTCGGGCTTCACGTAGATCTTGCCGTTGAAGACCCCGCGGCTCGCGCCGTCGAGCACGCCCTTGTAGACCTCCCAGCTCCGGCAGTCCGGGTGGTCGTGGTAGATCGTGGTGTGGTTGTCCACCAGCTGGTCGCCGTGGCCGAGGTAGAGCCCGTACATCAGGGTCTCGACGTTCGGGGCGTTGAGCCGGCAGTGCAGGTCGTGCCGGCCGATCGCCGCGCCCATGGCGAAGGTGAAGTTCCGGTAGTGGCTGTCCCGCGCCTGCTCGACGTGGGTGAGGCCGATGTGGTGCGCCGCCTCGCTCTCGCGCTGGATGCGCACGTGCTCGACCCAGGCGTTCTCCCCCACCACCACCTCGCTCACCACGTTCGTGAAGTAGCGCTCCCCCTCCGCGAGGGTCACGTAGCTCTCCACGATCGCCGCGCGCGCGCCGCGCTCCACCAGCACGAGGTTGCGCGGGTGCTGCGCCGCGCCCT
>JBAIWX010000019.1:0-6460 GCA_037916975.1 Gemmatimonadales bacterium
CGCAAGGTCGGCGGCCCCGCCGAACGGGTCGCGCCACTCGTGGCGGAGCGGATGATACGCGAGCGCGTTGATCGTGAAGTCCCGGCGGGCGAGGTCATCCTCGAGCGAGGCGCCGAACTGCACCACGGCGTGGCGCCCGTCCGTCTCGACGTCCCGGCGGAAGGTCGTCACCTCGTGGAGGCGGCGCGCACGGTCGAGCACGCCGACGGTCCCGAACTTCACCCCGACCGGCACGGTCCGGCGGAAGAGCCGCTGCACCTCGTCGGGCGTGGCCGACGTGGCGATGTCGAAGTCCACCTCGTCGCCGCGGAGGAGCGCGTCGCGGAGCGCGCCGCCGACGCACCAGGCCTCGTGACCCGCCCCCTCGAGCGTGCGAACGATGTCGATCACCTCGGCGGGGACCGGGAGCGACGGCGGGAGCGCGAGCGCGGGGGGCACGATGGTCAGGCCGGGAGGCCCGCGGCGTACGGGGCCCCCGCCGAGAGCGCGATGGCGAGCTCGAGCCGTGCCTGCCACGGCGTCCGGGGCCCCGCGGGGATGCAGCCCATCTCGACCATCTTGCGGCTCCCCCCCTCGAAGGCGTAGGCCGGGGTGACCCGCCCCGCGGCGCAGCGGCTCGCGAGCACGACCGCCTTCCCGGCCGCGAGCGCACGGCCGATGGCGGGGATCGCACCCGGCGGGGTGTTCCCGCTCCCGAAAGAGGCCACGACGAGCCCGTCGGCGCCGGCCGCCGCCGCGTCCACCAGGGCGCCGTCGTCGCCCGGGTTCATCGCGACGAGCAGGGCGCGACGGTCGAGGGCGGTCGGCGCCAGCGTGGCGTGAGGCGCCCGCTCGCGCTCCCACCGCACGCCCTCGGGCACCACGGTGCCCACCGCCGCCGCGTGCGGCGCCCCGAAGGCATCCACCGCGAACGCGTCCCCCTTCACCGCCTCCATGCCGGCCAGCACCCGTCCCGCGAACGCCACGTAGACGCCGGGCCGCCCCGCGAGCGCCACGCGCACCGCGTCCACCAGGTTCCGGCGCCCGTCCCAGTCGGCGTCGTCGCTGGTCCGCATGGCGCCGGTCACCACCACGGGCACGCGCGGCGCCAGCGTGCGGTCGAGCAGGTACGCCGTCTCCTCGAGGAGGTCCGTCCCGTGCGTGACGACGACGCCCTCGACGGCGGAATCGGCGAGCACCTCGCGCACCCGCTCGCGGACGCGCCAGAGGTCGGCGTCACCGAGGTGGCAGGCGGGCCGCCGCGCGAAGTCGTCCACGCGCACCTCGGCCATGCCCGCGAGTTCGGGCGCCAGCGCCACGAGCGCGGCACCGCCCAGCGCAGGGACGTTGCCCCCGGCCGCGGCGTCGCGCCGCATCGCGATCGTCCCGCCGGTCGCGACGACCTGGATCACCCGCACAGCACCGACCCGCCGTTCACGTTGAGGACCTCGCCGGTCACGTGCCGGGCGAGCGGGCTCAGGAGGAAGAGGACCGGCCCCGCCACGTCGTCCACGCTCGCGATGCGCCCGAGCGGGATCGCCCGCTCCGCCGCGGCGCGCACCGCGCCCACGAGCACGCCGGCGGACATCTCGGTGTCGATCCACCCCGGCGCCACGCAGTTGACCCGCACCGCCGGCGCGCACTCCACCGCGAGCGATTTCGTGAGCGCGATGAGCGCGCCCTTGGTCGCCGCGTAGTCGGCGTGCCCCGCCTCGCCCCGCTGCCCCGCCGTGCTCCCGACGAGGACGACCGAACCGCCGGGCGCCATGGCGCGGAGCGCGGCGCGCGTGGTGCGGAAGACGCCGTCCAGGTTGGCGCGGAGCGTCGCGGCCCAGCGCGCATCGTCGAGGTCGCGGAGCGGGACGTCCTCCGCCGGCCAGACCCCGGCGTTCGCCACGAAGTGGTCGAGGCGGCCGAGGCCGTCGGTCACCGCGCGGAGCATCGCCGCCGCCTGCGCCGGGTCGGCGTGGTCGCCGCCCGTGACCACCGCACGCCGGCCGAGGGCCCGCACCTCGTCCGCCACCGCCTCCGCGCGCTCCACCTGCACGTGGTAGCTGAGCGCCACGTCGGCCCCGGCGCGCGCGCAGGCCAGCGCCACCGCGCGCCCGAGGCCGCGGCTCCCGCCCGTGACGAAGACGGCCTGCCCGGCGAGGGAGATCATCCGATCCCGAAGAGCGCCGCCTCGACCAGCTCGACGATCGCGTGCTCGATGGCCATGTGAACGACCTGGATGTGGCCGGTCTCCTCGCTGTCCACGACGAACGCGACGTCCACGAGCCGCGCCAGCTCGCCGCCCCCCTTGCCGAGGAACGCGACCGTCGCCACCCCGCGCTCGCGCGCGGCGCGGGCAGCGGCCACGAGGTTCGGGCTCCGCCCGCTCGTGCTGTGGAGCACGAGGAGGTCGCCCTTCCGGCCGAGGGCCTCCACCTGCCGCGCGAACAGGCGGTCGAAGCCCAGGTCGTTGCCCGCGGCGGTGAGGAGCGAGGTGTCGGTGGTGAGCGCGACCGCGGCGAGGGCGCGCCGGTCGGCGCCGTAGCGCACCACGTACTCGGCGGCGCAGTGCTGCGCGTCGGCGGCGCTCCCGCCGTTCCCGCAGAAGAAGAGCGTGCCGCCCGCGCGGAGCGTGGCGGCGTAGCGGGCGGCGAGCGCCTCGATCTCGTCCCGGCGGGCGGCGGTGCGCTCGAGGAGCGCGGCGAGCGCCGTGAGGCTGTCCACGATGCGGTCGGTCATTCGGTGCCCGAGAAGAGCTGGCGAAGGCGGTCGCCGAGCGAGCGGTGGATCCGGACCGGCGGCACCGGCGCGAGCGCCTGGCCGGCGAGGATGGCCTCGGGGTTCGCGCGCAGGAGGAGGTCGGCCACGTCGCCCGCGCCCTGCGCCGTGAGCGCGTCGCGGAGCGCCGCGAGGGAGCGGTCGTCGCCGTGGTTGTCGGAGGCGGCCACGTCGGCGAGGCCGTACGCGAGCAGCTGGCGCGCCCGCTCGCCCCGGCGCGTCGCGAGGAGGCAGGTGGTGGCGTCCACCTGCATCGCCGCCCCGAGCTCGCGCCACCGCGCGACGAGCGCCGGCGCGCAGCAGCCGTAGCGCTCCGGATGGGCCAGCAGCGGCCGCACGCCGAGTTCCACGGCGTGGCGCAGCGCCTGCGACACCGCGTCGGCCGAGACGAGCCGCGGGAACTCGACCAGCAGCCACGGCCCGCCCCCCAGGCGGAAGCCGGCCTGCGCCGCCGCCCCGGCCGCGAGGGGCCGGTCGAGCATCACCTCCGCGCCGCGGTGGAGCCGCGGCACCGCCGGCGCCAGCGCCGCGAGGGCGGTGAACGCCGCCTCGTGGCGCGGGCTCACCCCGCGCTCCATCTCCCCGGCGAGCACGTGGGGGGTGAGGCAGACGTCGGTCACGCCCTGCGCCGCCCAGGCGCGCAGCACCTCCGCCGCGCGCTCCGCGGTGCGAGCGCCGTCATCCACGGCGGGGAGGAGGTGGCAGTGGAGCTCGATCACGGGCGGGCGGTCTCGCGCTCGAGGACCCCGCGGGCGAAGCGGTGCAGGTCGCCAGGTGCGGCTTCCGCCTGGGCGAGGAGGGCGAGGGTCACGAGGGCGTCCGCCGCGAGGAGGTCGAGTGCGGCGGACCGATCGCCCGGGTGGCGCGCCACCGCGGCCAGCGTGCGCCGGCCCGCCTCGGCCAGCGTGTCGGCGATGGAGGCACCCTCGGGCACGCCGGCCGCCAGCTCCCGCACGCGCGCCCGCAGCACCGGTGGCGCCGCCGCGCTGTGCCGGTCCACCCAGGCGAGCGTGGCGCTCAGCGGCCGCCCCCCAGCCACTCCCCCACCACCCGCGCCGCCGCCGAGCGGGCCTCGGGCAGCTTCGTCACGTCGCCCGCGCCCGCCGAGGCGAAGTGCGGCCGGCCGCCGCCCTTCCCGCCGCTCAGCGCCGCCAGCCGGTTCACCAGGTCGCCCGCCTTGAGGCCGCGCTTCACGAGGTCGTCGGTGAGGGCGGCGTGGATGGCGCCGCGTCCCGCGGTGCCGAAGAGCACCAGCACGCTCCCCTGCTTCCCCTCGCGGAAGGCGTCGGCGATGCGCCCGAGCTCGTCCCGGTCCTCGGTCGAGGTGTCGGCGACGGTGACCCGCACCCCGTTCACCTCGAGCGACTCGCCCGCCACCCCGCCGCCCCCCGAGCGCTGCGCCTCCGCGAGCCGGTGCTCGAGCTTCGCCTTCTCCTCGAGCAGCTGCTCGATCCGCCGCGCCAGGTGCTCCGGCTGCGCCTTGAGGAGCGCCGCCGCCTGCGCGAGCCGACCCTCGAGGGTCTCGATGGCCGCGTAGGCGGCGGGGCCCGTCACCGCCTCGATGCGCCGCACCCCCGCCGCCACGCCGCCCTGCGACACGAAGCGGAACAGGCCGAGCTGGCCGGTGGTCCGCACGTGCGTGCCGCCGCAGAGCTCGATCGAGTAGTCGCTCATCGAGACGACGCGCACCCGGTCGCCGTACTTCTCGGAGAAGAACGCCTTCGCCCCGAGCTGGAGCGCCTCGGGGTAGGCCATCTCCCGCGTCTCGACGGGGATGTTCTGCCAGATGCGCTCGTTCACGTCGCGCTCGATGCGCGCGAGGGTCGCCTCGTCGATCGGCCCGTGGTGGGAGAAGTCGAAGCGCAGCCGCTCCTCGTCCACCCGCGAGCCCTGCTGGCGCACGTGGAGGCCGAGGACCCGGCGGAGCGCCTCGTGCACGAGGTGCGTGGCGCTGTGGTTCCGCTCGATGTCGCGCCGGCGCGGCGCGTCCACCGCCGCGAGCACCGGCGTCGGCTCGAAGCGCTCGCCGAACTCGCCGCCCACCACCGTGCCGCGCGCATCCTTCCGGACGCTGTCCACGGCGAGCGTCCAGCCCCGGCCCGCGAGCGAGCCCGAGTCGCTCACCTGCCCGCCCGACTCGACGTAGAACGGGTTCTCGCGCAGCACGAGCTCGACGCGGGCGCCGGCCTGCCGGAAGGCGAGCGGCTCGGTGTCGGCCTCGTCGTGCGCGTAGC
The DNA here is from genome assembly GCA_037916975.1 of Gemmatimonadales bacterium. Lineage (GTDB taxonomy): Bacteria > Gemmatimonadota > Gemmatimonadetes > Gemmatimonadales > GWC2-71-9 > JAGGAG01. The sequence goes on from JBAIWX010000019.1 coordinate 4,983, forward strand.
CGACGAACTCCTGCGCGCCCGGGCGGAGCTCCTTCCACGCCGCGTCGTCGCGGATGTGCACCGCGGGCGCGCCGCCCCCGGCGGGGGCGCCGTCCCCCGCCCCCCCGCGCGCCGCGCGCGAGCGCTCGCGCTGCTCGTCGAGCGCGCGCTCGAACCCGGCGAGGTCCACCCCGAGCCCCCGCTCCCCCGCGATGATCTGCGTCAGGTCCACGGGGAAGCCGAAGGTGTCGTACAGGCGGAACGCCTCGTCACCGCTGATGACCGTCGTCCCGCCCGCCACCAGCTCGTCGAGCCGCTTGAGCCCGCCCTCGATCGTCTCGAGGAAGCGCTCCTCCTCGCGGCGCGTCCACTGCTCGATCTCCGCCGCCCTGGCGCGGAGCTCGGGATAGGCCTCGCCCATCTCGCGGACCACCACCTCGGTGAGGGGCGCCAGCGTCGGCTCGCGCCGCCCGAGGAGCCAGGCGTGCCGGACGCCCCGGCGGAGGATGCGCCGCAGGACGTAGCCGCGCCCCTCGTTGCTCGGGTAGCAGCCGTCGGCGAGGAGGAAGCTCACCGCGCGCGCGTGGTCGGCGAGCACGCGATAGGAGCCGCGGTTCGCCGCGTCGCGCCGGTAGGGCGCGCCGACCAGCTCGCCCACCCGCGCCAGCAGCCCGGCGAAGACGTCGCTGTGGAAGTTGTCGTCCTCGCCCTGCAGCACCGCCGCGATGCGCTCGAGCCCGGCGCCGGTGTCCACCGACGGCTTGGGGAGCGGCGTGAGCGTCCCGTCGGCCGAGCGGTCGAACTGCATGAAGACGAGGTTCCAGATCTCGAGGAACCGCCCCGCCTCGGCGAGCTCCTCGAACTCGGCCTGCGGGATCTCGCGCGGCACGTCGCCCGGCTTCCAGGCGAGGTCCACGTAGATCTCGGTGCACGGGCCACACGGGCCCGTGTCGCCCATCTGCCAGAAGTTGTCCTTGTCGCCGAGCCCGTAGATGCGGTGGTCGGGGAGCCCCGAGACCTGCCGCCAGAGGGTGCGCGCCTCCTCGTCGGAGTGGTGCACCGTGACGCGGAGCCGGTCCGCCGGGATGCCGAGCCACTCCTTCCCCGTCACGAACTCCCACGCGAACGCGATGGCGTCGCGCTTGAAGTAGTCGCCGAAGGAGAAGTTGCCGAGCATCTCGAAGAAGGTGTGGTGCCGGGCGGTGTGCCCCACCTGCTCGAGGTCGTTGTGCTTCCCGCCGGCGCGCACGCACTTCTGGACGGTGGTGGCGCGCGCGTAGTCGCGATGCTCCTGGCCGAGGAAGGTGCGCTTGAACTGCACCATGCCGGCGTTGGTGAACAGGAGCGTCGGGTCGTCCGCAGGGACGAGCGACGAGGACGGGACTTCGGTGTGGCCGCGCTGGACGAAGAAGTCGAGGAAGCGACGGCGGATGCGGGAGGACTTCATCCCCCAAATATAAGCCCCGTCGCGAGTTCCTTCTACGCGGCGGGGTCGGGGG
>JBAIWX010000020.1:0-13167 GCA_037916975.1 Gemmatimonadales bacterium
GCGCGCGCCGCGTCCAGCACCAGCCCCCGGAAGCGCCGCATCAGCCGGAGCCGCCGCTCGAGCACCCGCGCCGCCACGTCGTCGGCGACGCGGTAGTACACTTTCCGGTCACCGGGGTGTACCTCACGCACGAGGATGCCGTGGGTCTCGAGGCGCCGGGTCTCGATGCTCGCGCTGGCCTTGCTGACGCCGAGCTCGCGCGCGAGGTCGCCCAGCGCCATCGGCTCCGCGCTCACGAGCAGGCGCGCGAAGAGGAGCCCCGCGATCGGGGCGTAGCCGTCCTCCGCGAGGAGGTCGCTGACCTGCGCGAGGAAGGTGCGGGCGTGCCGGGGCACGGACGGGCTCCTGGGTGGCGTCCCGCCAAGGTACGGGGTACGTTGTCAACGTTCAATAGGGACTGAACGTAGTGACCGTCATGCCGACCATCGCCCGCCGACTCCTCGCCCCCGGCCTCGCCCTCCTCGCCGCCTGCGCGCCCGCCCTCCCCGGTGTCTCGGGTGTCCCGGGCACCGCGCCCGCGCCGGGTGCCCGCTGGGTGCCGCCGGCCGACCGCGTGCGCGAGGCGCCGGTGCCGGCGCCGCTCCCCGAGGTCCCGGCCGACGTCGCGGCGCGCCGCGGGGCGCTCACCCTGGCCGACGTGCTCGACCTCGCCCTGCGCACGAGCCCCGACACCCGCGTCACCTGGAGCACCGCCCGCGCGCAGGCCGCCGCCTACGGCGCGGCGCGCGGCGCCGCCTTCCCCTCGCTCGACGCCGACCTCTCCGTCACCGCGCTCCAGACCGCGGCCACGCAGGGCCGGCGCGCGGTGCGGCAGACGATCTACGGCCCCTCCGCCTCGCTCACCTGGCTCCTGCTCGACGTTGGCGGGCGTGCGGGCACCGTCGGCGCCGCCCGCGAGGCGCTGGTGGCGGCGGACTGGACGCACAACGCCGCGATCGCCACGGTGGTGCAGCAGACGGCGCGCGCCTACTACGACTACGTCGGCACCCGCGCCCTCCTCGGCGCGCGGCGGCGGACGCTGGACGAGGCGCGCGTCAACCTGCAGGCGGCGGAGGACCGCCGCCGCGTCGGTGTCGCCACGATCGCCGACGTGCTGCAGGCGCGCACGGCGGTGGGGCAGGCGCTCCTGCAGGTGCAGCAGGCGGAGGGCCAGCTCCTCACCACGCGCGGCGCGCTCGCGGCGTCGGTGGGCCTCCCCGTCACCGCCGACATCGACGCCGACAGCCTCGCCGGGCTCGCGCCGGTGGCGCCGCTTGCCGACAGCGTCGAGGCGCTCGTGCAGGGCGCGCTTCGCGCCCGGCCCGAGCTCGCGGCGCAGGCGGCCACGTGGGAGGCGGCGCGCCAGCGGGCCCGCGTGGCGCAGGCGGCCCGGCTGCCCGCGCTCACCGCGACCGGGACCGCCGGCCGCACGTACGTGGAGGGGAGCAGCGGCGGCAGCAACTTCTACACGGTGGGCGTGGGGCTCGCGATCCCGCTCTTCAACGGCTTCACCTGGGAATACAACGCGCGGGCGGCGCGCGAGCGTGCCGACGCCGAGCGCGCGCGGGTGGACCAGCTCGCTCGGCAGGTGACGGTCGAGGTCTTCTCGGCCTATCACGCGCTCCGCACCGCCGCGCAGGCGGCCGGCACCGCCGCCGACCTGCTGGCGAGCGCCACCGAGTCGGCGGACGCGGCCCGCGCCAGGTACAAGGAAGGGGTGGGGAGCCTGCTCGAGCTCCTCGCCGCCGAGAACGCCCTCGCCGACGCGCGGGCGCAGGAGGTCGCCGCGCGGCTCGGCTGGCACGCCGCGCTCGTGGACCTCGCCCGCGCCTCGGCGCTCCTCGAGCCCGACGGCTCGACCGGACTCCATCTCGCGCCGGCGCTCCCGGCCGATTCCACCCGGTGATCCCGATGCCCCTCGTCCCCGCCGCGCGCCGCGCGCTCCTCCTCCTGCCGCTCGCCCTCGCCTGCAAGGGCGCGCCGCCCCCGGCCAACCCCGCCGTCCCCGTCTCGGTGGCGCGGGCGGAGCGCCGCGACGTCCCGCTCGTCCTCGAGGCGACCGGCACCGTCGAGCCGCTCCAGACGGCCCGCGTCGAGCCGCAGGTGACGGGGCTCGTCGAGCGCATCGCCTTCCGCGAGGGGGACGTGGTGCAGCAGGGCCAGGTCCTCGTGCAGATCGACCCGCGCCCCTTCCGCGCGGCACTCGACCAGGCCGAGGCGGTGCTCGCGCGCGACCAGGCCGACTACGAGACCGCGCGGCGCGACCGCGAGCGCTTCGAGGCGCTCGCCGCGAAGGAGTTCGTGACGCAGCAGCAGCTCGACCAGGCCCGCGCGCAGGCGGCGGCGCTCGGAGCGACGCTGCGCGCCGACTCCGCGGCGGTGGAGCAGGCGCGGATCAACCTCCAGTTCGCCACGATCCGCGCACCGATCGCCGGACGCACCGGCGGCCTCCTCGTGCGGCCGGGAAACCTCGTGCGCGCGGGCGGGGGCACGCCGCTCGTCGTCATCAACCAGCTCGCCCCCATCCTCGTGCGGTTCACCCTGCCCGCGGAGCAGCTCGCCGCGGTGCGGCGCCGATCCGGTCGGCCCCTCCCCGTCACCGCGGTGCCCGTGGGCGACACGGTGGCGAGCGCGGGGGAGCTCACCTTCCTCGACAACGCGGTGGACTCGCTCACCGGGACGATCGCCCTCAAGGCGCGCTTCGCGAACCCGGACCAGCACCTCTGGCCCGGCGGGCTCGTGCGCGTGCGGCTCGAGCTCGACGTGGAGCGGGGCGCCCTCGTGGTGCCCTCGGCGGCGGTGGTGGCGGGGCAGCAGGGGACGATCGTCTTCACCGTCGGCGCCGACGGGAAGGCGCACCTCCGCCCCGTCACGGTGCGCCGGACGAGCGACTCGCTCGCCGTGCTCGCCGCGGGGATCGAGCCGGGCGACCAGGTGGTGACCGACGGCCAGGTGCGCCTCGCCGAGGGGGCGCGGGTCGAGCCGCGCCGGGGGGCGGTCGCGCCGGCGGGGGGCGAGGCGGTGCAGGGCGCCACCGGGGCCACGGGGGGAGGGCCGGCGCGATGAACATCGCCGAACCGTTCATCCGGCGGCCGGTGATGACGACGCTCGTGATGAGCGCCGTCCTCGTCTTCGGCCTCGTCGCCTACCGGCAGCTCCCGGTCAGCGACCTCCCGACGGTGGACTATCCCACCATCAGCGTCTCCGCGAACCTCCCCGGCGCGAGCCCCGAGACGATGGCCTCGGCGGTGGCGACGCCGCTCGAGAAGCAGTTCTCCACGATCGCGGGGCTCGACCAGATCACCTCGACGAGCTTCCAGGGGAGCACGCAGGTCACCCTGCAGTTCGTCCTCGACCGGAACATCGACGCCGCGGCGGCCGACGTGCAGGCGGCGATCGCGCAGGCGCAGCGCACCCTCCCGCGCGACGTCCTCCCGCCGAGCTACCAGAAGGTGGACCCGTCGGGCTCGCCGATCCTCGTGTACATGCTCACCTCGCCCACCGTCCCGCTCCAGCAGCTCGACGACTACGGGCAGGTGCTCATCGGCCAGCGCCTCTCGACCGTTTCGGGCGTGGCGCAGGTGCAGGTGTTCGGCTCGCAGAAGTATGCGGTGCGGGTGCAGCTCGACCCGCAGGCGCTGCAGGCGCGGAAGGTGGGGATCGACGAGGTCTCGAGCGCCATCGGCTCGGGCAACGTGAACCTCCCGACCGGCATCCTCTGGGGCACCGACAAGGCGTACGCAGTGCAGTCCGACGGCCAGCTCCGGAACGCCGCGGCGTTCCGGAACCTCGTCGTCACCTGGCGGGACGGGCGTCCCGTGCGCCTGGGGGACCTGGGCGAGGTGCAGGACGGGGTGCAGGACTCGAAGGCCGCCGCCTGGTACAACATGACCCGCGGGATCGCGCTCGCGGTGTTCCGCCAGCCGGGCACGAACACCGTCGAGGTGGCGGCCGGCGTGCGCGACGCGATGCGGCAGCTCCGCGCGTCGCTCCCCGCCGGCGTGGAGGTGACGACGATCTACGACCGCTCCGACTCGATCGCGGAGTCGGTGGCGGACGTCAAGTTCACGCTTTACCTCACGCTCTGCCTCGTCGTCCTCGTCATCTTCCTCTTCCTGCGGAACCTCTCGGCGACGCTGATCCCGAGCCTCGCGCTCCCGCTCTCGCTCGTCGGCACCTTCGCCGTGATGGCGGTGCTGGGCTACAGCCTCGACAACCTCTCGCTGATGGCGCTCACCCTCGCCGTCGGCTTCGTGGTGGACGACGCGATCGTGATGCTCGAGAACGTCGTCCGGCACATGGAGATGGGGAAGCGCCCGTTCCAGGCGGCGCTCGACGGCGCGCGCGAGATCGGCTTCACGATCGTCTCGATGACGCTCTCGCTCGTGGCGGTGTTCATCCCGATCCTCTTCCTGGGCGGGCTGATCGGCCGGCTCTTCCGCGAGTTCGCGGTCACCATCGCCGTCGCGATCCTCGTCTCGGGCGTGGTCTCGCTCACCCTCACGCCGATGCTGTGCGCCCGCTTCCTCCGGCGCGAGGGGGAGGGGCGGAGCGACGCCTGGGCGCACCGGGCCACGGCCTGGTTCGAGCGGCTCTACCAGGCCTCGGTGCGGGGCTACGGCCGGTCGCTCCGCTGGGTGATGGCCCACCGCGGCGCCACGGCGGCCGCGAGCCTCGCCCTCCTCCTCGCCACGGTGTGGCTCGCGCGCGTGGTGCCGAAGGGCTTCCTGCCGAGCGAGGACCAGGGCCAGCTCCGCGGCACCACCGAGGCGATCGAGGGGGCGAGCTTCGACGCGATGAAGCGCCACCAGCTCGAGGCGATGCAGGTCCTCGCCGCCGACTCGAACGTGCAGGGCTTCCTCTCCGCGATCGGCTCGGGCGGGCGGACCTCGGTGACGAACCAGGGGCGGTTCATCATCAGCCTCCGGCCCCGCGCCGAGCGGCGGCTCGACGCCGACCAGGTGGCCCGCGAGCTCACGCGGAAGCTCCAGGCGGCGGTCCCGGGGCTCCGCATCTTCCTGCAGAACCCGCCCGTCATCAGCATCGGCGGCCGGCAGTCGAAGAGCCTGTACCAGTACACGCTGCAGGGGAGCGACATCGACGCGCTCTACCGGAGCGCGCAGGCGCTCGAGGCCCGGCTCCGCGACGTGCCGGGGCTCCGCGACGTGACGAGCGACCTGCAGATCCGGAACCCCGAGGTCCACGTCGCCCTGGACCGGGACCGCGCCGCCTCGCTCGGTGTCACCGCGGAGCAGGTACAGCAGGCACTCTACGACGCGTACGGCGCCCGCCAGGTCTCGACGATCTACACCGACAACAACCAGTACTGGGTGGTGCTCGAGCTCCTCCCGCAGTACCAGCACGACCTCGACGCGATGCGCCTCCTCACCATCCGCTCCGCCGGCGGGGACCTGGTGCCGCTCACGGCGGTGGCGCAGCTGAGCGAGGGGGTGGGCCCGCTGTCGGTGAACCACGCGGGGCAGATCCCGGCGGTGACGCTCTCGTTCAACCTGGCGGAGGGGGTCTCGATCGGCGACGCGGTGAAGGCGGTCGAGGCGCAGGCCCGCGACGTGCTCCCCGCCGGGGTCACGGCGAGCTTCGCCGGCACCGCGCAGGCCTTCCAGGACGCGCAGGCGGGGCTCCTCTGGCTCCTCCTCCTCGCGATCGTGGTGATCTACATCGTCCTGGGCATCCTGTACGAGAGCTTCGTGCACCCGCTCACGATCCTCTCGGGGCTGCCGTTCGCCGGGTTCGGCGCGCTGCTGGTGCTGCTCCTCTTCCGGCTCGAACTGAGCGTGTACGCCTTCGTCGGCATCATCATGCTCATCGGGCTCGTCAAGAAGAACGCGATCATGATGATCGACTTCGCGCTCGAGGCGGAGCGCCACCACGGGAAGGCGCCGCGGGAGGCGATCCTCGAGGCGTGCCTCGTGCGCTTCCGGCCGATCATGATGACCACGCTCGCGGCGCTCATGGGCACCCTGCCGATCGCGCTGGGCGCCGGGGCGGGGGCGGAGTCGCGCCGGCCGCTGGGCGTGGCGGTGGTGGGCGGCCTCGCCTTCTCGCAGGTCATCACGCTCTACGTGACTCCCGTCGTGTACGTCTGGTTCGACGAGCTGGCGGCGAAGCGGCGCGCGCGCCGCGCCGCCCGGCTCGCCCCCGCCGAGGCCAACCCCTAAGCGATTGTGCGAAAATGACTTGGGAAGCCCCGTCCGGGTTGCCGCAGGGCCCCGGACGGGGCTAGATTTCCGGCTTCCCGGCGGCCCTTCCGGCCCGCCGTCTTCCGGCCCCTACGGACCCGAGCCATGACCGCACCGAGCGCCCGCGAACGGATCCTGCCGCGCCTCATCGAAGAGGAGATGCAGCAGTCCTTCATCAACTACTCGATGAGCGTCATCGTCGCCCGCGCCCTCCCGGACGTGCGCGACGGCCTCAAGCCGGTGCACCGCCGGATCCTCTACGCGATGAACGAGCTGGGCCTCCTCCCGGGCCGGCCGTTCAAGAAGTCGGCGACGGTGGTGGGCGACGTCCTCGGCAAGTACCACCCGCACGGCGACAGCTCGGTCTACGACGCGATGGTGCGCATGGTGCAGGACTTCTCCCTGCGCTACCCGCTCGTGGACGGCCAGGGGAACTTCGGCTCGGTGGACGGCGACCCCGCGGCGGCCTACCGCTACACCGAGGCGCGGCTCACCCGCGTCGCGGTGGCGATGCTCGAGGACATCGACAAGAACACCGTCGACTTCCAGCCGAACTTCGACGACCGGCTCCAGGAGCCGACCGTCCTCCCGGCGAAGGTGCCGAACCTCCTCGTGAACGGGTCGAGCGGCATCGCGGTCGGCATGGCCACGAACATCCCGCCGCACAACCTCCGCGAGGTGGCGAGGGCGGTCGAGCTGCTGGTGGACAACCCCGACGCCACCATCGCCGACCTGCGGAAGGTGATCCCCGGCCCCGACTTCCCGACCGGCGGCTACATCTACGGGCGCGAGGGCATCCGGGAGGCGTACGAGACGGGCCGCGGGAAGGTCGTGATGCGGGCGCGCGCCCAGATCGAGGAGAAGGAGAGCTCCGGGCGCTCGCAGATCGTGGTCACCGAGATCCCCTACCAGGTGAACAAGGAGAACATGATCCGCGCCATCGCGGAGATGGCGGCGGAGAAGAAGCTCGAGGGGATCGCCGGGATCAACGACGAGTCCGACAAGGACGGGATGCGGATCGTCATCGAGCTCAAGCGCGACGCGATCCCCAACGTCGTGCTGAACCAGCTCTACAAGCACTCGGCGATGCAGTCCACCTTCGGCGTGATCATGCTGGCCCTCGACGGCGGCGCGCCGAAGGTGATGAACCTGAAGCAGCTCCTCGAGCGCTTCGTCGAGCACCGGCACGAGGTCATCACCCGCCGGACGCAGTTCGACCTCGAGGCGGCGGAGGCCCGCGAGCACATCCTCGACGGCCTCAAGATCGCCGTCGACAACATCGACGAGGTCATCCAGATCATCCGCGGCTCGGAGGACACCCCCGAGGCGGACCGGCGGCTCCGCGAGCGCTTCGGGTTCTCCGAGCGCCAGAGCGACGCGATCCTCAACATGCGCCTCGCCAAGCTCACCGGCCTCGAGATCGAGAAGCTCGAGGCGGAGCTGGCCGAGGTCCGGGCGGTCATCAGGGACCTCCGGGGCATCCTCGCCTCGCGCGAGCGGCGGATGTCCATCCTCAAGGAGGAGATGCGCCAGGTCGCGAAGGACTTCGGCGACGAGCGGCGCACCGAGATCGTGGCCGACCAGGGCGAGTTCACGGTCGAGGACCTGATCGCCGAGGAGGACATGGTCATCACCATCTCCCACTCGGGCTACATCAAGCGCATCCCGGTCTCGAGCTACCGCCGCCAGCGCCGCGGCGGGCGCGGGTCCACCGGCACGGACCTCAAGGCGGACGACTGGGTCGAGCACCTCTTCATCGCCAGCACGCACGACTACCTCATGTTCTTCTCGAACGAGGGGCAGGTCTACTGGCTCAAGGTGCACGAGATCCCGCAGGCCTCCCGGACGGCGCGCGGGAAGCCGGTCGTGAACTGCATCGCCATCAAGCCGACCGAGCACATCGCGGCGCTCGTCCCGGTGCGCGAGTTCGCCGAGGACCGCTACCTCCTCTTCGCGACGCGGAACGGCACGGTCAAGAAGACCCGCCTCGCCGAGTACGGGAACGTGCGCACCACCGGCATCCGCGCCATCAACGTCGAGGAGGGGGACGAGCTGATCGACGTGCAGCTCTGCGACCCCAACTGCGACGTGGTCCTCGCCACGCGGGACGGGATGAGCATCCGCTTCCACCAGAGCGACGTCCGCGAGATGGGCCGCGCCACCACCGGCGTGAAGGGGATCGAGCTCGAGGCGGGCGACGCGGTGATCGGCATGGTGGTCATCCGCCGGCAGGCGCAGCTCCTCGTGGTGAGCGAGCTGGGCTTCGGGAAGCGGAGCGAGCTGGACGAGTACCGCACCCAGAAGCGCGGCGGGAAGGGGATCATCACCTTCAAGACCACCGACAGGACCGGCCGCATGGTCGCGCTCAAGGAGGTGGTGGCGGAGGACGAGCTGATGATGATCACCAAGCAGGGGGTGGTGATCCGCGTGCCCGTGGACGGGATCCGCGTCATCGGCCGCAACACGCAGGGCGTGAAGGTCATGAACCTCGAGCCCGGCGACCTGGTCGTGGACGTCGCGCGCGTCGTGAAGGAGGAGGAGTCGGGCGAGGAGCCGGCCGGCGAGCCCGCCCCCGCGGGCGGGGAGGAGTGAGCGCGCGGTGAGCGTCCCGCTCGCCGCCCCGCCCGACCTCGCCGCGCTCCGTTCGGCCGCGGCCGCCCTCGCGGGCGTGGCCGAGCGGACCCCGCTCCTCCCGCTCCCCGCGCTCGCCGGGCGCCTCGGCGTGCCCGTCCTCCTCAAGGCGGAGTTCCGCCAGCCCATCGGCGCCTTCAAGGTCCGCGGCGCCTGGACCGCCGCCACCCGCCTCCCCGAGGCGGCGCGCGCGCGCGGCCTCCTCACCCACTCGAGCGGGAACCACGGCCAGGCGATCGCCTTCGCGGCGCGGCGCCTCGGCGTGCGCGCCGTGGTCGTGATGCCCGACGACTCGCCGCGAGTGAAGGTGGAGGGGGTGCGCCGTCACGGGGGCGAGGTGGTCTTCTGCGCCCGCGCCGAGCGGGCGCGGGTGGCGGCCGAGCTCGAGCGGCGGGAGGGGCTCGCCTTCATCCCACCCTACGAGCACCCCGACGTGATCCTCGGCCAGGGCACCGTCGGCCTCGAGATCCTCGACGACTGCCCCGAGGTGGCGCTCCTCCTCGTCCCCACCGGCGGGGGCGGGCTCCTCGCGGGCGTCTCGGCCGCGGTGCGCGCCACGCGGGCCGCGGTGCGCGTGGTCGGCGTGGAGCCCGCGGGGGCCGCCAAGCTCTCGGCTGCCTTCGCCACCGGCGCGCCGGCCACGCTCGCGCGCGCGGAGAGCCTCGCCGACGGGCTCCTCCCGCTCGCGATCGGCACCCTCCCGTGGGCGATCATCCGCGAGGTGGTGAGCGACGCGGTCACGGTGCCGGACGCCGAGATCGCCGAGGCGGTACGGTGGCTCCACGCCGAGGCGGGGCTCCGCGTCGAGCCCTCGGGGGCGATCGCGGTCGCGGCGCTCCTCGCCGGCCGCGTCCGCGCCGACGGGCCCGTGGTGGCCGTCGCCACGGGCGGGAACGTGGACGACGACGTCTTCGACCGCCTGGTGCACGCGTGAGCCACGTCCCGCGCCTCCTGCTGGTGGACGAGGACCAGGCCCTCGCGCGGACCCTCTCGCGGATCCTGCGCGAGCACGGCTACGACGTCGTCGCCGCAACGGGCGGGCCCGCCCTGGTGGACGCGCTCGCCGGGGAGCCCTTCGACCTCGTGCTGCTCGATCCCGCCCCGGGCGACGACGCCACGCCCGCGCAGGTCGAGGCGGCCTGTCAGGCGCCCGCCTGGCGCCACGCGCGCGTGCTCGTCGCCTCGGCGCTCCCGCCCGACGCCGCGGTGCTCGCGCGCTTCGGGCTCGCCCCCGGCGAGTACCTCGCGAAGCCGTTCCGCGTCCACGAGCTCCTCGCGCGGGTGAAGGGCCAGCTCCGCCGCGCGCGCGAGCAGGACGCGGCGCGCTTCGAGCAGCGCTCGCGCGCCGAGATGTCGGACATCCTCGCCGACGTGGCCGCCGCGCTCCAGCCGGACGAGATCCACCGGATCCTCGTGCGCCGCGTGGCGCAGGGGCTCCGCATCCCGCGCTGCTCGATCATCCTCGCCCGCCCCGGGGACGCGACCGGGACCGTCGTGGCGGCCTCGGAGAACCCGACGCTCCGGGACCTGCGCGTGGACCTCGCGCGCTACCCCGAGATCCGCCGCGCCCTCGAGACCGGCGAGCCGGTGCTCGTCGCGGACGTGGCGACCGACCCGCTCTACGAGCAGGAGCGCGCCGCGTGGGACGCGGAGGGCCGTCCCCTCCCGGCGCGCTCGGCGATCGCGCTCCGCTACGAGCTCCACGGCACGCCCGCGGGCGTCTTCTTCCTGCGCACCACGAGCGCCGAGGCGCCGCTCGACCGCACCGACCTCGCGTTCGTGCAGCGGATCATCCAGGCCGCGGCCGGCGCGCTGGAGCGCGCCCAGGCGGTGGAACGCGCGCTCGCCGAGGGGGCGGTGGTGCCGCTGGGCGACGAGCTCGATCCGGGCACCGCGAGCGCCACCCGCGCCGCGTTCACCCGGCGCCTCGCCGACGAGATGCCCCGCGCCGAGCGCGACGGGCAGACGCTCGCCTGCTGCGCCCTCGAGCTCGACCAGGCGGGGAAGGTCGAGGTGGCGTGGGGCGAGTCCTACGCCGCCGAGGTGCTGCGCCAGCTCGCGCACCTGCTGCGGCGCGAGCTCCGCGGGATGGACCTCCTCGGCCGGCTGGGTGGTGCGAGCTTCGCCGTCTGCCTGCCCGAGTCGAGCCTCGCCGACGGCCGCGGCTTCGCCGAGCGCATGGTGCGGAAGGTCGCGGCGCACGCCTTCGGCGAGTCGGGGCGGAGCGTCCGCCTCACGCTGAGCGCCGGCGTGGTCGCGTGGCCCGACCCGCGCGTGGCGGGCGCCGAGGCGCTGGTCGAGCTCGCGGAGCGGCGCCTCGACGAGGCGCGCCGCGCCGGCGGCAACCGGGTGAGCGCCTGATGCGCCGCTGCCCCCGCTGCCAGGCGACGTTCGCCGCCCCCGCGCGCTACTGCGAGCGCGACGGGTCCCCGCTGATCGAGGTGGCGGACCCGCCGCCCCGGCGCACCGACGTCGCCCCCGCGCACGCCGCGCCCAAGCCCGTGGCGGCGGGATCGCTGGCCGGCGTGGTGGTGGACGGGCGCTATCGCGTCCTGCGCCGCGTCGGCGAGGGCGGGATGAGCTATGTCTATGGCGCGCAGGAGGTGGCGACGGGCCGCGAGGTGGCGCTCAAGATCCTCACCCCGCGCCTCGCCGCCGACCAGGTCTCGATGGACCGGCTCCGCCGCGAAGCGGCGCTCGCCATGCGCTTCGACCACCCGAACGTCTGCCCCATCCTCGCGCACGGCCGCACCGAGACCGGCCTCATCTATCTCGTCATGCCGTACCTGCGCGGCGAGCCGCTCCACGAGACGGAAACGCGGCGCGGCCCCTTCCCGCTCCAGGAGGGCGTCGCCCTCCTCGTGCAGCTCTGCGCGGGGCTCCAGCACGCGCACGACCTCGGCGTGGTCCACCGCGACCTCAAGCCCGAGAACGTGATGCTCGTGCCGGACCCGGCGCGCAACGACGGGATCCGCGCCGTCGTCATGGACTTCGGCCTCGGGAAGGCGCTCGAGCCCGGCCCCGAGCTTGCCCGGCTCACGCAGACCGGCATCGTCCTGGGCACGCCGGAGTTCATGAGCCCCGAGCAGGTGCGCGGGCGGCCCGTGGACGCGCGGAGCGACATCTTCGCCCTCGGCGTGCTCGCGTTCGAGCTCTTCAGCGGGCGCCTCCCCTTCGAGGGCCGCACCGCGCAGGAGGCGATGATCGCGCGCCTGCGCGGCACCGCGCAGCCGCTCCGCGAGGTGCGGCCCGACCTTCCCGCGCGCCTCGAGACCGCCCTCGCACGCGCCCTCGCGAGCGACCCGGCCGAGCGCTTCCCCTCCATGCGCGACTTCGCGCAGGCGCTCGAGCACGCCCTCGGCACGGGGGTCTTTGCGCGGCTCTTCGGCCGCTGAACGTCGCCCCCGCCCCGCAAGGCGCTGCGGCGCCGGTGCCGCACCGGTCCCGCGCCCCGCGCGGCGTTTCCCGGCATCTTCCCGCGCCACAACGACTTCCGGCCCCCGGCCGGCTGGCACGACACTTCCTTCATGATGCGGCGGCTCCGGCGCGCGCGGATTCGTGCCGGGAACCGGCGAGCGATGCGCCGACGTTGGGTGCGCAGTCGTCGTCCACACCGGCCCTGGGCCTCAAGGAGGATGCGATGGACATGTCGAGCATCGGGGTCATCTGCGGCGCCGCCGCGGCGGTCGGCCTTCTCTGGTGGGGCGCGCACGCGTCGCCGCTCGAGTCGGAAATCGACCCGCAGGCCGACCGCGCGTTCCGGCTTCGCACGCAGCGCCGGCCCGAGTTCCAGTAACCGGCCCGGCCCGACGGCCGGACCGGCAGCGCGAGGGGCGGGTGCCATGGGCACCCGCCCCTCGGCGTTGGGGGACTCGACCGCCGCCCCGGGACCTCGCAGATTGTCTCCTCCCGGAGCGCGGCGCCCCCCTCGCCGTCCGCCCCAAGGAGTTCCCATCGTGTCCGAGCACGTGCCTGCCCCGCTGGGGGGCTCGCGCGGGGACTTTGCCCGTGCGCACGCCGAGCTGGCGTCCGTGTTCGATGCGGCCTCGCTGCCGATGGTGCTGCTCACCGCCGACGACGTGGTGCTCGCCTGGAACCACGCCGCCGAGCGGCTCTTCGGCTGGAGCGCCGAGGAGGTGGTCGGTGGCCCCCTGCCGCACGTCCCGCCCGACCTCCGCATCGAGCGCGAGGGGCTGCGCCGCGCCGTAGAGGGCGGCGAGCGCATCGTCGGCGTCCTCACCGAGCGGCTCCGGAAGGACGGGACCCGCGTCACCGTCAGCATGTCGTCGGGGCCGGTGCTCGACCGGGACGGCCGGGTCGTCGGCTACCTGGGCACGTACGACGACGTGACCGCGCT